>JAVWCK010000001.1:0-71317 GCA_036649035.1 Raoultibacter sp.
CAAAAAGCAATAAAAATTATCAGCATCATCATGGTCGCTATAGGGTTCATCGTAGGGATTATGAGCCTTGCGAATATTTTCACGGGAGGTGCGGGTCTTGCCTTTACCAGCGAAACCGCAACAAGCGCCGAAGTGCTGGGTACCGGCATCGGGCTGCTTCTCGTTGCACTCGTCAACATCCTTATCGGGTTTTGCGGCCTTCGAGGGGCAAAAAACGCCTCTAAAATCAAGCCGTTTTATTTCTTCAGCATTGTCGGCTTACTGCTGAGTGCTGCGGGCATCATCTCCGGTCTCACTCAAGGACAGGGCATAACCGCTATCACTTCCCATATCGTAAGCCTGCTTTTGATCATCATCTGCGTACTGTTGGCAAACAACGTACGCCATCAAGGCTAAACGAAGTATTCAGTCGCACCGAATAAGAGGGGAAAGTGCTTCCGATTTTGAAGGCGGCTCGCAGAAAACGCCGCCTTCAACAGAACCGCTTTTCCCTTAACACCCCGCTTTCCTGATGCGACGAAGAGGCCCTGTCGACTCCTTGCGTGATGCTTGGCATCGACCGTATCAACATCAAACAAGGGCGCCTCGAAGGGCACCCTTGTTTGATTGCAGAGCGATACGTGATTTTTACTTAGTGGCGGAAGTGGCGATGCCCCGTAAATACCATGGCCACACCCTGCTCGTCAGCCGCAGCAATCACTTCTTCATCGCGAATAGAACCGCCCGGTTGAATAACGGCGGTTACCCCTGCTTGTGCTAGCACATCGAAGCCATCGCGAAACGGGAAGAAAGCATCGGATGCCGCAACGGCACCCTGCGCTGCTTCGCCCGCTTGTACCACGGCGATCTGGGCAGAGTTCACGCGGTTTGGCTGGCCACCACCAACCCCCACGCTTGCATGGTTTTTCGAAAGCAGAATCGAATTCGACTTGACCGATTTGCAAGCTTTCCACGCAAAAATCAGTTCGTCGAGTTCTTCCTGCGTCGGCTGACGCTTTGTTGCCACCGTGAATGCGGCAGGGTCTTCGGCTACCGCATCGCTATCCTGGCACAGAAGTCCACCTTCTACCGCACGGTATTCCACTTCGCAGCCTGCAGGGTTCACGCCACCCGTTGAAAGCAGACGCGCGTTGGGTTTAGCAGCATACATATCGAGTGCATCAGCGGCGAATGCGGGGGCGATGATAGCTTCCACAAACTGTTTGTTATCGAAGATAGCCGTCACGATATCGGCATTGATGCCACGGTTAAAGGCAATGACGCCACCATAGGCAGAAATCGGATCACAGGCGTGAGCGCGTTGGTACGCTTCGACGATGTTTTCATCTTCGCACACGCCGCACGGGGTAAGGTGTTTGACGATAACGCATGCCGGCTTATCGAATTCGCGCACCGCCGCCCATGCTGCATCGAGGTCGAGGTAGTTGTTGTAGGAAAGTTCCTTGCCCTGGTGCTGCGTCGCATACGCCAGACTGAAATCGGCCATGGCGTAATCATCCCGACGATAGAACGCTGCCTGCTGATGCGGGTTTTCGCCATAGCGCAGATCCTGCACCTTTGTCAGATTGAGATGCTTGCTCGCAGCGAATTTTTCCTTCGCGCCGCCCTCCAGCTGACCCTCCATCCAAGCTGCGATGGATCCGTCGTAGGCATTCGTCGTTTGAAACACATTCAATGCCAGTTTAACTCGGGTATCCCTCGTGGTGGCTCCTCCGTTAAGGCGCATCTCCTCGAGAATACTATCGTAGCTGGCTGGATCGGTGACCACGGCAACCGATTCAAAGTTTTTAGCGGCAGAACGCAGCATGGAAGGCCCGCCGATATCGATGTTTTCAATGCACGTAGCAAAATCGGCACCGGAATCGACCGTTTTCGTAAAGGCGTAAAGATTCACTACCACCATATCGATCATGTCGATGCCGTGTTCGGCAGCTTGCGCCATGTGGTCGGGGTTGTCGCGCTTGGCCAACAGGCCGCCATGAACCAAGGGGTGCAAGGTTTTCACGCGACCGTCCATCATCTCAGGGAAGTGCGTCACCTCTTCAATCGACGTCACCGCAACGCCAGCCTGCGCCAATGCCCGCGCCGTACCTCCTGTTGAAATGATCTGCGCGCCAAATTCCTGGCTGAGAACCGCCGCAAAATCGGCGACCCCCGTCTTGTCGGTAACTGAAATAAGTACTCGTTTGACCTTTGGGTTTTCCACGCTAGTTCCTCCCTAGACTCGCTTCGTGCTTTGCCTGCGCTTGCGCGCTATATCGTTGTTTGTAACGCACGTCGACCAGTTCACCGACGATAGCTATTGCCAATTCAGCGGGCGTTTTCGCCCCAAAGCTCAATCCGATTGGTCGCTTGACGCGCAGCCAATCCTCATCTGAGACCCCGGCGGCGGCGCACAACTCGCACACACGCTCATTTTTGCCAGCGCACCCCATCATACCGACGTAGTGCACCCCGCAGCGCAAAGCCCACACACAGCTTTCAGGATCCTGCATGTGCCCACGCGTAAGCACGCATACGTAATCTTGCGGCTGAAGCTTGATCGTATCGAGATCATCGAAGCTTTCAAGCACGATGCGCTCGGCAACGGGAAATCGTTTTTCGTTAACGTAAGCAGTGTCGTAATCGATAACCGTCACATCAAAGCCAACGTGAAGTGCGAGCGTGGCCACTTCGCTGGCCACGTCGGAAGCTCCGGCCAACCACACGTGCACGCGATCGAACAGCGGCACCGATACCCACGTCAGCCCGGGGAATTGTTCGTTGTGCATCGAAGGTCCGCGCGTTGCATCTTTCATCTGAAAGAAATCGCGTGCGGAAGGCGTGCGAGACGCGACCAGTTCTTTGGCGTCATTGCAGAAAAATACGAGTGGCTGCCCATCGGCTGATCCCGCTTCGCCATATTTCTTCGTCACTTCATTATCGGTATTGGTGATAGCCACCGCAGGATCGAATACGATCTTAAATCCAAGCCAGCCCAGATCGTCTTCATCGATAGCCCGAAGAGCGCGTTCAAACGTAGGGACATCGGCAACAGTGAGGCTTGCCGCAATCACCGCAAGCGTTGCCGGAGAAACGTATTCATTGCCCGCCGTAGCCTCTGCCGAAAAACAGGGAAAATCCTGCGTGGTAAGTGCAGGGGTTTTCCCCGCATTCAAATCTTCGATAATATGCTGCAATAAGGCTTTATTCACTGATGCGCACCTTTCTTTTTTCGTCGATTGAAACGCGCCTGTCGGCAACCAGGCGTAAAACTTCCGGATAGAGTTTATGTTCCACTTCGTGAATGCGTGCTTCCAGGCTTTCAAGCGTGTCGTCTTCGCGCACGTCAAGAGCGCGTTGCGCGATAATGGGACCCTTGTCGTATTCAGCATTGGCAAAGTGCACGGTGATCCCCGTGACCTTCACACCTGCTTCGAAGGCGTCGGATATAGCATGCGCGCCCGTAAAGGAGGGCAACAGCGCCGGATGCAAGTTGATAACTTTATCGGGAAATGCGTCGAGCACCTCTTCGCCCAACATGCGCATATAGCCCGCCATGACCACATATTCAGCGCCTGCGCGCGTAAGTTCGGTGGCAATAGCTTCGTTGGCTACGCGAGGATCGGCATAGACTTCCCTGTTCAGCGAACAGGTGGGAATGCCGGCGTGCTGCGCGCGCTTTAAGCCATAGGCGTCGGGGCGCGACGCGATGACTTCCACTATTTCGACGTTGAGGCTACCCGCTTCAATGGCATCGATGAGAGCTTGCAGGTTTGTTCCGCTACCCGAAAGCAGCACACCGATTTTCAGCGGACCGACCCCAGCAGCGGAACAGTCCGATCCTTCGCTATTCTTCGGCTGATGCAAGCAGGTGGTATCAACCTGGCTCATAGAAGAGATCCTTCGTTTAGGTAGCGCACGCTGCCTACGCCCGACTCAACCGAGCCGATAGCGTAAACGGTTTCTCCTTGTTGTTCGAGCGTGGCACGAACAACATCAGCCTGCGCGGGATCGACGATCAGCACCATGCCGATGCCCATGTTAAACGTTTTGAGCGCTTCGGCTTCATTTAGGCGAGCGGCCTGGCACACGAACGACACGATGGGGGGCATCTCCCATGCGGCCAGATCAACCACCGCATCAATCGTGTTCGGCAAAGCGCGATTGAGATTTTCCGTAATGCCGCCGCCGGTGATGTGCGCGAGGGCATGGACGGCACCCGGATGGGCGGCGAGCGCCGCATGCACCGGTTTCACATAAATGCGCGTAGGCTCCAGCAGGGCATCTTGCACGTTTATCCCCTTCAGTTCTTCCTGGGGCAGACGCAGTTCATAGTGAGTTTTATCCTCGATGCACACCTTGCGGGCAAGCGAATAGCCGTTGGAATGCAAGCCGCTCGAGGCCAGGCCAAGCAGCACATCGCCTGCGGCTACCGTTGTCGGGTCAAGCATGAGCGGGCGATCGACTATGCCCACGCAGAAGCCGGAAAGATCGTAATCGTGCGGGTCCATCACGCCGGGATGCTCGGCCATTTCGCCACCGATAAGCGCGCATCCCGCCTGTCGGCATCCCTCGGCGATACCCGCCACCACTTCTGCCACCGCTTCGGCATTAAGCTTACCCACCGCAACGTAATCCAAGAAGAAGAGCGGTTCGGCACCCGTGGCCAAAATATCATTGACGCACATGGCCACCAAATCGATGCCCACGGTATCATGCCTATCTGCCAACTGGGCAACCTTGAGTTTCGTGCCCACGCCATCGGTGCCTGAAACCAATATCGGATCAGCCATCTGCTTGGCTGCAGCCACAGAAAACAAGCCGCCGAAACCACCGATATCACCGATCACCTCTTCGCGATAAGTGGAATGCACCGCATCCTTGATCGCATCAACCGCCCGCGCACCTTCGGCCGTATCGACACCCGCCTGCGCATAGGTGGTCGCATCCTCATTCACCCAACTGGGCATAGCGACCGCTTCATCGTTCTCGGTGTAGGGCATGGTAATCCTCTCGGTCATGTTTTACTCCTTGTCCGCAAAAGCGGCGCTGATCGCTCCAGGCTCCAAAAAGCCCTTTTTCTGAAGAACTGCAGGAATGTCGATGGGATAATCACCCGTAAAACACGCATCGCAAAAAGCATCGTGCTCTGCGTGAACCGAAGCGTGCAAACCCTCGATAGAAAGGAAAGCAAGGGAATCGGTCCCGATATAGGTATTCATCTGCTCCACCGTCATATTGGCAGCAATCAGCTGGTCTTGAGTGTCGGTATCGATGCCGTAAAAACACGGCCACATCACTTCGGGAGAAACAATGCGCATGTGCACTTCTTTCGCGCCCGCAGCACGCAACATGGCAACAAGCTTCTTCGAGGTGTTGCCGCGCACAATGCTGTCGTCGATGACAACAAGACGTTTGCCGGCAATAACCGAAGGCAGAGGATTGAGCTTGATGCGGATGCCCATTTGCCGCATGGCTTGAGTCGGCGCGATGAACGTGCGGCCGACATAGCGATTCTTCACGATACCATCGGAATACGGGATGCCGCTTTGCAGCGCATAACCCATAGCCGAAGGAACCCCGGAGTCGGGAACGCCCAGCACCAAATCGGCCTCGACAGGTGCCTCCTGCGCCAAAATGCGCCCCATGTTGCGGCGCGCCTGATAGACGCTTTGTCCATCCAAGACGGAATCGGGTCGCGCGAAGTAAACGTATTCGAACAGGCACGCCGCGCGTCTTTTCGCCGGAATAGCCTGTTCGGCATACATACCATCAGCATTGAACCGCACTATTTCACCCGGTTCGACATCGCGCACGAATTCAGCTCCGATGATATCGAGCCCGCATGTTTCACTGGAAACCACCCATCCGCCATCGGGCAACTTGCCGATGCTTAAAGGGCGGATGCCGTGCGCATCACGAAACGCGTAGAGCGAGTCGGGGCTAGCCAACACCATGGCATATGCCCCTTCGAGCGACTGCATCATCATACGGATCCCGTCGCGCAGATGATGGGTTTCCTGGGTGGCGCGCCCGATAACCTTTGCGGCCACTTCGCTGTCTGCAGACGAACGGAACTGCACGCCTTCCGCAACCAGATGGGCGCGCATCGCATTCGTGTTGATAAGCGTACCGTTATGGGCAAGGGCGATCAACACATCATCGATCGCTGAAATATGAGGCTGCGCCGCTTCCCATGACGAAGAAGCGCCGCTGGTGGAATAGCGGGCATGACCCACCGCCACGCACCCGGGCAGCGCCGCCAGAGAGGCCTCGTTGAACACCTGGGTTACCAATCCCAAATCTTTGGTGACCATGATGGTATCGCCATCCCCTACCGCAATACCGGCGCTTTCCTGACCGCGATGCTGCAGCGCCTGCAACCCAAAGCAGGTCAAGCGCGCAACATCTTCATTGGGTGCAAACACGCCGAAGACGGCACAAGCCTCTTCGGGACGATCGGGTTTTTCACCGGGAATCAAAGAACCACTCATGCAATCTCCTTAGCTGCTTGCTCATCAACACCAACATCGCTGGGATTGACGGCACTTTCTTGGGTTGTGGGGGCTGTCTGCATACTCGCGTCGGTAGGAGCAACTTCTTTTTTTGTGGATTCAACCACAGAAGCGAAAAGAACCTCACGTCCCTCATCGGTGACGTTATCGCACGTCACAAACGAAAACACACGCGTCACCCCCGCAGGATCAACCGCTTCGGTCGGGGCAACGGCACTGCGATTTATCTTGTCTTGCACATACGCTTGCAGATCCGCGGATGTCGCGAAATTAGCCTGTGCCAAAGGATCGTCGTCTCTACACGCGATCAGGGAAAAGGTCGAGAGTTTATAATTGCCATCGGGTGTTAGCACGTAAATCAAGCGGTGCTCGTTGAACGCCTTCGCATCGAAAAATCCATCGATGAAAGCGAACATCGATCCGTCATTCATATGATGACCGTACACGATATTATTGGCATCGGAAAAACCGGGCGCATTTTCCGCCGAAAGAAAAATGGTGCCGAATGCTGCCAAAAATCCAGTGTCGCCGTTAAAATCGGTCTTCAAATATTTTTCGTTATCAGAGGTATGGACGATCGGGTAGTTCACCGACGTACCGGGAATATATATCCAACCGACCACTTCGGGGTTCCTTTTTCGCAGCGCATCCCAATCGAGCTTCATATCGGCAAGTTGCATGGCGGCAGGATCGCTTGGTTCGACAAATGCGTCCTGAGCAATTTCTTTGTAGGTGTTTTGTCCTTGCCAATAGCTGAACCCGACAATGCCAAGCCCGATCAGAGAAAGCACCAGCACGATAAATGCCACCCCGAACACGATGCGCCAGGGGCCGTTCTTTTTCGGGGGAAGCCCAGAACCATGCGAAGCGGTGCGGACGGAAGGACGCGCGCCGCTTCTGCGCTGAGGCGACTTGCTTGAAGCAGGCAGCACCTGTCCATATCTGCGATGATCAGCCATAGGTTCCTTTCGTTATACGCCCTGGGCCACTCGTGCCGCCCAGGAAAACAAGAAAGCGCTGCGCCGGCCTTAAGACGCAAACGCTCGTAATCACAACCTGTGCACATGATAAACAAAACGCCCCCGAAAGGGGGGCGCGATAAGCGTTTTATCGGTTTCTGTACGTAATATCCATGCCTTAAGCATGCGGGGAAACAACCCCAAAGAGCCGGCCACCAGCAGCGCGAGAAGCAGCGGATATTCGCGTTATTTCTTCTTCATTTCGTCGATGAAGCCCTTCGCGATGAAAACCACGATAATCAATACGATCACCGCAACGATAATCCAGACCGCTTCCATAGGAATGTTCAGCATATCTACCCCTTTTGTCTCAAACATTGCCGGCTGACGACAACGTGCATTAACTGCGTACCTTTACCTTCGTCCATGGTAGCGCTCACTCACTTTTCATGCAAGCGAGCTTCAAGCGTATCGTTGATAATTCGTAACGCTTTTATGCGCGCATAGTGCTTATTGTCGCTTTCCAGGATGATCCACGGAGCATAGGGCGTCGATGTCAAACGGAACATATCCTCTACGGCGGCGTGATATTGCGGATAGCGGTCGCGATTGCGCCAATCTTCCGGAGTGATCTTCCATTGCTTGGCCGGATCCTTCTCCCGATCATTGAAGCGCACCAGCTGCTCCTCGCGGCTGATATCGACCCAAAACTTCAGGAGGACAGCACCCCATTCCTGTAAATCGCGTTCGAATTCATTGATCTCGTCGTAAGCACGACCCCACTCGTCACTCGACGCAAAACCCTCCACGCGCTCCACAAGCACCCGCCCATACCAGCTGCGATCATAGATACCCACATGACCCGCCTTGGGCAAGCGCGTCCAGTACCGCCACAGGTGCGGATGCATCAGTTCGAGCCTGGTGGGAGCTGGAGAGGGATAGATGGTGTAGGCGCGCGCATCGAGCGCCTGGGCAACCCGCTTGATATTGCCCCCCTTCCCCGCAGCGTCCCACCCTTCATACATGATCATAAGAGGAATGCGCCGTTGATACAGTTCCAGCTCAAGATTAAAAAGACGATCCTGCTCGATGGCGAGACGCCGCTTGTATTCCTCCCGCGAAAACTGCAGATGACGGTCGACACCCTGCAGGGTGGGAAAGTCAGCCACGATTTGAAACTCGGAAGAAGTCGGAGCGAGCGAGCGAGCCTCTCTTGCCTGCTCTTGCGCGATCACCTGCAAGGCTTCTTGCTGTTCGGGGGTACGCGAGCGCTCGTCGGTGCCCTCTTCTTGCACCGACGAGCTGTTTGTCAAAGCCGACTGAGCAGCAGTGGCGGCGGCGGGATCAACCCGTTTGCGCAACGCCGTCTCAATCGATTCGACCAACGTGCGCACGATGGTAAGATTCGAGCGACGCTTATCTCGCCCGTTGAGCAGCACCCAAGGAGCAAAATCAAAATTAGTTTTGCATAAAAGATTTTCATATATCTGATAGGTGTTGGCGTAATCGTCAACGTGATTCAATTCTTCCTTCGACACTCGCCACGCGGTCGCCGGATCTTTTGCCAACTCCGTCAAACGTTCGCGTTGCGTTTGCTCGGGAATGTGCAGGAAGAATTTCACCACCACATAGCCATCGTCTATCAATTGCTTTTCAAAATTCTCAATCGATTCGATATGCGCATCGATCTTAAGACCGAGCCTTTCCTCGAAACGACGACGCTGCTTGCGCGAAATATCTTTGTCGGATTTGGCGTACATAAGTCGCTGAGCAGCCGTCGTATACCAACCACGGTCGAATAGCGTCATATTGCCCCGCGGGCCGAGCGCCTTCCAAAATTCCTGCATCAGCGGGAAAAATCCCGTTGCACCGAGATGCTCGTCGCGAAAACGCTTGGCATCTTTCACATTGAAGTTTTCCGTCACATGCACGGTCGTAGCACGGGCGTCCAGCTCGAAAAGCAAGTCGGAAATGCGTCCGCCCTTGCCTGCCCCGTTCCATCCTTCGAGCAAAACGACCACGCCGACACCGGCGATGCGTGCTTGCTGCTGCAGCGCGACAAGTCGCTCGATCAGGGCATCATGAAGCGGTTTATAATACTCTTTGGAAATATTATCAACAGCGAAATCAACCTTTTCCAGCATGAAGTCCCCTTTCCGCTTTGTTCAATCATGATACCCCATTGACCGCATTGCCCTTTTAAAAGCTTCAGCAAACCCTTAAAATATTAAAAAGCTCTTTTGTCTGCGCAGATAGGAATTGCATGCCCAACTACGGAATCATCGACCTTGGCTCGAATACCGTTCGCGCCTGCATTTACGAAATCAAAGATGATACGAAGAAAGTATATCGGCGGAAAAAAGACTTCCGCAGCCTTATCAACCACAAAGTTATGGCTGGTCTTGCGGCTCACGTCGAAAACGGGGCTATGACCGCTGGCGGCATCGACCACGCTGTCAGCGTGCTCAGCGGGCACCTTCGGCGGGCGGAATACTTCAAATGCAAGCGCCTCGATATCTTCGCAACCGCAGTTTTGCGCAATTGCACCAATTCCCACGAAGCAACGAGAGCTATCGAAGCGCGCATCAATCAACCTATCTGCCTGCTTTCTGCCGCCGAGGAGGCGCATTTGGGCTTTGTGGGAGCCACCAGCGATGCGACGATCGAAGAGGGAACCTTGATCGATATCGGCGGCGGCTCAACCGAGCTCACGCGCATCACCGGCGGATGCGACTTCGATAATATCAGCCTCAAGCAGGGGTCGCTTTCCTCGTTTGCGAACCAGGTGGCTTCCCTGCTGCCCACGCCCGTCGAAACAGAGGCCATCAGCACCTCGTTCGAGCGTATCTTAACCAGCCAAACAAGCTGCGAACCCTATCGTAGCCCCCATTTTTTCGGTATCGGAGGCAGCGTTCGCGCAGCGGCGAAAATGTACGCCGAAATAACCTGCACGGTCAACCGCCCCGAAACCTTAACCCCCGCGCAAGTCAACGAGATACTGGCGCTTTACCGGCGCGATCCCCATACTTTTGCCCACCTGGCACTCAAAGCAGTGCCCGACCGCGTGCACACCCTTATACCAGGCTGCCTCATCCTGGCGCAGATCATGCGCGATTGCCTCGCCGAAAACCTCTTGATCTGCAAAGGCGGGGTGCGCGAAGGATACCTTATCGAGCGTATACTGCAAGGACGAACCCGACTATAATCTTTGTATCGCCTCAAGCAAACACGAAACCCTGTCACCCGCCAAGCAATGCCCCACAAGAGTAAGGATTCACCATGGATGCCAAGAAGACCGTTGAAATAATGCCAACCACCCCCCGAACGAAGCTTCCCGCTTCCGATACTCAGCCCTTACCGGAAAAGGTGTCCCCAAAAAATTGCGCCTATATGCAAAACCGCGAGCTTTCCTGGCTCACTTTCAACGAGCGCGTGCTCGCTCAGGGAGCCGACGAAACCGTCCCCCTCCTAGAGCGACTTACCTTTATCGCTATATTCTCTTCGAATCTGCAGGAATTTTTCATGGTACGCGTCGGCAGCCTGACCGATTTGGGTCTTTTGAAGAAAGCGGTACGCGACTCCAAAACGAACATGACCCCGACCGAACAACTCGATGCCATCAACGACCGCTGCCATGAGCTCTACCCCCTGCAGGAGGCCATCTTCAAAGATGTTCGTCAAAAGCTGAAGGCCAAGGGCGTCAAGAATCTGCATACCAAAGATTTGAGCACCGACCAAAACGAATATCTGCGCATACACCTGCAAGCCAATGTCGTACCGTTTTTGTCCCCCCAAATCATCAATTCACGCCATCCTTTCCCCCACCTGGAAAACGGAGCTCTCTACGTTTTGGTGCGCCTTGACGAAGAGGTCTCCGGTGCGAAAAAAGACGCTAAGACTCCCCATAAAAAGGAAAAGAACCAAGCCGCTGAAGGGGTTACCCTTGGACTGATCCCCCTGCCGAAGCAATGCGAGCGCGTGATCCAGCTCCCTGGCGAAGGGTTGCAGTTCATCTTGATCGAACACGCTTTGGAAATGATCGCAGACAGCATTTTTTCAATGTACGCAGTCAAGCACACCAACGTAATCTGCGTCACGCGCAATGCCGATCTCGATGCAACCGAAGGCACCGACGAAATCGAAGAGGACTATCGCGAGCACATGAAGCGCATCCTGAAGAAACGATCTCGCCTGGCTCCGGTGCGCTTGGAATGCGAGCGGCGCCTTTCCCCCGTCATGGAGGGATTCCTTCTCAACCGTCTGAACCTCAAGGAAAACCAGGTGTATATCACCAGCGTGCCTCTGGATATGGGCTATGCTTGGGGCTTGGCTTCCCGTCTTGACAAAAATGTCGCGAAAGAACTGATCTGCGCGCCGTTCGTTCCTCAATGGCCAGCCTGCATCGATCGTCGTCGTCCCGTTACCGAACAGGTAGAGGAAAAGGAAATGCTGCTTTCCTATCCCTATGAAAGCATGGATGCCTTCGTGCAACTTCTGCGCGAAGCCGCCGTCGACCCTACGGTTGTTTCCATCAAGATAACCCTCTATCGCCTGGCCAGCCAATCGCATTTGGCCGAAGCGCTCATCACCGCCGCCGAAAACGGCAAGGATGTCACCGCCCTTTTCGAACTGCGCGCACGCTTCGATGAAAACAACAATATCGCCTGGTCGCAACGATTTGAAGAAGCGGGCGCCAACGTTATCTACGGCTTCCGCGATTACAAGGTGCACAGCAAAATTTGCTGTATCACACGCCAAACCAGTGAGGGCATACAGCACATCACCCAACTGGGCACGGGCAACTACAACGAAAAAACGGCCAAGCTCTACACCGACCTTTCGTTCATCACCACCGATGCGACCATCGGCCGCGACGCAATGGAATTCTTTCGCAACATGGCACTTGAAAACGCCTCAACAAATTATGAGCTTCTGTGGGTAGCTCCCCTGCAGATCAAACCGATGCTGATCGCCGGTATCGACAAGCAGATCGCCCTTGCTCGCGCAGGCGAAGAAGCCGAGCTCTTCTTCAAAACCAATTCCATCACGGATAAAGATATCATCGAAAAGATTGCGGAAGCCTCGCAGGCCGGGGTAAAAGTCACCCTGCTCGTGCGTGGCATTTCGTGTCTTATCCCGCAGATTCCCGGAGTCACCGACAATATCCACCTCTTCTCGATTGTCGGGCGATTGCTGGAACACAGCCGCATCTACGGTTTTGGACCGCACGATTCCATGCGCCTCTACCTTTCAAGCGCCGACCTCATGACGCGCAACATGGACAAGCGGATCGAAATCGCCTGGCCGATCCTAAATGAAGAACTGCGATGCTCCCTTCTTCGCTACCTGGATGTCACGCTTTCCGATACCGCTAAGCTGCGCGAGCTGCGTGCCGACAAAAGCTATACGCCCTTGGGTTCATTTGCCTCCGTCGGCGCCGACGGTGCGCGTGAACTCTTCGATTCGCAGGATTACTTCATCAAAGAAGCCTATGGTCGCCGCCTTGAAGCAGCAGCCGAAGAAGCGACGCGCGAAGCCAACCGCAAAGACCCCAAAGAGCAGGCAGTAAAAACTCCCCCGACGGCAAAAGCGGCAAACGCACCTGAACCGACATCCGAACCAACGCCTTCAATCGAAAGAGAAGACGATCCGGCAACGCCCGAAGCGGACAATCGGGAAGAAGAGGCGCTTTTCACCGCCCAGGCAAAGGGAAGCGGCACCCCTTCGGTGCCCGAACCGGAAGAAAAACGCGCCTCGTCCAACGTCGTGGCCCCGGCAAGCCCCTCCCTCGCATCCGACAAGGCTTACGGTGCGGATAACATCCCCGCAACCGGTGCCCCCCGGCCTTCCATAAACCCCTCGAGCGCCGTGCCCACCGCATCACGCCCCCTGCCCCCCACCGTGGCGCAGCCAAGAACCGTCCCCAAGAAGTTCAGTATCAAAACGTTTATCACCCGCTTGTTCAGCAGGAAGTAAACCGAAAACACAAGACCCTTTAAAATAAAATAAAATAGGGAACGGAGTCTGCATACCGTTCCCTATTTTTCTGTCGCAGGGCGCGACTGGGGCATATATGGATCGAGAGCAAAACTCTGGAATCCCTGTTGATAAGCGTGATGCAGATGGCTTGAGAAACTGGAGGACATAAACGAACAGGGATCGCATAACGATTTGAGGAGGTGTTTTGCAGCGCCGTGGAGAGGGTGCGCAGTCCTGTTCATTTAAGGTCGAGGCTAACTATTCCTTCCATTTTCTCAAGCCGTCTGCATCTCGCATCCGTCAAGAAGTGCTTTTTATCGGATGATGTACACTCCTATTTTTGAGCACGTGCACAAAAATTTTCTGATAAAAAAAGCGGCACCCGCTTGTCGTATGATTGCAAAGATAAAGACCCCTGCAAGAATTGTCAAGAATAATTTCGGTAATTCCTTTAATTTATAAGGAAATAATTCAGATTATGCATTTCCCCTTGTAAGGCGGAAGAGATAAATGTATTGGGCACATTATTGTGCAAGTGCCCAATTTTATCGTCACCTTCCCTAACAGGGAAGCAGCAACTGCGCTATCTGCACGGTATTGAGCGCCGCACCTTTACGAATCTGGTCGGCAACGATCCAAAACGCCAAGCCATATTCAACCGTGGAATCGCAGCGCAGGCGGCCGACATAGGTCGCATCAGTGCCCGCCAAAAGACCGGGCATCGGATAGACGTTGTTCACCGTATCATCCATAAGCATTATCCCCGGAGCGCTCGCCAGAGCCTCGCGTGCGGTCTCCACGGAAATCTCACGGGAAAATTCAACGTTTATCGATTCTCCATGGCAGCGCAACACGGGCACACGCACGCACGTAGCCGCCACTTCGATTGCGTCATCCCCCATGATCTTTTTGGTTTCCACGACCATCTTCCATTCTTCTTTCGTGGAATCGTCTTCAAGAAACGTATCGATATGAGGAATGCAGTTGAAGGCAATCTGGTGCTGGAAGGATTTGACGGTCAACTCTTCACCCTCAAGAAATTCGCGGGTCTGATCGTAGAGCTCTGCCATCGCAGGAGCTCCAGCTCCGCTGGCCGCCTGATACGTGGAAACCACAACGCGTTTAATGGGGGCTATTTCATGGAGCGGCTGGAGAGCGACGACCATTTGGATGGTTGAGCAGTTGGGGTTGGCGATAACGCCGCTGTGCCACGCGATATCTTCCGGGTTGACCTCAGGTACCACCAAGGGCACATCCTCATCCATACGAAATGCGCTTGAGTTGTCTATCATGACCGCGCCAGCGGCAGTAACCGCTTCGCGCATGGCTCGAGAAAGGGAAGCTCCCGCAGAAAAAAGCGCAATATCCACCCCTTCAAACGAAGCGGGGGTCATTTCTTCCACAATCAAATCGCCCGCAGGCACCTGACCGCAGCCTAAAAACGGCAGCTTCTTGCCCGCCGAACGCGCCGATGCCAGCGCTCGCACTTCAGCTGCAGGAAAATCGAGGTCGTGTAAAACCTGCAAGAATTCGTGTCCGACCGCACCCGTTGCGCCCGCAATAGCAACCACGGGATGAGCGGGCATTGTTTTATTCCAAGTCATGATTTCTCCTTCGGCCTAACGGCCTTTGTTCATCTTAGCCGCAATTTCTTCTGCGGAAAGAGAGGTTTCCTCGAATACGCAATCGGAATCCAAACCGAAAGCCGTGTGAAGGCAGCGAACCGCCGCAGCCACCTGCCCCGCGTCGACAACGACCGAAAGGCGGATGGGGCTCGTGGAAATCAGCAAGATATTCACCTGATTTTCGGCAAGCGCCGAAAACGCCTTAGCGGCGACACCGGGACTCGATTTCATGCCGGTACCCACCAAGCTTACTTTGGCGATGCTTTCATCAACCAGGTACCCACGCGCCCCGATCGTTGGCAAAATGCGCTCAATCGTTTCACGAGCACACGCTAAATCGGCTCCAGGGCACGTGAAGGTGATGTCGGTTTTTCCCTCTTCGGAAATGTTCTGAATAATCATATCAACGCTCACGCTATTGCCGGCAAGGGCCGAAAACACCTTAGCCGCTACCCCGAATTGGTCGGGCACATCACGCACGGTCACTTTCACTTCGGAAGTATCGTGTGCGATACCTGAAATCACCGCATTTTCCATGGAAGGTGTTGCCTCCTTGATAAACGTCCCCTGCGCATCAGAAAATGCGGAGCGGGAATGGATAACCACTTTATAAGTGCGGGCGAACTCAACGGCGCGAGCCTGTAAAACGCCCGCTCCCGCCGAAGAAAGCTCAAGCATATCGTCATAGGAGATTTCATCGAGCTTGCGCGCGCACGGCGCAACGCGAGGGTCGGCCGTATAGATGCCGTCGACATCGGAATATATCTCACACACATCGGCATGCAACCCCCATGCCAACGCAACGGCCGTAGTATCGGATCCGCCCCGTCCGAGCGTGGTTATGTCGCCCGCACTGGAAAGACCCTGAAACCCCGCGACAACGGCAATCGCCCCCCGATCGAGCGCCTCTTTGATCCGCTGCGTTTCGATGTGCTCGATTTTCGCGCGCGAATAATTGCAGTCGGTTTCGATGCCCGCCTGCCACCCGGTAAAGCTTGCCGATTTATAGCCGCGTGCCTGAATCGACATGGCTAAAAGAGACATACTGACCTGTTCTCCCGTGGAAAGGAGCATGTCCATTTCTCGCGCCGGAGGATCATCGTTGAGAGCGCGCGCCAACCCCAATAGTTCATCGGTGGTTTTACCCATCGCGGAAACAACGGCAACAACCTGGTTGCCCGCTTGCTTGGTGGCGATGAGCCGCTTGGCGACCATCTGTATGCGATCCGGGGAGGCCACCGAAGTGCCACCGAATTTTGCAACGATCAATGCCATAGGTTTCTTCTCTTCAGTCCGAAACAATACGTTTGGTCCCTATGATAGCAAACTTGGGCTTTTCTCTGCGGATTTTCCTTCAGGCATCTTCCACAAAAGCACGAAACCTATAACAAACAGCACGCCGACCGAAAGCACCCCAGCAGAAGGATTGCCCGTCAGCTGCGTGACAATCGAAACGAGCGCAGTGCCCATAACCGCTGCATACTTGCCGAAAATGTCGAAAAAGCCAAAGTACTCGTTGGCACGCTGTTTCGGGATGAGCTTGCCGAACTCGGAACGCGAAAGCGCCTGGATGCCCCCTTGGAACAGTCCCACGCAAATGGCGAGAATCCAGAACTCAACGGCGCTTTTTAATAAAAATGCCGCAAACAATGTGATGCAGCCATAGGCAAACACCGAAATGAGCAACATCTTCTTTGTGCCCACCTTGGTGGCGAAACGCCCATAGACAAGAGCGGAAGGAAAGGCAACGAACTGGGTGACCAGCAGCGCCAATACCAGCTGCACCGAATCGATGCCCAGATCCGTACCATAGCTGGTGGCCATCTTGATGATAGTGTGCACGCCATCGATGTAGAAGAAGAACGCGAGCATGAAAAAGAGCAAGCGCTTATCCTGGGCGATCGATTTGCACGTGCGCCCCAAACCGACGAAGGTTTCTTTAAAAAGATCGGCTCCGCGTTCCTTGAAGTGCCCCTGATGCACATTGCGGATAAGCGGGAAGGAAAAAGCCGCCCACCACAACGCCGTAATGATAAAAGCAATCTTCATGCCCAGCACCGCATCGATGCCCACTGCAGAACCGCCAAGCACCACGATCAAACACGCGATAAACGGAATACAGGACCCGATATAACCCCAAGCGTAACCCTGCGACGAAACCTCATCGTAACGCGCCTCCGTGGTAGTATCCACCAAAAACGCATCATAAAACACCATCGACGAATTGAGGCTGACCGCAGCAAGTACGTAGATGATCAAAAACGGCAACGCCTGCGAAGGAATACCCAACGCCGCACAGGCGACCACGCCCGTTCCGATAAAGCCGACTAAAAACTTCTTCTTATTGCCGCGAATGTCGGCCAGCGACCCCAAAATAGGCATGAGAACTGCAGCGATAAGCGAAGCTATCGTTTCGGCGTAACCCCACGCCACCACAACCGACCCGGTAGCGATTGAAGAAAAATAGACCGGGATAAGCGCACTTGAAAGCAGGACGAATGCGGAATTGCCCACGTCGTACTTGATCCAGCTTTTTTCTTGTTTCGTCATTTTCTGTCGCGCCACAGGTCTTCCTTTCGCCAGCGCCCACTGCTCGATTTCGCGCGTTCGCGTTTTAGTTCGCGTTTTATGGTAAGGATAGTTTCCAAGCTCGTGTTCATTGTATATGATGTGCACCAAAGAGGTTTGTAAAGAACGCGCAAAGGAGGCGACCATGCCAGCAATCATGACACACGATTTTTTTGGCAAGGACATCTACGGAGAACTCTATACCACCATCGGGGGATCGAGAGATGAAAGCGAAGCCTTCCTTTTGGGCAACCAGGGGCCAGACCCCCTGTTCTATTCGATCATCAGCCCTCGCTTGAAAAAGTTTAATCGCCTCGGATCCACGATGCACAATGAAAAACCGAGCGAACTCATCTTCGCCATGAAGCAGTCTCTTTCCGTGCTCGATGAAGACGAGGCCCCCATTGGGCGCGCCTACGCTTTAGGCTTTCTCTGTCACTACACCCTTGACTCCGCAATGCATCCCCTGGTCTTTTTCAATGAGTATCAGGCCTGCGATGCCGGGGTGGATGATTTAAGCCGCACCGATGGCGGCGAAGTGCACGGCGTCATCGAAAGCGAATTCGACGAAATGGTGCTGTTTACCAAACGCGAGGAAACCATCACCACCTACGCACCAAGCGACAATATACTGCATGCGACCGATTACGTGCTGTCCATTATCTCGAAAATGTACGCCTACCTTGCCGTGACCGTATATGGGCTGTTCATTCCTACGAATATGTTTGCTACTGCCGTGAAGGATTTCCGTGTTGCGCAAAATGTCTTTTATTCCCCCACAGGAACCAAGCGCAACCTCATCGCTTCGCTCGAAGAGCGCTTTCGCCGCTATTCGTTTTTCCGCAGCATGAGCCATCGCGTCATCGAGTTGAGGGAAAGCATCTTTGGAAACCACGCCAATGAACCCTGGGAAAACCCCTTCACGGGAGAAATAAGCACCGATAGCTTCTGGGATATATACGATCGCGCCTGCGCTACCGCCAAAGAAAATATCGCTGCGTTTTTATCGCCCGACTTTGATTTAAAGGCGGCGACCAAACTGACGGGTGATTTGGATTTCTCGGGTGAACCAACCGTGGCTCGCATCGTTGCCGAACAGCTGATTGAGCCCGACGAGGCAAACGCCGACGAACCCTTTGCCGTCGATGCACCACCGACAAGTTCTGCACACCATGCTTGAAGTCGTTCTCGCCATCCCGTTTTGGTTCGAACTTGCCGCTTCGATGGCCGGTGGCATCTCCGGCGCCATGAGCGCCGTGAAAGCAAAATTCGATATTTTCGGCACCATCTGCATCGCAGTGGTTTGCGGTCTTTTGGGTGGCGTCATCCGCGATGTCCTGCTGCAAGATTACGGGATCTACGCGTTTCAAAAACCGACGCTTATCCTTTCCTGCGTTATCGCTGCCATCATCGTGTTCTATTTCGGCAAGCTGATAACCTATCTCGACCCCGTCGTTGACTTCCTTGATGCACTTTCGGTAGGGCTGTGGGCCGTTATCAGCGTCGGTAAGGGTCTTTCGGCCGGGCTCGACGTCATCCCTGCCGTCATTTTGGGCACCATAACCGCTGTGGGCGGCGGCATTGCACGAGACGTGCTTATGAACCGCGAGGTTGCCGTATTCCAGGCTGGGACGCTCTACGGCAGCGCTTCGCTTATCGGATCGATCGTCTTCGCCCTGATGAAGCAGAACCATATCCTGGAAAACTGGGCAGCACTGGGATGTGTGGCCATGGTGCTGTTTTTGCGCTATGCTTCCGAATTTTTCGGCTGGCACACCACCCCGCCGCGCGACTATAGCGATACCGTTGCCGAAATCGTCGCAAAACCAGCGAAAGCCATCGCAAAAAAAAGCAAACCCCCCACCGAAGTGGGAGGCAAAGTAAAACGAACCCTCATGCGTCCGGTTAAGAAGCTCGACAAAACCGGCAATATCGGAGAACCTCTGGAAATAGAGACGATCAAACCCAAACCTAAAAGCAAGAAACACCGCACCGAAGAGTAGCCGACACTCAACAGGATGCATCAAGAAAGTATTACACGTTTTTCAAAAGAATAGAATTCATCATGTCGGCAGTATGCTCACAAGCGTCGCAGCATTTTTCCATGCGCTCATAGAGCTGCGACCACACGATAACGCGCATTGGGTTTTCTTTATCGTCGGTATGCAGATGACGAAGCGTTTTCATGAAGAGAACATCGGCCTCTTCTTCATAGGTGTTCACATCGATGAGCAGGTTCTTGAATTTCTTCGACTTTTTGAAATTGCGGAAATCGCCCATAGCCTTTTCAAGGGCTTCGCAGCTTTTCAGCATAATGCAGGCAAACTCACCTGCAGCATGATGCATCGTCTGCACGTCGTACATGTAAAAGCGCTGCATCACATCTTCAATATAATCGATTATTTCATCGAGATACTGGGCGAGTCCTAAAATGTCTTCGCGATCGATCGGGGGCATAAAATCGGTGGCAACCGCCGTGTAAATGCTATGGTTGATTTCATCCCCTTCATGTTCAAGATCGTGCGCGCGCTCCATGGCCTTGTTCAGTTCTTCGGCCACCGTAAAGCCCTTGATGGTTTCAACCAAAAGCGTGGCTTCTTGAACCGCAATGCTTGCCTGGTTTTCAAACGCATCAAAATAGTCAAACCGATGCTTCTTGCCCATGCTACCTCCCTAGGAAAACAGTAAGAATAACTTTGCGAACGCAAAACCCATCAGGCCGCACCCGGGAAACGTCAGTACCCACGTTTTCACCATGTCGCCTGCAATACTCCACTTGACAGCCTTCGTGCGCTTGGCAGCGCCCACACCCATGATGGCCGTCGTTTTCGTGTGCGTAGTGGAAACGGGCAGGCCACCGAAGGTGGCGAACAGCAGGCAGATAACCGCTGAAAAGCTTGCGGCGAATCCCTGATACTTTTCAAGCTTGACCATATCCATGCCCACGCTTTTGATGATCTTCTTTCCGCCGATGGCGGTACCGATACCCATGTTGAGCGCGCAGAAAATCATGAGCCACACCGGCAGTATCATCTGATCGGCTTGCCCAACGCCGGTTGCAAGCGTAATGGCCAACACGAAGATGCTCATGAACTTTTGGCCATCTTGCGCACCGTGCATGAACGCCACGCCCGCACCCGCAACGATCTGAGCCCACTTGAAACCGTGGTCGAGCTTAACTCGGTCGAAGCGGCTAAATATTTTACCCACCGTTTTCGAGGTGACCCACCCCAGACCGAATCCCATAAACGTGGAAAGTAAAATGCCATAGATAACCTTCATCCATTCGGCACCATTGATGCCGCCGAAACCCCCCTGCAACGCCACTGCAGCGCCGGTAAGACCAGCTATAAGCGAGTGGGACTGACTGGTGGGAATGCCGAAATACCAGGCTACAGCGCCCCACACGATAATGGCGACCATAGCCGCCAAAAGAGCAAGCAACGCCTGGTGTTGATTCCCCCCGAAATCAACCATATGAAAAATAGTGGCGGCAACCGCTGAAGAAACAAGGGTGATGACCAAAAGGCCGAAGAAATTACAGATAGCCGCCATCGCAATGGCGGGTCCCGCCTTCATGCACCGCGTTGAAACGACGGTGGCGATGGCGTTGGGGGCATCGGTCGCCCCATTGACGATAATCACGCCGATGTTCAGCACGGTAACTGCCACCAACATCGGGTTGGAGAACAACTGCGCAAGAAACGTGGTCCACTCTATAGTCACGTGCTTCCCTTCAACAGTGCAACGAAAAATCACCGAAATTAAAGTTTAACGCACCTTTTACAATACGCGAGGTGCATATCACTCATTTTAATGCGTTAAAGCCTTTCTGTGTCAAATCTAAGTAAAATTTTACCAAATAATAGCCGCCGTCCTTTCTTTTTAGCTGTTTTACACGACACCGCATCATCTTAAGACGGCAAAGAAAACCCTTTGCTTCACCTCGAGCAGCCGCAACAGCGCAACGCACGCAAAGAGAAACGCTGCCCGCATATTCGCAGACAGCGCTTCTCAAAAGCAAGGGTGAACGAATCGCGCCACCCTCTTTTACGTCTTACGCTACGAGCACACCACCAAAGGCAGTGCCGCCACCACGATCAAAAAGCGCAGCAAAAAGCCACCGACAAGCACGCCGATATCGGAGGCCGCACTTAAGTAGTGAGCCTTTTTGCTTTCCTCGAACTCCTTAGGAGTAAAGAACAGCAGCCAGGTTTCAAGCGCGGTCGGCACAACCAGACCGATAAGCACCAATCCGATCCAGAACAACAAAGACCACGACCCGGCAATCAAGCTCATGACCGATGCAAACCCTGCAGAATTCACATAACTTGTGATGAACATGAGCGACGTAAGCAACACAAGCTCGATGATGGGCAGGCAGAAGTGGAACTTTTTCAAAACGCCCACTTTGTTGAATTCCTCAGCATGACGAAACACCGAAATCAACAGCACGATAGCGGCACCGGCCGATATAGCCGACACCAAAAACAGGATGGGCAAAAGCGCATTGTTCCACAGCGGGAACGTTTTAGCCACACCCAGCAACACGCCGGTGTAGATGGCGACACACAGGCCGAACACCACACCAACGATATCGAGCCACACCGGGACAGCCTTCTTCATGCGATCAAGCACAACCACCACGATCGACACGATAGCGAAAATAGCAAGAAATACAACACCCCAGGTCATAACTGAGTGCGGGTTGTGCAGCAGCAAAGCGAAGCGCAGCGGATTGTGCAGACCCGCTTCCGCATCGAACATCAGCAGCACCAGACCGATAATAATGGCAATCGGAGCCACCAGATGCCCGATTTTACGCATGTTCACCGCTTCAGGATGTCTCCACCCCAAAAAAGCCGATGTCACAAACGCACCACCACCAAGACCAGCGAGGAACAGATACCAGGCGATGGATGCGCCCCAAATAGGTTCAAAAGACATTGTCATCACCTCACGTAGTAAATCTTGGATTTGGTCAAATCGCCCGCAAGGGGCTTCGCATTGTACTCGACGATAGCCTGAGCGATTTCACTGTTCGGGTCATCAAGGTCACCGAAGATGCGCGCACCCGTCAGGCAAGCCTCGACGCACGAACACGTCTTAGTGCCGTCAAGCGCGGAAACGGTGCAGAAGCGGCATTTGTCCACAATGCCTTCCTTCTCGTTCACGACACGCACCTGGTAAGGACACGCAGCCATACAGTATTTGCAACCGATGCAGCGTCCATGATCGACGCCGACAACGCCATCATCATTGATGAACGTCGCACCCGTCGGGCACACCGCCGCACAGGGGGCGTCTTCGCAGTGCATGCACTGCATCGGCACCGTTTCGATGCGTACGTTGGGATACGTTCCTATTTCGTGTTCTTCGTACTTGATGAAGGCTTCGGTAGGCAGCAAGTCGTTTTGACGTTGACAAGCCACACGACAC
This sequence comes from Raoultibacter sp., assembly GCA_036649035.1. Taxonomy (GTDB): domain Bacteria; phylum Actinomycetota; class Coriobacteriia; order Coriobacteriales; family Eggerthellaceae; genus JAVWGW01. The sequence continues at coordinate 23,068 of JAVWCK010000001.1, forward strand.
GCATAGCACCCGATGCACTTCTTGGTATTGATCAACATTCCGTAACGGGCCATTATGCACCCACTTTCTTCACCGTTACCATGACTTCTTGCGTCATAGCTGAACCGTAAGCCGGCTCGATATGGAAGGGCACGAAGTCCATTTGGCGCAAGCCCACACCATAGGCTGTGTGCTGTTCAGGCACCGAACACCCATAGTGGCTGGGCAGATACAGCGCCGTTGGGTTGAGGCGCTGGGTCACCTTGACGCGGGTTTTACCCACGTGTGAATTCGATGTGACCTCCACCTCGTCGCCATCGGATATACCCAGCTTGGCTGCCGTATCGGCATTGAGCCAGACGCGCGTCAAATCGTAATCCTTCGTGATCTGCATCAAGTCTTCGGTATTCACCGTTTGCGTGTGGCTGTGGATAGCCTGTTTGCCACCGATAAGGCGCAGTTCGCCACCCATCGGCATCGTATCGGGCTCCAACCATTCAACGCTAGCCGGAAGCCCTGCCTTCTCACAGGCTTCACTGGTGAACTGAATCTTTCCCGTAGGGGTCTTCCACTTGGGCGGCTTACCGTAGACAAAGGCTTTTTCCGGGAAGTGAGCCGTTCCCACTTGACGCAAGGTATCCAGGGAAAGCCCCACCGTTTTCAGTTGGGCATCAGCCAGCTCTTCGACACTGAAGCCGAAGGCATCGCCAACGCCGCACGCCGCAGCCAGTTCGCTGAAAATCTGATCGACGGGGCGAGTATTGGGATGCACTTTTTCCAGAACCTGATCGCGCAGCGACACGCAAGGTACCTTACCGCCGATGAACTCGGGAAGCTCAAGACGCTCAAGATAGCTGGTATCGGGCAACACATAATCGGCAGCCTGAGCCGTTTCGGTCATATGGACATCGATGACCACGCACAGCTCCAAGTTATTGAGCGCTTCACTCAGATAAGCCGTATTCGAATAGCCGGCAGCCATGTTCGAATTATAGAAGAACATGCCCTTCATCTTGCCTTCTTTGGCCATTTGCGCCGCATAAAGATTCGTGCCCATGCCGGGAGAAGCAAGCGGGTATTCAGCCGCACCGGTCATCTTGGCTTCAACCTTGGCAACGGGCGGGAATTTCTCCTTATCAACAGCTCCCGGTGAAACGCTCGAGGTGAGCAGCGCGCCACCCTCTTGATTCCAGCAGCCAAGCAATGTGTTGAACAGGCAAATCGCACGTGCTGTTTCGCCAGAGTTCTTGTAGGCGCACCCAAACCCGCCGCGCCAGCCCGCTTCGATGGAAGCGGCAGGAGCAGCCTGAGCGAACTCGACGGCAAGACGTTTGATGGTGGAAGCATCGATGCCGGTGACGCCCTGCGCCCAGCCAGGAGTGCATTCTACAATCTTGGCAGCCCACTCCTCAAAGCCAACCGCGTTGGCAGCCACATACTCCTTGTCATAGAGACCTTCGGTCACCAGCACGTTGGACATGGCCAAAATCAGAGCCAAATCGGTACCGGGATTGATTGCCACCCATTCGTCGGCCAGCGTAATGGTGTTGTTGCAGCGCGGATCGACCAAAACGACATGCGCCCCGCGATCATGGGCTCTTTGCAGTTCTGCCACGGAAGACGGCCGAATCGCATCGGCGTAGCTGCGCCCGATGAACATGACCATCTTGGTGTTGGCAAAATCGCTTTCGTAATCACCCGCACCGATAACCTGGGTAAAGCCACTTACCTTGGAAAGGTTGCAGGCTGCACCATGCGTATAGGTGTTGGGCGAACCGAGCGCATCCATGAAGCGCTTGGTGTAATACTTGCCGGAAGGGCGCGGATCGTGAACCAAGGCCAAGGCCTCAGGACCGTCCGATGAGATAATCGCCTTGACCTTCTCGCCAATTTCGCTGTAAGCCTGATCCCAGCTGATTGCTTCGAACTTGCCCTTATCGTTTTTCTTCAAAGGGTCGGTCAGACGATCTTTAGAATAAGCGATTTGCGAATAGCCATAACCGCGTGCGCACAACTTGCCCTGAGAATGCGGATGATCCGCATCACCGATAAGCTTGGTAAGTCGCCCGTTAACGAGGTAAGCCGTGAATCCGCATTTGGTGGAACAGGCATTGCACAGCGTATGAACCGTCTCGGTTTTTCCCCCGGTAACGGTATCATCAGCATGCGCCTGTTCCCAGGAACTAAAGCTTAGGTAACCAGCTGTCGCGGCAAGGGTAGCTACCCCTGCGCTGCCAGCCAGAAAGCTTCGCCTGGTTATTGCGTTTTCTGACATAACGTTTTCCTCTCTATATATCTGCGCATGAATTCTGTTTTATGACTGACCATATCAGGCACTTCTTTCTGTAAGGCCCTGCTGTGCACATATTCCCACGAGCACATCGATAAGACCGATATAGAAGCGGGCATCCTCTTCAATATGAAGAAGCTCTATCCGCAGTGCGGTCAACCATTCGAATCGTTCCATAAGAAATGTTCTGGCTTCATCCCGCATGCCCGTTCGCAGCATGACGGCCATAAGATCAAGCTCAAGCGCCAAGTGATCGGGACATGCCTCAAAGCCTGCGGGCACTTCCATCCCCATCCGCTCGATGAGCTGTCTCATGTAGCGCGCGCTATCGCCCAGATACAACCCTTTGCTTTGAGCAAAAGGTGTCTGCGCTCCTGGGCCGTGCGACCACGCGGTGTAGAGGGACTCAACGGGTATAACGGAATCGGGCAACCCGCCTACGAAATGCTGCGCCGCAAAAGCACTCTTTTCTTCGAACGTCGGCGGCGAATACAGCGCATCGACTTCGCCGGTGGAAAGAAATTCTTGCAGCGGACAACGCCGTCCGATCCGCTTTATAGCCGCACTTCGCTGACCGAATATCGTTTCATCCTGCAGTGCCCGGCGGGCACCGTCGAGAAACTCGCACCACAGTGTGGGCTTCGTAAGCTGGTTCCACTCATCGGCCTCCACGGACGCGAAGCACTTTGCCATCACGGAAAACATCTCTTCATCTTCCATCGTCGTTTTCCCTCCTTCCCTGTCGTAGTGAATAAAGCGCTCGTGATTTCTTTGAAATTATCCGAGCGACGGGGCTTTTGCCGTCGAGACAAGACCCTGCGCGATCACTTCATCCGCAATGTCTTTCCAGTCGATGAACTTAATGGCCCCGTTGGGACATTGCTCGGCACAGCGACCACACGCGATGCACTTGGTTGAAACGCCGGTCTCGGTATCAACGACGGGCATATTCCAAGGACAAGCCATGTGGCACATACCGCAGCCGATGCACTTTGCGGTATCAACAACGCGCGCACCGGTCTTTTCGTCGGAATGAATCGCATGCACGGGGCAATATTTCATGCACTGCGGGTCTTCGCACTGCTTGCAGCTTTCAATGGTATATTGACAATCGTTATAGATGCCATCCATCGTGTCGACGCTGTGACCGTATTGGTAGTTAGGCCACACGCGTACGCGGGCGATGTTCTGGCAGACGCGGCCATCGTTTTTCAGCGTGCACATCATCTCGCAACGCTGACAACCCGAACAGCGCGCACGATCGGTTACGATCATCTTAGTAGGTGTCGTGCGGATCGCGATGCGACCGGAAGCGATCGAATCTTCGACGATGCCCCATTTCGCAAGTACGCCGCCGACAACCAGGCCGCCAACGCCGCACCCAGCCATCGCCAAAACTTGACGACGCGTTACGGTCTTTTTGGTGGAACCGGTATTGGTGGAATCAGTAGTGGATGCTTGCGCAGCGGCTTTTTGACCTTGCTCTTCTGCGGAAGTGTTCTCTTGCAGATTATTATCTGTCATCCTAGTACTCCCCCCTCACTTTCTTGTCCGTGAGTCTTATAATGTTCGCTTGGAAACCCCACGTGCAGTTTTCCTGAAACCGCACGGGTAGAACCGTCACTTTCACTATCCCCTTCTCACACAACGTATCCATTGTGGAAGTGCACCGAAAACTTATATACCCTCTTTCGGGATAAATAGTGAAAGTGGCCGAATTACCCTCAAAGAGGGGATGTGGACGCCGGCGCGATTTGCATACTGAAACACGACGAAAAGGTCACCCGCATACCTTCTCTATCCGCCGAAGTCTCACACAACACGTAATGACTTAGGAGATTGGGAGAAGAAAACATGGCTGACGAAAAGTCGTACGGCTGGGCCGGAAAGATACTCCGCGTCAATTTGACGACGGGGGCGATCACCACTGAACCGACCGAACCCTATAAAGCATATATCGGCGGCATGGGTCTGGCGAACAAGATCATGTATGACGAAGTTCCCGCTGGAACCGATCCGCTGTCACCGGAAAATAAGGTTATATTCGCAGTAGGGCCTCTGACCGCCTCGGGCACCCCCTTGGCAGGACGCACCACCATCTGCAGCCTTTCCACGTTCACTAAAGATCATCTGGTTATCGACGCCCACTGCGGCGGTATGATAGGTGCCAAGATAAAGCTTTCCGGTCACGATGCCGTTGTGGTTGAGGGTAAATCAGATCATCCGGTATACATCAACATCAAAAATGACAAAGTCGAAATCAAGGATGCCAAAGGAGTCTGGGGCTTAGGCACGCGCGAAGCAACCGAGGCACTCTGCCGCAAGGAAAGCGTCAAGGCCTGCGTTGCCACCATCGGACCTGCCGGCGAAGCGCAAACTCCCTATGCCGTCATCATCAATTCCCGTAACCACTCAGCTGGTGCCGGTGTCGGTGCGGTCATGGGCTCGAAGATGTGCAAAGCACTCGTCGTCGAAGGCGACGGCTCCGTCAATGTGGCCGACCCGCAAGCAGTTGCTGAACTTTCCGACTATATGCTGCGTGAAATCATCGGATCGAACAACAATCACGTCGTGCCTTCCACCCAGCAAGAATGGGCAGAATACTACGACAAGGGATCCCGTTGGACCGCTCGCAATGGCCTTTTTTGGGCTGCTGCCGAAGGCGGGCCGATCGAGCTGGGCGAACCGAAGCCCGGCGAACTCAACACGGTGGGTTATCGCTGCATGAAGGCAACCAAGGATCTAGGTCCTGCCGCCGAAAAATACACCATCAAGATGGATGGCTGCCACAGCTGCCCGATTCACTGCTATTCCGATTTACGCGTCGAAGAAACCGGCAAGAACACCGGTTTTGAAATCGCCGGCAACACCTGCGCCGCCAACTTCCCCGTCAGCGTGTACATGGAGCCTTTCTTGAAGATGGGGCTCAAAGAAGACGGAGACCTCTCTGTTGTTTGGGACACCACCACCGCCAACACGATGGACGAACTGGGTTTGTGGTGCAATTACGCACAGCTTTACCGCGACATCGCATACTGCCACACCACGGGTGTTTTCAAGCGCGTCTTGCCCGCCGAAGAATACGCTTCCATCGACTGGGGCAAGTTCGATCCCTCCCGCCGCGATCCTACCGTCATGATCGAAATCCTGACCAAGATTGCCTCCAATAAATCGGAGATTTCCTACCTTGGTCATGGTCCTTTGGTCTGGTGCGAACGCTGGGGCGAACAGAAGTGGTTCGACAATAAAGCTTCGACACTGGTCAACTACCGCGGCTGGCCCGTGCACCACTCCATCGAATGCTTTGGCCAGGTGGGTGCCGTCTACAACCAGATGTTCAACCGCGACGACATGATTCACTCCGCCGTCAACTTCCAAGGCTGCGGCTTGCCGATTGAAATCAAGAAGCAGATTGCCGCGGAAGTGTGGGGTGGCGAAGACGCTATCACCGCAGACAAGAACTACACACCCATGAACGAACACAAGGCCAACTTCTGCTGGTGGTCCATCGTGACCGACGTGTTGCATGACAGCTTGACCTTATGCAACTGGGTGTGGCCGATGACCATGAGTCCCACCAAGGCGCGCGATTACCGTGGCGACCTGGACTTGGAATCGAAGTTCTTCAAGGCAGTCACCGGTAAGGATGTGTCCACCGACGACCTGTACAACGCCGCTGCCCGCATCATGACATTGCAGCGTTGCAACACCGTACGCGGCATGGGGACCAACGACCTGCGCGGCCAGCACGATGTTATCACCGAGTGGGCGTTTACCAAAGATCCCGACCTTCAACCCTTCACCGAAGGCACCGACAAGATGGATCGCGAAGATTACAAGACCGCGCTGACCATGGTGTACAAGCGTTTCGGTTGGGATGCCGATAAGGGCTGTCCGACCGCTGCCTGCCTCGATTCCTTGGGCGAAATGGATGATGTCAAGCAGGAAATGCAGTCACTGAACCTGCTGCCGTAATACCGCTTCCCTTCGATGGGGCGAAGAGTTCCCCGCTCTCGCCCCTCCTCTCAAAACACCCCCTGGAGCCCCACTCCAGGGGGTGTTTTGCCCTGCTTGGAAAGGAGCAAAGGGAGGCGGGGGCTTTTTAGAGAGCTGCCTTGATGTCAGCGAGGGAATACAGGCTGCCAAACGCGCACACGAGGCCGTCGGAACCGGCAAGTTCACGCGCGCGGGCAACGGCGTCGGGAATGTCGCGGGCTACGAAGGTGCGCTTGCTAGCGGTGCATCCTAGTAGGTCTTGGCACGTCCACCGGATTGCGCTTGCCAGTTTATCAGCAGAAAGCGCGCGCGGATTGGTAGGTGCGATGGTTATAAAAGCGCTGCCGAGCGGCATAACGATTTCAAGCATTTCGGGATAATCTTTATCCTCGAGAACGCCGATGATGAACACGGGGCGCACTCCGGGAAAACTTGCCCGCAGCGAATCGACCAATGCCTGCGCCCCTTGGATGTTATGACCCCCATCGACAACGAAAGTCGGATGTGTCGCAACGATTTCGAAGCGGCCGGGCCATGTAGTCTGCGCAAGCCCTTCGCGCAGACACGTATCGTTGATATTCCACTCTTTTTCACGCAGCACTTCCACAGCTTCAAGAGCGAGCGCGGCATTGAAGGGCTGATAACTACCCATGAGGCCAATTTCGAGATCGGCGTATTTCTTATAGGAAAAGCGATACCGAGGATGGGCTGAGGTTGCTACCGACGCAATCGTAAGCTGGGAAAAATCAGGGGTGCGCACCGTCGCTTCCCGGGTGGCGGCAACCTGCTCAACAACCTGCATGGCCGATGATTCCTGGGGCCAGGACACCACGGGCACCCCCTGCTTGATGATACCCGCTTTTTCGCCCGCGATCGCGGCGAGGGTCTTCCCCAAATACGCCGTATGGTCCAGTGCGATCGAAGCTATCACGCACACTTCGGGGGCGGCGATAACATTGGTGGAATCGAGCCTTCCGCCCAACCCCACTTCGAGCACAACGATATCGCACGCCTGCCGTGCGAAATGCAACAGTGCCACGGCAGTCATCAGCTCGAATTCGGTAGGATGATCTTCCATGGCATCGGCAGCCTGCTTGACACGCCGCGTGACATCCGTCAGATCGGACAGGGAGATGTTTGCACCATCGACGCGGATACGCTCTTCGAACTCGATAATATAGGGGCTGGTGAACAGCCCCGTTTTGTACCCTGCGCACTGCAGAATCCGAGAGAGAAAGGCACAGGTCGAACCCTTGCCGTTCGTTCCCGCCACATGCACAAAGCGCAAGCCATCCTGCGGATTACCCAAGCGCTCCATCAATGCGCGGATACGTTCGAGACCCAGGCGCGAATCCATCCAGCGCGGTTCGTTGATATAGGCGATTGGATCAAACGCTCCCGGGTCGGAGTCTGCGGGCATTACAGCGCCTTCAGGTACTCAACGATCCCCGCAGCGGCACGCTTGCCAGCACCCATCGCAAGGATCACCGTTGCGGAACCGATCACCACATCGCCTCCGGCATACACGCCAGGAACCGATGTTGCGCAGGTTTCGGTGTCGGCCACGATCAAATTACGCGATGTTGTTTCCAGCCCCGGTGTTGTGTTGGCGACAAGCGGATTGGTTTTCGATCCAACAGCGATCACCAGCATATCGATATCGATTATAAACTCGCTACCGGGGATTTCTACGGGGCGGCGACGCCCGCTGGCATCGGGCTCACCCAATTCCATACGAACGCATTCCAGCCCCGAAATCCAACCCTTGTCGTCGCCTAAGGCGCGGGTCGGGTTGGTCAACAGCTGAAAGCGGATGCCTTCCTGCTCGGCATGATGCACTTCTTCTGCACGCGCCGGCATCTCTTCCTTGCTGCGACGATACACAATAGTCACCTCGGCACCCAAGCGGCACGCCGTACGCGCTGCATCCATGGCCACATTGCCGCCGCCGACAACGACGCAATGCTTGCCGGTGTATACCGGTGTGGCGTATTCGGGGAACCGATACGCCTTCATCAGGTTTACGCGGGTCAAAAGCTCACTTGCTACCATCGCGCCGTTGAGCCCTTCGCCTTCGATGCCTAAATACCCCGGCAAACCCGCACCCGTTCCGACGAACACGGCATCGAATCCCTTATCTTTTTTTAACTCTTCGATACTGAACAGCTTACCGGCAAGAGCGTTCACCTTGAATTCCACGCCCAAATCCTCGATGGCAGAAACCTCTCGCGCCACCAGATCTTTCGGAAGGCGGAATTCGGGAATACCGTAGGTCAGCACGCCACCAACCTTGTGCAGCGCTTCGAATACCGTAACGGAAACGCCTCGTTTTGCCAGCTCTCCTGCGCAGGTAAGCGAAGCGGGACCCGAACCGACCACCGCGACGCGCTTCCCCGAAAGCTCCTCGATCGCCGTCATGCTCGCATCTTCAGCCTGCACCGCAGCTAGGGCAGCGGCGGCGGCTTCGGGATGCTCAAACGCCCAATCGGCAACGAATCGTTCGAGGTGACCGATACCAACCGGTTCTCCGTTGTTGCCACGCGTGCACTTACCCTCGCACTGATGTTCTTGCGGGCATACCCGGCCGCAGATGGCGGGAAGCGTATTGGTGTTTTTCACAATGGCGTAGGCGCGCGCGAATTCGCCTTCGCCAACCGCACGGATAAATTCGGGGATAGGCACACCAACCGGGCACCCCAACACGCAGGGCGCCTTGGGGCAATGGATGCATCGCTTGGCTTCGTTGATCGCTTCCTGCTCGGTATAGCCGCAGGACACTTCCTCGAAATTCGTCGCACGCACTGCGGGATCGAGTGCCGTCATCGGAGTTTTAACCTTTTGCATGTTTGCCTTCGCCATGGTTATTCCCCCTTTTCTGCAGCGCAGAAATGATCTTCGGCAATCTGCGTCGCCCGCGTCTCAAATGAACGATACTGCACGCCCCGCCGCATGGCGTCGTCGAAATCAACCAGATGACCGTCGAAATCAGGCCCATCGACGCAAGCGTGAAGGTAGTCGTCGCCCACTTTCACACGACAACCGCCGCACATGCCGGTTCCATCGATCATGAGCGGATTCATGGATACGAATGTCTTGATATGGTAGGGCTTCGTTGTTGCGGCGACGAACTTCATCATGATGACCGGGCCAACCGCCAAAACCAAATCATAATCGGCCCCTTCATCGATGCGCGCCTGCAACGCCTGGGTCACGAGCCCCTTGTTTCCATTAGAACCATCGTCGGTCATAATGATCTGGCGCGTTGAGTGCGCTGCGATCTCATCTTCGAGCAGCACAAGGTCGATATTGCGGAACCCCGTGATCACATCGACCTCGCAACCATTTTCGAAGAGCCACTTCGCCTGCGGATATGCTATCGCCGTGCCCAAACCTCCCCCGATAACGCACGCACGGCGCGCGCCCGCCAGTTCGGTCGGATTACCCAAAGGACCCGCGAAATCAAGCAGGGATTCCCCCGCTTTCATGTGAGCCAGCTGCAGCGTCGTTGCCCCCACCGCCTGAAAAACGATGGTGATCGTGCCCGCTTGCGGATCGCAATCGTTCATGGTCAAAGGGATGCGTTCGCCCACTTCATCGATGCGCAACATGATGAACTGACCGGGTTTGATTTTTGCCGCGATTTCGGGCGCGCTGACCACCATACGCGTGACTTCAGGATTGAGAGCTTCAACTTCAAGAATCGGATACACGGGATTTTGTCCTTTTCACCTCAAGATGCGAACAGCACCCTTAAACGCGGTGCTGACCTGCAACGTACATATTCTGTTGCGACATTTTATAGCATTGGCTCCACGAGCTTCCCACGGAGCAGGTAATGGCGTCCAGATTCCTTTGAACGGACACGTTTACTGCAAATGTTCATAGGAGCCACAAAGTCACCTCTATCAAATCCCTGACTCCCGATGCGCAAAGCGACCTGTTTCAAAACTTGGGCACTAAGCCCCGCAGCAATGCCGCGTCAGGCACAATCACTCAACAACAGGTCATCATCTTTGATAATGCCGAACCGGCGCATACCCTCGCACACAAGCCAGCTCACCAGCGCGGGCACCACCAGGCAAACCACCACAAGCCCCACCCAGTCAAAGATACCGGGCACCGTAGCACCCGCAATCCAGCCGGTGTACACCCCGATCGGACCGACAAGGCCACAGGTGCCCATGCCTGAAGCGATAGCGGGGCCGTTTTGACTGAGCTGGAACACGCACGTTGCCAAAGGACCACCGACGGCCGAAGCGACAATAGGCGGAATCCAGATGAGCGGCTTTTTCACAATATTGCCCATTTGCAGCATCGACGTGCCAATACCCTGGGAAAACAGGCCGCCCCAACCGTTTTCTTTAAAGCTCATGACAGCAAATCCCACCATCTGAGCGCAGCAACCCGCCAAAGCCGCACCGCCGGCCAGCCCGGTCAGCGCCAAAGCCGCGCAAATGGCCGCAGACGAAATGGGCAGAGTGAGGGCGATCCCGATCACAACCGCAACGATAACGCCCATAAAAAACGGCTGCAGCTCCGTTGCCCACATGATAAAGCCGCCAACAGAAGATGCCACCGCCCCGATCAGGGGAGCCGACGCGAGAGCGATACCGCAGCCGCCCGCCACGACAACGGCTGGCGTGACGATAATGTCGACCTTGGTCTCCTTTGAAACCAGTTTTCCCAGTTCGGTGGCGATGATTGCCACCACCAGCACGGCAAGCGGGCCTCCGGCACCACCCAGCGTGTTGGCGGCATAACCAACCGCCGCCAGAGAAAACAGCACCAACGCCGGGGCGCGCAAAGCGTAACCGATGGCCACCGCCATTGCCGGACCGGCCGCACTCTTTGCAAACGTACCGACCTCTCCGAAAAAGGCAATGCCCGACAAATCACCAATCGTGGACAAGATCGTGCCGATCAAAAGAGAGGCGAATAATCCTTGGGCCATAGCCGACATTGCGTCGATGGCGTAACGCTGCACCGACACCTCGATGTCTTTGCGGCGGAGAAAATCAGAGAGAGACGTCTTCTGCATAATAGCGCAGCTCCTTTTCGGCAAGCCGATTCGTTGATAGCGGAAAACCCTGATGATACGACAAAGACACACCCCCGAGGCACCACACTTTGGCCATCGGAGCAATAGCTCTCCACGATGGGCGATTGCCCCTTTGCAATTGCGATCAGCCGTTCGACACCTCTTTTTGGCGCACCAACACCCGCAAGGACACATACCGCAAGAAGCGTCGCGCGAGGCCGGGATGCTCGAATGGAGAAAAGCGACTATACTTGCAGTTGAGAATAATTGACGACTTCAAACGCCGAGCAGACCCGCCGCAGCAGCATCGACGACAGTACCCATCAGAGGAGACAACCATGGCCACCCGTTATCGCATCGAGAATTTTCTCGAACGCGCCTTAGACCCCGGCGCGATGATGCCAAAAACCCCTTTTGTGGCCGTATTGACCTCTCAAGAATTCGAAACCGAAATCGTTCCCACCCTCGATAAGCCGATTGCGCTGAACACCTTCGCCCGAATAGCAAGCTGTCACGTCGATGCATTCGAGGCGGGTTTTATGGGAGACATATTTATCCCCAACAAAGATAACCTGCTTGCAGAGCCGATAACCTGCAGGTTTTTCATGAAGACCAACCTCCTTATCTTCATCGACGAAACCACGTTGTGCGCCACCGTACTCGATCATCTTGCGGAAGCAAAAAACCACCAACAGCCCAGCGTCGGGCGTATTCTTTTTGAATTTCTAGGATACCTCATCAAAGACGATGCGGCATTTTTGGAAGCTTTTGAAGACGATATGGAAGCGCTTGAAGAAGAGCTCCTCGATCAAAAAACCTCCGTTGGCAATCGCCAGATCCTCGACATTCGCCGCCAACTTTCGCGTCTCGATTACTACTACCAGCAATTGGTCGACATGGGAATAATTTTCGATCAAAACGAAAACGGCCTGTTGAGTGCCGATGATTGTCGTCTCTTTGCCATGTTTGCCCGGCGCGCCGATCGCCTGTTCGATCGAACGTGCACCATCAAAGAATACAGCCTGCAGCTCTACGAACTCTATCAAACGCAAATCAACGTTCGCCAGAACAAAACGATCCAATGGCTCACGGTGATAACGACCATCTTCGTACCCCTCACACTGATAACCAGCTGGTATGGTATGAACTTCGAAAACATGCCGGAGCTTCATCGTCCCGAAGCCTATTTCGTCATCATCGCCATCTGCTTCGTATTGGTGTGCGTCGAGCTGATCTATTTCAAGAAGAAGAAGTGGTTGTAGACTCGGCTCGGTGCGAGGGATACCCCACAAAGCTTCCCCCGTCGTAGAGCTGACAGGTGTTCTTCCCCGCTTTTTTGTAGCATAGCCCCAGGTTATCCTTTATATGCTGAGCTACCACTTTCTTTCACGGACGCTCTACGTTGACGGAAGAGAATCGGGGCCTTCGGTTATGGGCATATCGCACTGATTGTCAAATGTTTGCAGCAGTTTGCCGAGGGCGCAAAAATCGGCCTCCAAAGCCTCACGCTTACTTCGGTCGTAAATTGCCGCGGCCGGATGGAAAATGGGGAACACCTTGAACTTGCCCGCCTGGTACAGCTTCCCGTGCAAACCGGTAATACCCCGGTCGGTTTTCAGGATGAACTTCGTCGCAAAATTACCCAACGTCACGATGATATCAGGGTCGATCGTGCGGGTCTGTTCGCGCAAAAACGGCGTGCAGGTTTCGATTTCCGCAGGTAAGGGATTGCGGTTGTCGGGCGGCCTGCATTTGAGCACGTTAGCGATAAAGATATCTTCTCGCACGAGTCCCGCGTATCCCAAAAGCTCGTTGAGATACTTCCCCGCAGCGCCCACAAACGGCTCCCCCTGTAAGTCTTCATTTTTTCCGGGAGCCTCGCCCACGATCAAGACGCGCGCATTCGGGTTGCCGATACCGAAAACGGTCTGCGTGCGCCCTTCGGCCAAGGCGCACCGGCGACACCGCTCAACCTGAGCCTGCAACTCTTCCAGCGCGATAGGTGTTTTATGCACGGCTACTGTTCCCCCTTATACATAGAATCGCGGCATTCTGTGAGAAAATCCAATCGTAATTTCATGAGGAATCGTACCCGCTGCAACAGCCATGTCGTCGATGGTAAGAAAAGCATCGCCCTGATGACCGACCAGCACCACTTCGTCGCCAATTTGAGGATTGAGGCGCTTCCTGTTGCCGTATACTCGCAGATCGACCTCGAACATGCACTGATCCATGCAAATGTTACCAACCTGCGGACACCGCTGCCCGTCAAGCAAAACCGACGTGCGTCCCGAAAGCGCCCGACGTAGCCCATCGGCGTAGCCAACCGGCACCGTGCAAATCTTTACCGAACCGGGGCTGCGGTAGTTCAACCCGTAGCTCACCCCTTCACTCATGGGAACCGTTCTCGTATCGGTGATGCGCGCGTGCACGCTCATGGCCGGATACAGCTCAATCGTTCGACGCGTTTCCGGGCAAGGCTGGAAGCCGTAGAGCGCAATACCCAACCGAACCATGTCGAAATTCGTTTCGGGATAGCGCAACAGGGCGGCCGAATTGTCGCAGTGTACGATACCGGAATTAATACCCGCAGCATTCATGGCAGACAACGCCTCAACAAAGTGCTTCGCCTGTACGTGGAAGTCAAGGTTTTCGGCACAGTCAGCCGTCGCGAAGTGGGTGAACGTACCAACCAAATCAAGCGCTCGATGAAAACTGACCTGCATCATAAATTCCATCACGGCATCGTAGCGAACTCCAATACGATTCATGCCCGTATTGATCGCCAGATGATACGGAGCACGCATACCGTGAGCGTCAGCGATTTCCCCGTACGCGATTGCAAACTCGGTCGTGTATATCGAGGGCATGATTTGATAGTGCAGCAGCAGCGCGATCGCGGTTATCGGCGGTTCAGACAAAACAAGTATCGGTGCCCCAATACCAGCTTTACGCAGTTCAACGCCTTCACCAACCGTAGCAACCCCCAAATATTCCGCCCCCGAGTTAAGAGCGATTCGCGCACAGCGCAGCGCACCGTGACCATAGGCATCCGCCTTGACAACCGCCATAAGCTTACAGCCAGGATGCAGGCGACGCTTTATTTCCATCGTGTTGTGGCGAATGGCACCAAGATCGATCTCGACCCACGCCCATCGTTTATCCAGATCGGATGCCTCATCAAGCGCCGCTTCATCAAAGGCGACCGCATCCGATGCCGTGCGTGCTGCCGACGCACGAGAATATTGGAAATTATTCTTTTGAGAAAACCCGGTGAAACCGTTTGGAATGTCGCTCACTGCCGTGCCTTTCTTCTTGCGAGTCATTCAGTATAGCATTTCCCCCTAAAGGGAAAGATCCTTCAACATATCAAGCAAGTCCTGGCGCCGGTGAATATCGAGCTTCGCATAAATATGCTTTGAATGCGTGCGCACGGTGTTCTCCGAAATAACCAGCCGCTCCGCAATGGCTGCAACGCTATTGCCTCGCGCAATCAACTCCGTCACTTCGGTCTCGCGCAAAGAGAGCCCGTAGGATTCCTTCAAGACGAGGCACTGCTTCGAAACGCGGTCGCGAATGATTCCGGAGTCTTGCGAAGCGGAAGGACGGTTGCGGCGAGGCGGACGTTTTCCCTTTTCGGGCGGCGTGTCGCGGGTGCTCTCCGCCTGTTCGTGGCGGTGATCCTGTTTTCCCTCAGATCCCTTCAGCACCAAAAACTCTATCGGGTCGGCATCGGAGGCGGTCAGGGAAGAAAAGGGACGAAACAAGGTTCCGCTCGCCACAAAAAGCGTCAGACCCAAAACGTAGCTCGACACCATCGCAACAAGAGCCATCTGATCAAATCCCATAAAGTCGATGGAGTCAGAAAGCCACCCCAGCAAAAATCCCAAACTTTGCATCAGATAAACGATCATCCCGAAAAAGGCATAGATAAACACCGGATTGATACCGCGATCGCGCGAAATCTGTGCACACTGCATCATCATCAGCATCAACACCAGTGAAAATATCATATACGTCGTGGCGGAAAAGATATTGAGATAGCTTGCTCCCAGGAAGGGTAACAACAAAAATCCCGTTATCAACAGCGGATATACGACACGAAATACCGAAGTCAAACTAAAGCGGAAGCTGATACGAAACCACAGGACCAGCAGCACAATCGCCGATACGAGCGATCCGAGCATGGAAGAGATATTTACCACCGTGCTGATTTCTGCATGCAACAAAGCAATCCCGCGAATCACACCACTTGCAAAGGCAAGGGAGGCCACGCACAAAGCTGATCTCCAATAGTTTTTCACGACTCGGCGATACACCCGCGGGTGCTGCCGCGGAATATCTTCAAACATCGGCTGGTCGGTAACCATTTCCCGGGCACAAAGCGCGATGCATAAGCCACACAAAGGAACGAACAGCAGCGGAAGCAGGTAGGCCGTAATCGCGATAGGAACCAGGTAGAGGGCAAAATAGCTCAGCGGAGCGAGTGCCGTGCCCATGATCAGACGCAGGTTTCCCTGCTCCGAGGGAAGAGAGGCGAAATAGCGCTGCCACAGCATAAACATGCCCGCACACCCAACGCCGAGCAGCACGCCCCCCGACGCGACGAGCACCAGCGTGAAATCATCGAGATACATCGCGCCGATCAGACAGGCCGAGCCCGAGAAGATGAGAAGAGCCGAAAGGGAAACCATCATGCGACGCGCTTCGCGGGGAAAGAAATACGACCCGAAGGCGCTCGCGCAAAAAGCCCCCCAAAACGCAAGGGCCTGAGCAAGAAAGAACGTCAGTGTGACTTCGGCCGTCTGAAAACCTACGGGAAGAAAAGGAAAAATTCCGCCCCAAATCGAAGTGGCATTGACGGTCAGAAAAAAGGCATAGCCCCAACTTGAGACATGAGGTTTCAAAACGGATGACCCCACAAACACGCTTCCCTTCACTTTTATAGCCTTTTACAAACAAGGTCTATGGTAGCAGGTTGCCGAGATCTCCTGAAAGAAAAGGTAGGAAAACTCCCCCGAGCAGACTCTCTATCGCCTCAACCGCCCGATAAGCACCTCGTCGCTCCTTCGGAGCACAAACGAGATATCATGAAGCTTTTACCAGGCAAAATGCTTAAATCACATAGGTTGTGTGATTGTTTTACCCCCTCTATGGGCTAGGTTGATACCAGGGATTAATTAATGAGGAGGGAATCTATGGATAACGAAAACAAGATCACCCTGTCGCGACGCACGTTCGTCAAGACTGGCTTGGCGGGGCTTGCGGTAACCGGAGGGTTGGCGGGATCCGCCACGCTGTTCGGATGCGCACCCGGTGGCAAGAAAGATAATGCCGCCAAAAGCACTGCCCCAGACGACACCGTGACCTGGAGTCAGTGCGTGGTCAACTGCGGCGGCGCTTGCGCGATTCGCTGGCACGCCAAAGATGGCAAGTTGCTATACGCGGAGACCGACAATGTCGGAGACCCCGCCGGTCTGCAGGCTCGCGCCTGCCTGCGCGGTCGCACCCTGCGTCGCTGGGTAAACTCGCCCGATCGCTTGATGTATCCCATGAAGCGCGTCGGCAAGCGCGGCGAAGGCAAGTTCGAGCAGATTAGCTGGGATGAAGCCTACACCACCATCGCGGACAAACTGAAGCACACCATCGACACGTACGGCAATGAGGCCATCTATTCAAACTACGGCAGTGGCGTCAGCTCCACAACGAGCCGACTCTTCCCGCGCCTGATGAATCTTATGGGCGGAACCCTCGGTTCGTATTCGGACTATTCAACAAACATGATGCAGGCCGGCATGCCGTATACGTATGGCAAAAAGTGCACCCCCTACGATAGCGTCTACGCATCATCGATGAGTGAGGCGGCAAATTCAGACCTCATCATTTTGTTTGGCAACAGCCCCGCAGACACCCGCATGGGCGGAGCAAACATTGTCTACGACTTTGCCAAGGTTCGCGAAGGCGGTGCCAAGATTGTCAACATCGACTATCGCTTAAACGAAACGAGCTCGGGCCATCCCGAAGAATGGTTGCCCATCCGCACCGGCACCGATGCCGCGCTAGTCAACGCCATCGCCCACGAGCTCATCGCCAACGACAAGGTCAACCTCGACTTCTTGCACACCTATTGCGTCGGATACGACGAAGAAACTCTACCCGACTCCGCAAAGGGTCAAAACAAATCCTACAAGGATTACATTATGGGTACCGGCTACGATTCGATCGAAAAAACTCCCGAATGGGCTGCCCCCATCACGCAAATTCCCGCGGACAAGATTCGCGCGCTGGCTACCGAAATCGCCGCGTCAAAGGCTCTCTTTGTCGCTCAGGGCTGGGGATCACAGCGCCACAGCAACGGCGAGAACACCGCCCGTGCCATCTGCATGATTCCTATTCTTACCGGCATGATCGGCAAACCGGGCACCAACACCGGCATGCGTGAAGCCGAGCCTGCCGGCATCGTAAGCGGCATGCCCAAGGGTAAAAACCCCGTCAAAACCGCCATCAACTGCTATCAGTGGCTCAACGCCATCGACCATGGCAAAACGATGACTGCAGCCAAAGACGGCGTGCGCGGAGCCGACACGCTTACCACCGGAATTAAATTCCTCTGGAACTACGCCGGCAACACTATTTCCAACCAGCATTCAGAGATCAATAAGGTCTACGACATTCTTCAGGACGAATCGAAATGCGAGTTCATCGTGGTTCTCGACACCGTTTTGACCGATTCGGCCAAATACGCCGACATCCTGCTGCCCGACGCCATGCGCGCCGAGCAAATGCACATGGCAGGCAACGGGTACGCCGAGTATTATGACGGCATCCTGGTCGGTCAGCCCGCGCAAGATGCACCCGGAGAAGCCACGAAGGAATACGACATCGTTTCCGGTATCGCGGACAAACTGGGTGTCAAGGATGCTTTCACCGAAGGAAAAACCCAAGAACAGTGGATCGAAGAGCTCTACAACAAGGCCGCTGAAAAGGAAAGCGATCTGCCGAAGTGGAACGACATGGTCAAGCAAGGCCTGTTCAAGCGGGAGCTCAAGCCCGTTATCGGCCTCAAAGACTTCATCGCCGATCCCGCAGGCAAGCCCCTCGAAACCCCCTCCGGGAAAATCGAAATCTACTCCGAAAGCTTGGCTGAAAACATCGCAAAAATGGAGCTTGCAGAAGGCGATGTCGTCACCCCGATTCCCGTATTCGATCCGGGATTCCAGGGCTACGGCAGCACGACCGACGAGTATCCCCTGTATTGCTCAGGGTTCCATTACAAGAGCCGTACCCACTCCTCGTTCGGCGGAGTCGCAGATCTCAACCAATCCTGCCGCCAACAGCTTTGGATCAACCCCGCCGACGCGGGAAGTCGCAACATTGCCAATGGCGACCTGTGCGCCGTAAAGAGCCCTGCCGGAGAACTGCGCATCGAAGCAAAGGTTACTCCCCGTATCGTTCCGGGCACCATCGGTATTCCTCAGGGAGCCTGGCATGACGCCAATATGACCGGCGATCGCATCGACAAGGGCGGTTGCATCAACACACTGACTACGTACCATCCTTCGCCTTTGGCAAAAGGTAACGGAGTCCATTCCATCATCGTCCAAGTGACGAAAGCCTAAGGGAAGGGTGACATCATGACTCAATATGGATTCTATTTCGATAGCTCGCGTTGCACCGGATGCAAAACCTGCGAAATGGCCTGCAAAGACTACAAAGATCTTCCCCAGACCATCGCGTTTCGTAAAGTGTACGATTACGAAGGCGGTACCTGGAACGCCGGAGCGGACGGAGCATACACCACCGACTGCTACGCCTACCACGTTTCGCTTGCCTGCAATCATTGCGCGGTTCCGAAATGCTTGGGAGCCTGCCCGCAAGGTGCCATCGAGAAAAACAAAGACACCGGCATCGTAACGATCAACGAAGAAAAATGCATCGGTTCCGGTATGTGCGTGGAAGCCTGCCCCTACGATGTGCCGATTCTTGATCCCGAGAAAAAACGTGCCGTAAAATGCGACCTGTGCGCCAGCCGCGTTGCCGGAGGGGAAAAGCCCATCTGCGTGGAAGCCTGCCCGTTGCGTGCGCTTGACTTTGGCGATATCGAAGAGCTTAAGAAGAAATACGGCACCACAGCGGCCATCGCGCCAATGCCCACCGCCGACATAACCACCCCCAGTATCGTCATCAAGCCCTGTCCTGCAGCAAAACAGCCCGGAGATACCACCGGTGCTATCATGAATGAAAAGGAAGTGACGGGTGTAGCCGTCTAGGCTGAGCACTTCCCTGTCTTTCTCTCTGTCGCGACACCGCCTTCCCCCCTGGAGGCGGTGTCGCGATCCCTTTGTCCCACCGCCTCAACGTTACCGCTATAATGATTTCAGGTAACGGGTCGAGGGTTTGTCCCCTCCACCTAAACCACCGGAGTCGGCGGCGTTCGAGCAATGAATCGGGGATTTCATGCAATACGGTTTTTTCTTTGACAACACCCGCTGCACCGGATGTAAAACCTGCGAAATGGCGTGCAATGACTATAAGAATCTCGATAGCGGACTTCGCTATCGGCGCGTCATTGATTATGAGGGCGGCTTTTGTATCGAGCACCCCAACGGCAGCGTTACCCACGATTGTTTCATGTACCATCTCTCGCTTGCCTGCAATCACTGCAGCGCTCCCGAATGCGTTCACGTGTGCCCCACCGGCGCTATGCATAAAGACGAACGGGGGCTCGTCTGTGTCGATACCCGCAAATGCATCGGCTGCGGCTACTGCACGATGGCCTGCCCTTACCACGCTCCCCACATCGACCAGCACATCAAAAAAAGCAGCAAATGCGACGGATGCACCGATCGGGTGGCACAGGGACAAGCACCTATCTGCGTCGAAGCCTGCCCTCTTCGAGCCCTTGATTTCGACGATATCGAAGCGCTCGAACAAAAATACCCCGACTGCACGCTGAGTATTCCCCCTTTAGCAGACGGCTCTCACACGATTCCCAACATGCGCATCAAGCCCTCGCCCGCCGCGGTGCGCGCAGAAAAAACCGGCGGGGGTCACATCGCCAATCTCGAGGAGATTTGATTATGGAAAGCGGATTCGAGGCCTTTTCTCTTTCGTTGTTCACCACGCTTTCCCCCGCAGGCACCCTGGGATTTATCGCGGTCGCATTCGCGGTGCTCGTCTTAAAACCTGACGAGACCTGCACTCAGCGCCTCAACCGCCTTCTCGCCCTTCCCCTTTCCTGTGTCCTGATCGGGTTCATCGCTTCGGCGACACACCTCGGAACGCCAGCAAACGCCCTGCACGTCTTTTCGGGCATCGGACGATCGCCCCTTTCCAACGAGGTATTCGCCGCAATCTGTTTTTTGGCGGCGGGAGGGTCGTATTGGATGGTGATGTTTAAAGAGCGCTTCCCCGCAACACTTGCCAAGATTTGGCTGGGTGTCGCCTGCATTGCCGGCATCGGCTTTATTGCCATGACATCGGTGGCCTATTCCGTCTTTACCGTACCCACCTGGAATACGATTTTTGTTCCTGCAAACCTTGTCTTTTCAGGGCTTCTTGCAGGACCGATTATAGGGATGCTGACCTACACCCTTGCCGATTATCAGCACAACGGTTATGCCGTCGCTTTAACCGTACTTGCCACCATAGCCCTCGTGGTGGGATCGCTGTGTCTTTTCGCGCAGAACGCCGACCTCGCACACCTTGCCAACAACGAAATCATCGCAGCAACAATGGTGCCGCATTATCGTGAGCTCATTTGGGCTCACGTTGCGCTGGGATGTCTGGGCATTGCCTGCGCTACTTTTTCACTGAAGCACACGCTCTCAAAACGAAAGAGGATCGCCCTTCGCGGCGGAGCGTGCCTTATCTTGTGCGGAGCGGTCTTTCTCACCCGCATCGCTTTTTACCACATGCACATGACCATTGGGTTCTAACAAACGCTCGTGTCCACCTCCGGCCATCATGGAAATGGCGTGGGGCAACGCAGCTACCATGCCCTCCCAATTTTCTCGAGCAGCACGCTCGCTCCCCGGCAAATTGACCACCAGACAGCGCCCTCGCTGCATACACCGCGCACGAGACAGCATGGCGTAGGGAGTGATGGCAAGGCTGTGCGAACGCATCGCTTCGGCAATGCCCGGCACGTTGCGCTCGCAGACATCCTGTGTTGCTTCGGGGGTTACATCGCGCAGGGAAAGACCACTGCCGCCGCACGTGAGCACGACGTCAACCTCAAGTTCGTCAACGGCGCGCACAATAGCCGCAGAAATATCGGCACGCTCGTCTTTGACCACCACGTGGCTGACGCATTCCCAACCCTGTTCGGCAATGAGTCCCTCAAGGGCCAAGCCGGCGGTATCCTGCTTTATCCCCCGCGTATCAGAACAGGTAATGATGGCAAAACGTGGCAATTGATCAGCCATTATATACTCAACTCCTCAGAAACATCAAGCAGGATGCACGCAACCTGCGCACCTTCAGTACGTGATTGGAGGCCTTCTGGCATAACGGCCAGACAGTTGCTGCGCTGCAACACACCGAACAATCCCGAACTTTGATTTTGAGCCGGATCCACCACGTAATCCCCCTCGTCATTTTTGTAGAGCGTAGAGCGCAAAAAGATGCGGCGTGGGTCCTTTTTGTGTACATCACGGGAAAGCCGTGCCAAAAGTGTCGGCCGCTCAAAGTGCGTATACCCCTGCATTTTTCGCAAAGCGGGACGAATGATCATTTCAAAGCCCACATAGGCCGCAGCGGGATTGCCGGGCAAGCCGAACACCGGCACCCCTTTGACCACGCCAAATGTCTGTGCCTTACCCGGACGCATATTGACCAGCGACATAAACAATTCTCCCAATTGCTCTACGGCTGGCTTGATGAAATCAAAATCGCCATCGGAAGCGCCCCCGCTCGTCACCACGAAATCGTACTCGGCAACGGCGGCCTCAATCGCTTGCTTCAGCGCAGCAAGGGAGTCTTCCACGATCGGCAAGATGGTCGGGCTGGCACCAGCCGCTGTAACGCTCGCGGCCAAGGCGTAGCCATTCGAGTTGCGAATCTTGCCCACCTGGGGCACTTCGGTCGGATTGACCAGTTCGGATCCGATCGAGATAACCGCGACGCGAGGGCGACGATATACGGGGACATCCACCACGCCGCACCCGGCCAAAAAACCCACACCCGCGCTACCGATAACTTCTTTGGCCCTGACCACCACATCCCCCGCGCGAGCCTCTTCGCCCGCTTCACGGATGTGCGAGCGCATCGCGACAGGGGCCGAAAACGAAACGCGGCTTCCCCGCTTGCCATCACCGGACACAACGCCCACGATTTCGTATTTCACCACCGCTTCAAGCGCCTGCGGAAGAGGAGCCCCTGTCATGATGCGCACGCACTGCCCGCGTCCAACAGGTCCTTCATAGGTATCCCCCGCCGCTATTTCAGCGACAACATCAAGCTCGACCGGGGCATCCTCGCACGCTGTGGCAAGATCGTCCACAAAGACCGCAAAACCATCCATGGCAGAGTGCGCAAAGGGAGACACGTCGATATCGCTTCTCAAATCAGCCGCGCACACCCGCCCAACACAATCGAGCAACGGCACCTTCTCGGCCGACAGAACACCCACCTTCGACAAAACAAGAGCTCGAGCTTCCTCGAGCGAGATCATTTCTGGCATATGCTCTCCTCAAATCCTGTTTTAAACTCTGCCCATTATAGCGCGCCCAGGATAAAACAGAAGCTGAAACATCCGCATGAAAACAAGTGCTGCACCCTCACTTTCCAAACGTAGCCACCGCTTGTCGCATCTTTGCAACGATTGAAACGTCGAAGGGGCATCGCGTTTCACAATCGGCGCATTCGATACATTCTCGTGCATGATGATCGAGCGAGGCGTAGTGCTCGCGCACCGTTTCAGGCAGGGATCCCGCAGCGATTACCAGGTCAAGATATTTGTTGACCGCAGCGATATCGATAGCTGCCGAACAGGGCGCACAATGTCCGCAATACATACACTCCCCCGCAAACGTGTGCGTGGGAAGCTCGGAGAGCACGCTGCTGAAATCGCGCTGCTTATCGCTGGCATCTGAATAGGCACACGTTTGGGCAAACTGCTCGGGTTCATGAAAGCCCGCAAACACCGAAGCGACCGCGGGACGCGTCAGCGCATAGTGCACGCACTGCACCGGCGTCATCGCCACCTTGAACTGCGAACGAGCCGCATCGAGCAGGCGTCCTCCGGCAAACGCCTTCATGACCGTGATACCCACTCCCTTACGCTCACACAGTTTATAGAGCGCATCGCGGTCGGCGTCGATGTTATAGAGCGGGTGCTCGTAATTTTCGAGATTGAACAAATCATCAATGTTCTCCGTTGCCGGCTGCAAATCGTAAGCGGGATTGATGCTAAACATCAGCACTTCGATCAGGCCGCTCTCAACGGCCCGCTTCGCCACAACCGGATTGTGGGAGCTGAGTCCGATATGACGGATGCGCCCCTCGGCTTTGAGCTGCTGGGCATACGCAATCACCGGCCCGTTGAACACTTCGTCGAAGTCGGCCTCGCCATCCACAAAGTGGATCATGCCGATATCGAGGTAGTCGGTTTTCAGCTGCGCAAGCTGCGCCTCAAACGCCGCTTTGGTCTCAACGATATCGCGCGTGCGCTTATACTGGCCACCGGTCCACGCCGAGCAGATATGCCCCTGGATGACCACATCGGCTCGCACCTCGGCAAGCGCGGCGCCCAACAGGGTGTGTACCTGCGGGCTGGGTGTATACAGATCGAAAAAGTTGATACCCTCCTGCAGCGCCGCCGCCGTCAAGGGCGCTACGCGCGCCAGGGGATCATCAACGTAACCTTCGCACCCCATGCCGACTTCGCTGACGCGCAATCCCGTCGTTCCCAGATACCGATAATTCATAGATGCCTCCTCACAAGGTAAGCGACCCGGCCTCAAACGAGAGCGGGTCGCTGCAGTTCATCGATTGTCGATGCGCGTACTAGCGCTCGATATTGTAGAAGGCGCTCCGGCCCGCATACGCACCTGCGGTATCAAGTTCTTCTTCGATGCGGATCAGTTGGTTATACTTCGCCACACGATCGGAGCGGCACGGTGCACCCGTCTTGATCTGACCGGCGTTGGTAGCAACCGCCAAATCGGCGATAGTCGTATCCTCCGTTTCGCCGGAGCGATGACTCATAACGCACGCATAACCTGCCTGCTTGGCCATCTGAATAGCTTCAAGGGTCTCGGTCAAAGAACCGATCTGATTCACCTTGATCAAAATGGCGTTGGCACAGCCCATCTCGATGCCCTTGGCAAGACGTTGGGAATTAGTGACGAACAGATCGTCGCCCACCAGCTGCACACGATCACCGATACGCTCGGTCAATGCCTTCCAGCCATCCCAGTCTTCTTCAGCCATGCCGTCTTCGAGCGAGATAATAGGATACTTGGCGACCAAAGCTTCCCAATAATCGACCATTTCAGCGCTGGTCAGCTCGCGGCCTTCGCCGGCAAGCACGTACTTGCCAGTTTCTGCGTTGTAGAATTCGGTCGAAGCCGGATCCATGGCGAACATGATATCGCTGCCCGGTGTATAGCCGGCCGCCTCACACGCGCGCACGATGTATTCGAGCGGCTCTTCGTTTGTTTTGAAGTTGGGAGCAAAGCCACCCTCGTCGCCCACTCCGCCGCCCAAGCCAGCGTCATGCAGAACGGTTTTCAGGGTGTGATAGATTTCAGCACACCAACGCACCGCTTCGGCAAAGGTCGGGGCGCCCACCGGCATGACCATGAATTCCTGGAAATCCACGTTGTTGTCGGCATGTACACCGCCGTTCAAGATATTCATCATCGGGGTCGGCAACAGGTTTGCATTGACGCCGCCCACATATTTATAGAGAGGCAGTTCCGCCGCTTCAGCAGCAGCGCGCGCCACGGCCAAAGAAACACCAAGCACCGCGTTAGCACCCAGGTTCCCCTTGTTTTCCGTGCCATCGACTTCGATCATTTCCGCATCGATCGTGCGCTGATCTTCGGCTTCCATACCGATTAAGGCATCGGCAATCTCTTCGTTGACATGGGCAACCGCGTTGAGCGTACCTTTACCGAAATAGCGCTCTTTGTCACCATCGCGCAGCTCAACGGCCTCAAACGCGCCCGTTGAAGCGCCCGAGGGAACAATTGCGCGGCCAAAGGAGCCGTCATCCAAGACCACTTCGACCTCAACGGTCGGATTGCCCCGCGAGTCCAAAACCTCACGCCCGTACACATCAATGATGATGCCCATGTAATGCCTCCTTGAAAGCTTGTTTATCTCAGTTGCTCCATGATACTAAAGTGCACGCACCCCCGCAGCATAATCACCGATTTCGCAGATATGCGGCAAAGAGAAGGAGTGACAGGTTGAAAAGGCAAAGCTCGTTAACGCACTCTTCCTCAACTACAGCAGCACCGCAACCAGGACACACCCCGCAATACCGCAGACGAGTACGACGGCGCTGCAGAGCGTGAACGATTGCGGATGCAGCTGCGTACGCGTCGCTTCAGCACCATAGCAGCGCGATTCCATGGCTATAGCAAGATTATCTGCGCGACGGAACAAGCCAACGAACAGGGGGATAAGCACCGTTTGCCATGCGTGCAAGCGCGACCAGAGGCTTCCTTCTTCAAACATCGAACCGCGAGCCCATTGGGCAGCATGCACGCGAGAAAATTCCTCTGCGGTAACCGGAATGAAGCGCAGCGCAATCGAAAACATGGTAGCGATATCGTCGGTGGGCACGTGAAGGGCACGCAGGGGACGCAAAAAGGACTGCAGCGCGTCGATAAGCGCGTTTGAAGTGGTGGTATAGGTAACCACCAAACTGGCCAGCACCAGCAAAACGATGCGAAGCACATAAAAACACCCGCGAGCAAACCCTGCGGGCACAAAGCAAAACGTACCGAAAAGGGTGAAGGGCTGGACACCCTCGAGAAAACCCGCAGACACCGCGCCCAGCCCATAACTTTGCCCCAGGCTTGCCGCATCGAAGGCAAAGCTATTGAAGATCAACGTGAAGGCCAAAATGAAATAGACGGGAACCAGCAACTTCAACAACTGGAAAAACGGCAGACGCGCCACAAGCACCGCTATCGCGAACGAAGCGATGCACACGAACAATCCCGTCCAGGTATGCACGAAGAAAAGGGTTATGGAATAGGCCAAAAGCAACACGAGCTTCACTCGGGCATCGCACGTATGAAAAGGCGTTACACCTGGAATGTATGTATTGAGATTAATTTGCATGAAGGCAGTATGTCACAAAAAAACGAGGGCCGAAGCCCTCGTTTTAAATGTACTTTTGAAAAGCAATCGAAATCGGCTATTCGGCCTTTTTCTCTTCAGCTTCAACAGCTTCTTCAGCCTTGGCAACGGTTTCCGCAGCTTCAACAGCAGCAGCTTCGTCACCGGAAGCGTCAGCAGCCTTTACGGCGTCGGCAGCTTCTTCTTTAACAGCTTCCTCAACCTGCTCCAAATCTTCAACAGCTTCCACTTCGGCAGCGGCTTCCGTCTTCTTAGCAGCAGTCTTAGAAGCGGTTTTCTTGGCAGCAGGCTTTTCAGCAGCAGCACCCTTTTTGGCTACCGGTTCGGTGACCATTTCCATAATAACCATGGATGCGTTGTCGCCCTTGCGATTGCCCAGCTTCATGATGCGGGTGTAGCCACCCTGGCGATCCTTGAACATACCCTGCTCGACCTTTTCGAAGACCTCGCGGACCAATTCCTTGTCGCCCAATGCAGCGATAGCAAGACGACGAGAATGCAAGTCGCCCTTTTTCGCCCACGTGATAATCTTGTCAACGTCAGGACGGATTTCCTTGGCGCGTTCCTCAACCGTCTTGATGCGGTCGTTCATCAGCAATGCACCGACCAGGCTTTTTTTCATAGCCTTGGTATGACTGGCATCAGTGCCGAGCTTGCGACCCTTCTTGTTGTGTCTCATAGTGTCTTATCTCCTATTGCTTCAAATTGAGATCCATTGAAATAAGCTTGTCTTTCACTTCTTCAATGGACTTCGCACCAAAGTTCCTAATATTGAGCAAATCATTCTCAGAATACTCAACCAACGCACGCACAGCATGAATACCAGCGCGCTTCAAGCAGTTGTACGAACGGACCGATAAATCGAGGTCTTCAATCTGCTTGTCGAGCTCAGCATTGGATTCCTGGCCTTCAGGGGCGAAGATCGAAGGAGCTTCCGCTTCTTCTTCCGCTTCCTCAGGTTCAGACAGGCTCAGAAATGCACCCATGTACTGATTGATAATATTCGCGGCACGGCACACCGATTCGGTCGGATCGATGGAACCATCGGTCTCGACTTCAAGCACCAACTTATCGTAGTCGGTACGCTGGCCTACACGCGTATCGGTAACATCCAGCGTGCAACGGCGAACCGGGGAAAACAACGAATCAACGTGGATAACGCCGATGGGATCCTCGGTGCGCTTGTTGCGTTCAGCCGAAACATAGCCACGGCCAACGCCGATGCGGATAGTCATATCGAGCTGGCCGCCATCAGCCACGGTGGCGATGACGTGCTCGGGGTTGATCAACTCGAACTCAGTCGGAATATCAAGATCAGCGCCGGTCACCATACAGGGACCTTCCGCTGAAACATGTGCGCTCGCTTCAGTCACCGAATCGTTGAGGGCAGAAAAAACCAGGCCCTTCACGTTCAGAACAATATCGGTGATATCCTCGATAACGCCTTCAGCAGTCGTAAACTCGTGCTGTACGCCATCGATCTGAATAGCAGTCGCTTTAGCGCCATCCAAAGAGGATAGCAAAACGCGACGCATGCAGTTGCCCAGCGTATAGCCGTAGCCACGCTCAAGCGGCTCAACAACGTAGCGAGCAACACTTTCGTTGACTTCTTCCGTTGTAACCGTCGGCCTCATGAACTCTGTCATATCGTATAAGCCTCCTTACAAAGCCGCAATGTCTGTTATTTCGAGTAAAGTTCGATGATAAGCTGCTCGCGAATATCCAGATCGATCTGATCGCGCTGAGGAAGCGCCAAAACGCTGCCCTGCAACTTCTCGATGTCGACTTCCAGCCATGCAGGAACCTGCACGCGCTCGTTAGAGATAAGAGCACTCTTGATAACCAACAGATCCTTGGCCTTTGGAGCAACAGCAACCACATCGCCAGGACGTACGCGGAAAGACGGAATGTCCACGCGCTTGCCGTTCACGGTGATATGGCCGTGGCGCACCTGCTGACGAGCCTCGGCACGAGACTTCGAAAAGCCCAGACGATACACGACGTTATCCAAGCGGCTTTCCAGGATGCGAAGCAGGTTTTCACCCGTAACGCCCTGCTGGCGGTTGGCTACATCGTAGTATCCGCGGAATTGCTTTTCAAGCAAGCCATAGATACGCTTGGTTTTTTGCTTTTCGCGTAACTGAAGGCGATATTCGCTTTCCTTCACGCGTTTGTGGCCGGCTTCACCCGGCGCATAGTTGCGACGCTCTAAGGCACATTTGTCCGTATAACAGCGATCGCCCTTAAGGAACATCTTAGTTCCTTCGCGGCGGCACAATCTGCAGTCCGCCCCCGTATATCGAGCCATAATGGGATCCTTTCAGTTAAACGCGACGACGCTTGCACTGACGGCAACCGTTGTGCGGGATGGGTGTGCAATCTTGAATACTAGCCACTTCAAGCCCAGCAGCCTGCAGCGAGCGAATTGCGGTTTCGCGACCCGAACCGGGGCCTTTCACGAAAACCGAAACCTTGCGAAGACCATGCTCCATAGCTGCCTTAGCTGCCGCTTCTGCGGCCATCTGTGCGGCGAACGGAGTGGACTTACGAGAGCCCTTGAATCCGACCGTACCAGCAGATTGCCACGAGATCACATTACCCTGAGGATCGGTGATGCTCACAATAGTATTGTTAAACGTTGATTTGATATGCGCAGCACCCACTGCGATGTTTTTACGTTCGGAACGCTTGAGGCGGGTGCGCACGTTTTTCTTAGTTGCCACTTAACTACCTCACTTCTTCTTTCCGCCGATTTGCTTTCTGGGGCCTTTGCGAGTGCGTGCGTTCGTGTGCGTACGCTGACCGCGAACGGGCAGGCCGCGACGATGGCGCAGGCCGCGATAGCAACCGATCTCCATGAGGCGTTTGACGTTCTGGGAAACCTCGCGGTGCAAGTCGCCTTCCACCTTGATGTTTTCCTGAATATAGTCGCGAAGCTTGCTCAAATCGTCTTCGCTCAAATCCTTCACGCGAACGTCGGGATCGACGCCGGTTTCCGTGATGATTTTTTTGGCTGTAGTGAATCCAATACCGTAAATATAGGTCAAGCCGACTTCAATGCGCTTATCGCGAGGAAGGTCGACACCAACAAGACGTGCCATAGATTTACTCTCCTCTTCTTCCTAGCCCTGACGCTGCTTATGGCGCGGGTTTTCGCAAATTACGAGAACCTTGCCATGGCGTCGGATGATTTTGCATTTGTCGCACATTTTCTTGACCGAAGGACGTACCTTCATAATCTTTTCCTTTCGGTTATGCGTTCATTCATTTACTTATATACCACACCCAGCCGCAGGTGATAGTTTGCTTCATTGTGTTGATTTTAAAATATCAACGGTTAAAACTTGGTTGTCGGCCTCCCGACAGCATCGAATTTTCTCGATATTGACACGCGAACACACAAGATGCGCACATTTCAGGTGCGAATCGAGGGTAAAAACCGCTTATTTAAAGCGATAGGTAATACGTCCACGGTTTAAATCGTAGACGGAAAGCTCAACAGTGACCTTATCTCCCGGCAGAATTTTAATATAATGCATACGCATCTTTCCCGAGATATGAGCCAATATCTTGTGCTCGTTCTCGAGTTCGACCCTAAACATAGCGTTTGGTAAGGCCTCAAGGACAGTACCTTCAAGCTCAATTACATCTTCTTTGGTCAAAATTGCTCCTTCAAGCAAGCAGGTCATTAAGCGACAAACATTGATGATACCAAACTGGGTAGATATGATGCAAGGATAATTTTTCTTGACCACTGCGTCCTGTGCCGCTAAAATGTGTACTCGCGCATCCGACGTTTGCGCGTTACGCAATGGTGTGGGCCGTTAGCTCAGCTGGTAGAGCAGGGGACTTTTAATCCCAAGGTCGCGGGTTCGACTCCCTCACGGCCCACCATTTTACTTCCAATGCAGTCGGAATGCATCGACTGAGTGGGATGTGCCTGGTTTTTCTAGGATATATCCACTTTTGAACTGGGCCGTCGTCCAACGGTAGGACTCTGGTTTTTGGTACCAGCTAAGTAGGTTCGAATCCTGCCGGCCCAGCCATTTCATTTATTTAAGACAAGATACTAGCTCGCACAACCCGGTTCGCTGGTGTTATGCGAGCCTTTTTGTATGAGCTTATCAAGAGCTTCTCCCTTAGAAACACGATCCCTTGACGCCGGCTTGTTAGATTTTACTGAGCTTCGGTAAGGTTTTCCTTGGTTCGACAAGAGAAACTATCGCAATTTCAGCTAATTTGAACATAAAAATTCGACGACAGTCGGTAAGGTCGCTTCCGTAAAGTAAATCGCATCCATCCGTGGTACACGAATGAAGGCGATGAGCGATCATGAAAGAAAAGCGCGACCGCTGGCGCGGCACAAAAATCTGCAGAAGACTTCCTGCAGGCTCCCATCCACCCGCGAAAGCACTTCGCCGACAAACATCCC
Organism: Raoultibacter sp.; assembly: GCA_036649035.1. Taxonomy (GTDB): domain Bacteria; phylum Actinomycetota; class Coriobacteriia; order Coriobacteriales; family Eggerthellaceae; genus JAVWGW01. The sequence continues at coordinate 54,121 of JAVWCK010000001.1, forward strand.
GCTTTCTAAAAACGCTTCTTGTGTTCATGAGTGCCGTATTTTGTGCAGGGGTGTACCTCATGTTCCCCCACTACGCCTACGCAGCATCGGGATATGCCTCGGTTGGCGGTTCCTGGATGATCGGATCGCAAAGCTATTTTAGCGTGGACATCCTCGGTGGCTACACCCGAGGGTTCTGCCTTAACCATGGTGCCGCCGCACCCTTTCCGGGGTATTACCCCTATACCGCCGACGTCAAAACGTACGGAGCGGGCGGGTCTGCGAATATATGGGTCGAAGGATCGACAGGAACAGCAACCTATGACGAGGCAGCAGACACGTGTCGGTCGCAGACGATAACCTTTCGCTCAGGCACCTCCAATGCTTCATGGAGCTTTACCGTGCCCGCGCACTGCCAGCTGCACACCAACAACACCAGCTACGAAGCGGGACGCACCCTGACGATTTTTCCCGATCAAAGCTTTTACCTGACCACAACCGACCCCGCCGGCGCCAGCGACGAACAGGGTAAAACGTATGGCGGGGGTGACGCCACCGCCGACGCTTCAACAACCACGATATATTCGAATATCGTGATAACACCCCCCGATGCCTGGGATGGGTATAGCTATGCCAATGGATTGCCCGCAGGTTATCAGCGGGTGGGCACCAACGACGTGGCAGTTAACCATTACGACAGAAAAAATCAATGGCTTGGTTTTTCCACTCAATGGCTTGCCTGCGTCCGTTATTTCGTCGACGGAGAAACGACCCCTTGCGCAACGCACAACGTCACCATTGGTTCTCTCTACACCCCTACCCCTCAGGCACACCAAGCTGGCGCAAAGCCCCAGTGCACCCCGGGTCTTGACGCCTGGTATCGTGACCGGCTGTATCGAAATCCCTACCAGGAAACACGCATTACGGGCAACCTCGATCTTTTCGGGCATAATGTCGTAACGCTTTCCTATGCCAGCGCCTCTACCTCGCCGATTCAGGCGGGAATTCCCCTCTATCAACAAACCGATACCTCGACCACCCCCCTATATCTTTCCGACATCCTTGCGCAAGCCACCATGCTCGATTGGGGCACCACGGCTCGCCTACAGGATCCACGCTACACCCTGCTTTATCTTCCCGAAGAAAAACGGTGGCGCACCCTGCGCCACGCCGATGGCTGGTATCTTTCCCCGAGCGCGGTAGGCAACCCAGTGCACACCCTGCGCCTGGAACACGACACCACCGTTTACGACAACTGGACACAATCAACCTACGATGGCGTACTGGATTGGTAGCAGATCATGACCGCGACTATTTTTTCCTTCATTGCGTGGGCAGCCTGCGTCGTAATAGGCGGATGCGTCCCTTTGATTGCCGACAAAACGATGCGGGCAAAATGCACCGCGTACCATCTCTGGTTCACCACCTGCGCCCAAGGATATGCCGCCTTCGTCGATCAAGAGCAGAAAATACCCAGCTTTCGCGCCAAGGGGGATGAAGGAACATGGGGAATATGGGCCCAGCATCTACCTCAGCTTCTTGCCGACAAGGCGATTTCGCAAGAAGAATATGCGGCGCTTTACGCCGGCCGAACGACTGCGGCTCAAGGCGATGCCCCTCTGCTGGCCGAAGGCCCGCTTGCCTCATTCGACGAAGGTGTGAGCGCACAGCTCCCCACAAGCCAACAGCGAAAACACACCTTTTCTCTCGATCATAAGGCTTTCTTGGCGCTTCCCTTCGCCGGAGGTAGCGCTCTTCTTGCCAGCGGCATTGCCGCCGCCCACCTGCCCCTCTTCTCCACTTTGGTCTTGGATGCCACCCTCATTGCCTGCGTTCTTATGGCGCTAATCGATGCCAAGTGCCGCATTATTCCCACAGGTCTCGCCCTTGCGCTTGCCCTGGGCGGAACCCTGTGGCAGCTGAGTCGGGGAGGGGTTTTCTTCTTGGAAGCCGCCCTCTGTGCGGGGGCTGCATTGGCAACGCTTCTCATAATCGACGCGTGCTCATTACGCCTACGCAAAGAACACGGAATCGGAGGCGGGGATCTGCGCGCTCTTCCCGGTGCAGCTCTCTTGGCTGGATTCCCCGGCATACTAACCGGTTGCGCGCTGACGGGCATAGTCTTTATCGCATTCGCCTTCGCTATGAAAATAACCAAACATCTTGACCGAGCAACAAAAGTCCCCTTCGGTCCCTTTATCGCGCTTATGGCGATCGCGGGATTATTCTCGTCGATCGCTTAACAAGTGAAACATATTCGCCCCACCGAGTAAGGAGAAATTTATGAACAAGTTACGTGCACGAATCATCGCCCCCGAAATGCAAGGAGGCCAAACGCATACGGTTGAAATCGTTATCTTCGTCTTGATCGCTGTCGTACTAGGTCTGTTCGTCTATACCGTAGGCGTTCCCGCTATTGAAGGCTTCTGGACTTCCGTCATTACTAAAATCGGCACGATCAAATGAGCAAAACCACTCGACAATTGCCTGCACACCTCTTTCGCCAGCACCGGCGACTCCTTAAACGCGGGCAGGCAAGCGTCGAGTGCGCGTTCGCGACAATCATGGTATTTACCCTGTTATGCCCCTGTATTGAATTTGGCCGTATGACGGTCGACAGCCTTGTAGCCTCCTGTGCGGCAGCTGATCTGGCACGGGCAGCTGCAGTCGAGCCCACTCTGACACGCAGCGATCAACAAGCCTTTCTCCAAGCGGCCTATCCGACTCTTGCAGGGGCAACCACTTTCACCCTCACACGGAGCGCTCAGCAAAGAAATTCTTATACGCATCACTTTTGCCCGCAAAGTGGCGAAACGCTTACCCGCCCGTCCTACACCGCACATCGCGATGTCACAGCAACGCTTAGCGTATCACGCCACTACATAACCCCTACCGGGATGCTCCTTGCCCCAGTGATCGGCGCACCCACCGACCACTACGAAGTGCACGCAACCGGTAGCGCGCTGCAAGATGAAACCGTTGAAAGCGGCAGGTGGTAGCATTGGCTCTTGTAAAACTTCCTCTTTTTCGCCTCAGTCGAACCGAAAACGGAATGGTCAGCCTGGAATCGGCTTTCGTTTACCCGGTGTTTTTCCTGCTCATATTCGTGCTTGCCCAGTTTTCCTGGATAGGGTTCCAAGCGGCGTGCCTCGATCATGGTCTCTACGCTATGGGCTGGACCCTTGATTCTTCACGCGTCGAGACGGCGCCCGACCTCAATGCCCTTGTGGCGAGCACTATACAAGCGGATTGGATGCCCCTCGACGAGCAGTGCCTGGTCGTTAAAAACGCGCGCGTCGATTTAAGCTCGCGCAAGGTTACTTCCCCCACACGCAACGAAATCGACCATGAAACGTTTTTTATCGAGCGCACCTGCGCACAGCGGCACTTCATGCATCTCGTCGCCGATCTCGAATATCGCATCGATCCTTTAGTAAACCTGCCCGGATTTGGCAGCATCACCCTTGTCCGGCACCTTGATAAAACTCAACTTATCGACGCTAGATTCGAGGTGTCGTAATGAAGGGAAGACGCCAAAAGAGCCCTCTAGAAAAACGCGAACGAGGCAACGTTCTCGTTGCGCTTGCCGTAACAATGTCGATGCTGTTTGCCCTGCTCGCTTTCGGTGTCGATGCAGTGATGGTGATCGCTCAGAAAATGCAGCAGGAAAACGCGTTGAACTTGACCCGCGAAACCATCATGTCCCCAACCATCACGCTTGAGGCTAAAAACTCCGAAGACCCCGGCGCGCTTATCTCGCGAACCTTAGCGCAAGCTCTCCGCAAGCAGGGCTATAGCGGAGCGGTAGAGGTCTGGTTCCATGAAGTTGGTCGCAGCGAGGGAGAGCTACCTGAAAACAAACGCATTTACGCTTACGAACTTGCCGTCAAAGACCTATGTGAACCAGCCTTTTCCCGCATTTTCGGAATCAAAGAAATACCGGTCGCATCATCCCTGGTCACTTCTTCTATGCCCTACGCGGAGTTTCGCGCTTGGCGACCGCGAGCCGCGCGGTCGGGCATGTTTCGCCTCGAAGCGAACAAGCCGGCTGACCATATCGTTTTTACCACGGTAAGTCTGAGCGGCATGCCGGAAGACCTCCGCAAAGAAGTTGCCACGTGCATCGACGACATCAACAAGCCCCCTACAAAAAAGTAAGGAAGCATCATGGTTGGAAAAAGAAGGAATCGCACTGCGGCTCAATCCGCGACACGCATCAAAGACCCCCTTGGCTCATCACCCGCTGCACAGGGACGCAGCACTTCCGACGTTAAGACGCTGTCGCGTATCACTGCAGGAGCGGTAATCGTTGCGGTAGCGGCAATTCTTTTTTCCCTTATCACCGTCGGAGGCAATCAAAATGAATTAGGTGCGATGAGAGCCACGAGCGCACCTGCCGTTATCGCCAAAGCGGAAATACCAAAGAATACCGTGATCACACCTGAGCTCGTGGAGGTCGTTACCATGCCATCCACCTATATTGAAAAAGGTTGCAGCACGACAACACAGGATGTCATAGGAAAAACCGCGCTTTACCCCATTCCCGAAAAAGGGCAGGTCAGCAGCGGTCTGCTGACAGGATCGGATAACACCTCTTACCTTGCCGCCGCACTGGAAAACGGCTTCTTCGCCACGTCGATTGCCGTCGATGCCGAAACGGGTCTTGCAGGATTGCTTACCCAAGGCGATCGCGTTGACGTGCTCTCAGGTGGTGCGCTCCTTATGGAAAACGTGAGTGTCTTGGCTCTCGACACTCACCTGACCGAAGCGATAAGCGAATACTCAACGGTAACCCTTCAGGTTTCCCGCGCCGATGCCGAAGCTCTTCAAACCGCCCAAATCAGCGGCGACATCCGCTTGGTGCTGCACTCCGCTGCAGGAGAAGAACATGAATAGCACCCTCGATAAAGATTTGAGTGCACGCATCAAAACGCGCGTGCAAGATGAACTTTCCGCTCAGGTGGCCGATCGCGGTAAAACACCCGACGAAGCAACGCTTAAAGCCATGATCACCTCCATCATCGCTTCGTTCGCTGATTCGCTTGAAGCGCTTGCCCCCTTCGATGTTGAAGCCTTTACCGGCGAAATCGTCAATGACTTTCTTTACCTCGGTCCCCTTCAAGCTCTTTTGGCCGACGAAACGGTAACCGAAATCGCCGTCAATGGCTCAAGCAAGGTATACGTGGAGCGCGCAGGCCGCATGGAGCGTGCGCCGGGTATTTTCTTCGATGACGAAGCACATCTGCGCCGGATAATCGACCGCATCGGCCAACGCGTCAACCGCCGTTGCGACGATGCGAGCCCCCTTATGGACGCGCGTCTTTTCGATGGCAGCCGCGTCAATGCGATCATTGCTCCGCTCGCCCTTAGCGGCTCGGCGCTCACCATCCGGAAGTTTGCAAAAAACCGCATGAACGCGATCGACCTTCTCGAAGCTGAAAGCGTTTCTCCTGCCATGCTGGCCTTTCTTGCCGCCGCAGTTGCCGGTCGCTGCAGCATCCTCGTTGCCGGCGGTACGGGATCGGGGAAAACAACCCTGCTCAATGTCTTATCGGCATTCATCCCGGCAGATGAACGCATCGTGACTATTGAAGATTCAGCCGAACTGCAATTGAAACAAGAAAATCTCGTTTCATTGGAAAGCCGCCCGGCAAACGTCGAAGGAAAGGGGGAAGTTACCATTCACGACCTCGTCAAAAACTCCCTCCGCATGCGTCCTGACCGCATTATCGTCGGCGAGTGTCGCGACACCGAAACCATCGAGATGATAAACGCCATGACCACCGGGCACGACGGATCGCTCACCACCATCCATGCCAACGACGTGACAACAACATTCTCCCGTTTGGAAACGATGCTACTCAAGAGCGCTTCCGGTTATGATTCCGCTGCGGTCAAGCGCAAAATTGCCCAGGCAATTGATTTGGTCGTGATTGTGGAGCGTCTGGTTGATGGCACGCGCAAGATAACGTCGATCACTGCCGTTACCGGCATGGAAGGTCCGGTTATCTCAACCGAAAAACTGTTCACCTTCGAACGGGACAAGGGGTTTTCTTCAAAAGGAAAGGTCTTGGGAACCTATGCCGGTCTGCGCGCTCAACCAGCAGGCATTCGCAACCGCATAGAATCCTGGGGCATAGAGTACAATCCGAACTGGTTTTTTGATAGCTACGAAATCGGATGCGGAGGCGAATGATGTCTCTTTTGGGCGCCCTCCTTATCACCGCGAGCATCACCCTTGGTATCGCCGCCTTCCTCTACAAAAGAAGAATCGAGGTTGCCTGGCGCGATCACGAATACGCACGCCTTAAAACCAGCTCGCCTACGACATCGGCCCCGCAGGCGCAAAAGCGAACAAAGGCCGACTCTTCCCTTGAGTCGTACTTGCTTCGCGGGGGCATACCCCTTTCACCCACTCGTTTTGCCCTCGCCGTCACTTTGCTCTGTTCGGTAGCCGGCATCGGCCTCGCACTGATAAGCGCGCACCCCTTCGGTCTTGCTGTCGGCTTTCTTATTGTTGGCGGGATTGTGATTCTCCTGATAAAACACCGCATTTCCCAACGATCCCGCACTTTCGATCGCCAATTGGCGGCAACGCTTCCCATGGTTGCAGAAAATATGCGAGGAGGCTCTACGGTGGAATCGGCTTTTGCAACCGTTGCCGAATATATCGACGATCCGCTGCACACAGAACTGACCCATACGGCCTTCGATGTGATGACCGCTAATATGACACTCCCCGTAGCACTCGACCACCTTGCCGCACGCATGCACAACCCCGCTGTCGAACTGCTTTCCACCACCGTCGCCATTCAAAAAACTGGCGGGGGAAACTTAGCTGATATCCTTGACTCCCTTGCGGCAACTATTGCAAAACGGCTAGAAATGCGTGGGCACCTCGAAGCCATCACTTCATCGGCACGCCTTTCTGCCGCCATCGTCAGCGCTATGCCCCCCGCCCTGCTCGGCCTGCTGTCCTTCGCAAGCCCCGCCTATATGGCCGATTTTTGGGCAAGCCCTTATTGGGGGCCGATTATCGGAGTAGTTTTCGTGCTCGATGCGACAGGGCTTATCGTTATCAGCCGCATGCACGTTCTCGATCACAATGAGGAGACTCTATGAAAATCGCCCTTATCCTTTTCGTTTCCATCGGAAGCGGCATCGCCGCCTATCTTGCCCTTGCATCACGATTCGCTTCTCCGAGCGCTTCTTGCCCACAGGTTGCCGTTCCCGACAACCGCAAGAACGACCAGAAAATTTCACGCATGGCGGAAAGCATCAACCGTTTCATACCGCAAGCGCACGCCGATAAAGACACGCTGCGTCACCGCCTCGCCCGAGCAGGACTTACCTGTGCCCCTTCTGTGTTTTACGGCGTATCGATCATCCTCGCATTTACGGGCATCGCTGCCGCTGTCCTGCTTGCTCCTTTTGCTTCAAGCCGCTCCTTACCGTTGGGCTTTGCCTTCACCGCAATGCTCGTCGCGCTCAGCGTGTGCCTACCCCGCCTCTATCTAAACAGTGCAACAAAAAAGCGACGGATGAAAATCGAAGCCCAGCTTCCTTCCGTGCTTGAATTGCTGACCATTTCCGTTGAGGCCGGACTCACCATGGAGCGAGCCATCTACTATGTGTCCACGCAGGGTAAAGGCGTTCTCAACGAAGAATTCGGCTTTGTAGACCGCGATATCAGCTTGCTTGGCTACGGTCGAGAACAAGCGCTCAAGCGCTTGAGCGATCGCTGCCACGTAGAGGGTCTTTCCCTGTTCGTCGCTGCGGTTATATCATCGAGTAAAACGGGTTCTCCCATCGCAGGCGTGCTGAAAAGCCAGGCAAGGGCAGCCCGCACACGAAGGTTTCAAGAAGTTGAAGAAGCTGCCAACAAAATACCCACGAAGATGATATTTCCCCTCACCTTTCTCATCATGCCCGGGGTGTTCATCGTGGTTTTAGCGCCAGCGGCACTTTCCATAGCGCACAATCTTATAGGAGTGATTTGATATGGGGAAAACGGTAATCATCACCGACGCGCAAGGAAACCAGCTGTTTCGCCAGGGTCACATCATGAGCACCCTGCCGCAACGCGTCATCGGGCTCATGGGAAGACGCAGCATCAGCGCTTGTGCCGCCTATGTGTTCCCCCGCTGCTCTTCGGTGCACACCTGCTTCATGCGCGTGCCTATCGACGTCGTGTTCCTCGACAGCACCCTGCGCGTGCTCGCCGTCGAAACCCTACACCCTTGGCACGTCTCACAATGCGTGCCCGGCACGAAAACAATAGTTGAACTCGCCGCCCATGGTGCCGCAGCGCAGCACCTCGATTCAGGAACAACGCTTTGCTGGAAAAGAAAATCTAGCAAGGGGTAAAAGGGTGCAAACAGGACGACGACCCGAAAAAGGTCGTCGTCCTGTTTGCGTAAAAAGACTATTCGGCAATAAACGTGTCTTTATCGGGCGCAAACGACTGCATGGCCTTGATGGTACGGTCAAACAGTTCATCAAGCTCCCAACCGAGCATGGTCGCCCCTTGGGCGATAACGTCGCGGGAACACCCCGCAGCAAACCGTTTGTCCTTGAACTTCTTCTTGAGCGACTTCACGTTGAAATCCATCACGGATCCCGAAGGGCGCATCTTGATAGCGGCACCGATCAATCCGGTCAGCTCATCGGTGGCAAAGAGTACTTTTTCCATCTGCGCTTCCGGCTCAGGACACGCATCGTTGAAATCGGAATTATGGGTTTGAATGGCGTGAATAAGTTCTTCAGTGCCCCCAGCTGCCTGGATGATTTCGGCTCCCTTGATGGTGTGATCTTCGGCAGTAGGATACTCTTCCCAATCAACATCGTGCAAAAGCCCCACGATGCCCCAAAATTCAAGATTCTCAGGATCGAATTCAGCAGCATAGAAACGCAGGGTACCTTCGACCGCTTCGCCATGCTCCATATGAAATGGATCCTTATTATGATGCGCAAGCAGCGCATACGCTTCATCGCGTGTCAAACCTGCCTCGAGTTTCGCCATAATCAAATCCCTTTCTTTTCATAAGAGCCTATCCTCGATCGCACCCTTCGCGCAATCGAGCTTTCTTAAAATGAAATACCCAACAAAGTTACCATCAGACCCCACACCACACCGATGCTATAGAGACCCAACAAGATGGCAAGATTTTCACGTACATTACGATTTGTGCGAAACAGCACCAACAGGCCAACGCCCGCCGAAACCAAAAGACCCGCCATCATCGCTCCCGCACCCAACGTGCCCTCAAGATAGAGCTCGGTTATCACGACACTTGCCGCACAGTTCGGAATCAGCCCAACCAAGGCAGAAGCAAACACCGAAAACAGCGGCTGTGCGGCCACGAAAGAAGCGATGGCCTCTTCACCCACGAACTCAACCACCCCACCGATAAGCAAAGAAAGCAAGAAGATGAACAGCGTTACTTGCAGGGTATGCTTACAGGTGCTCTTGAAAATACCGTCTTCGCAATCGCAGTGTTCCTGCTCGCACAGTTCATGAATATGCATTTTATTATCGCCGGAACGCCGCGCTATGCGCAAGACGGCATCGAGAGCAAACCCCATGATGAGCCCGATAAGCAACTTCAGACCAAGAATTTTGAGGATAACCGAAAGGTCAACCTGCTCAGCGATAAAGATCGGCAGCATTTCGTCGGAAGTCGAAAGAAAGACCGCAAACAGCGTACCCAAAGTGATAACGCGACCAGCGTACAGCGTAGCAGCTGCCGCCGAAAACCCGCACTGGGGAAACACCCCTAGAATCGCGCCGAGAGCAGGACCCGAGGTGCCTGCACGCTTGATCGCCCCCGCGGCCTTATCCCCCGCTTTGTGCTCAAGGGCTTCCATGGCCAGATAGGTAACGAACAAAAACGGCAAGAGCTTAAGCGTGTCGATAAGTGCATCGCTCAATATGCTTATAAAAATTTCCATAACCTTATTGTACTTCAAACCACTCACAGCAAAAGTGATTCAAGCAAGCCTCCGCTTTCTCATCATGTTCGCCCACAAAAAAGCGGCAGCCCGAAGGCTGCCGCCGCATAAATCCAACACGAAGCATCGTGACAATCAAGCTATCACACGCTGTCGCAGGTTAACCCAACAACGGCAAAGACCGACACGTGGTGGTGCAATTCCCCTTGAAAGCCTAAGGAGCCTGAAGCAACCGCACCCTAGGTGCGCCTTCGAAAGCAACGAAAACCAAAACCAGGGATCCGCAACAGCACGCCATCAGGCTGTTGTTACATCATACCGCCCATACCGCCGCCAGCGCCGGCACCGGCCAGTGCGGACAAATCGGGACCTTCCTTCGGAATCTCATTGACCGTAGCTTCCGTAATCAAAATCAAGGCAGCGACCGAAGCAGCGGACTGCAACGCCGTACGCGTCACCTTCACCGGGTCGTTGACACCCATCTTGATCATGTTGCCGTACTCGCCCGTAGCGGAGTTCAGGCCTTCGCCCTTCTTCATGCCCTTGACGTGCTCGACAACAACGCTGCCTTCGAAACCTGCGTTTTGAGCGATAACGCGCATCGGGGCTTCCAGTGCCTTACGGATGATTGCCACACCGACTTCCTCATCTTTGTCGAGGCATTTGATGTTATCGAGTGCGGGGATGACGTTGATCAGCGCAACGCCGCCACCAGCAACGATACCCTCTTCAACCGCAGCGCGGGTTGCCTGCAGCGCATCTTCGATGCGGCTCTTCTTTTCCTTGAGTTCAGACTCGGTTGCAGCGCCGACCTTGAGAACAGCCACGCCACCGGAAAGCTTAGCCAAGCGCTCCTGTAATTTATCGCGATCGAAATCGGAATCAACACGAGGCAGTTCAGCCTTGATCAGGTTCACGCGGTTTTCAATTTCTGATTTCTCGCCGGAACCATCAACGATCAACGCACGATCCTTGGTGACCTTGACGGTCTTGGCATGTCCCAGCATTTCCATCTTGGCATCAGCCAGCGTCATGCCGAAATCTTTGTCGATAACCTGAGCACCGGTTACCGCAGCGATATCTTCCAGAATGCGCTTGCGACGATCGCCGAAGCCCGGAGCCTTGATGGCGACGCAGTTAAATGTGCCGCGCAATTTGTTGAGCAAAATAGTGGAGAGCGCTTCGCCTTCAACATCTTCCGCAACGATGAACAGCGGACGCCCTGATTTCATGATCTGCTCCAACAGCGGAACCATATCCTGAATAGAGGAGATTTTCTGGTCGGTCAAAAGGATGTACGGATCGGCCAAAACAGCTTCCATACGCTCCAGATCGGTGGCCATGTACGGAGAAAGGTAACCGCGATCGTACTGCATACCTTCAACGATATCGATTTCCAGACCAAACGTCTGGCTTTCTTCGACAGAAATTGCGCCGTCTTTGCCCACAGCGTCCATAGCTTCAGCGATTTTCTCGCCGATTACCGCATCGCCCGCAGAAATGGTGCCCACGTTGGCAATCTGGTCTTTGTCGGAAACGGGCGTTGCGTCGGCCTTGATAGCCTCAACGATCGTATCCGTAGCCTTCTGGATACCACGACGGATACCCAAAGCATCAGCACCGGCGGTCACGTTGCGCAGACCCTCGCGCACGATAACATCGGCGAGCAGGGTTGCGGTGGTGGTGCCATCGCCTGCAACATCGTTGGTCTTGACCGCAACTTCGCGAACAAGCTGGGCACCCATGTTCTCCACGGGATCTTCAAGTTCGATTTCGCGAGCAACCGTTACGCCGTCGTTGGTAACGACGGGAGCGCCATAGCTTTTCTCTAAAGCAACATAGCGGCCTTTGGGTCCTAGCGTGACCTTGACGGCTTCTGCCAGTTTGCTGACACCAGCGGCAAGACCACTGCGCGCGTCGGAATCAAACTTAATATCTTTTGCCATTGTCTATCCCTTTCACTCAAACAGGTTCAGTTAAACGTTAGAATGGATATTTATGCGTAGATTGCGTAAATGTCATCAGCACGCAAAATCAAAACGGTTTCCCCGTCAGCTTCTATTTCAGTACCGCCAAATTTGCCGTAAATCACACGGTCGCCTTCTTTGACCGGCATCGGAAGAGCTTGCCCGTCTTTGCCGATCTTGCCGCCCCCTACTGCCAAAACCGTGCCGCTCTGCGGCTTTTCTTTAGCTTCGGTGGCCAGATACAGGCCTGATGCGGTTGTTTCTTCGGCTTCATCTTGCTTGACGATGATGCGATCACCAACTGGCTTCAAATTCATTGCAAAACCTTCCTTTCGACAGTTTGATTCTTTGTTCTACCTACTCTGTTTCCCGCTTCTGCTGTCAACTCCCCGTGGGGAGTGCTAGCACTCTAATAACTTGAGTGCTAAGCGATGGAAAACATGATACCAGCTAGAAAATCGAATACAAGTAGGCGGATAAAAAATATATATCGAGTCACCCCGTGGTACCAAACTGTTATCTTGCAAGAAAACCCTACGCACCGCAAAAGGCTCACTTTGACCGCCGGGAAAAAAGAGCCCCGACGCAATAACGTGAACTATCACCCACTACGATCCGGCAATCACCAATCCGTTCTCGTAGGCCAATACCACCAGCTGCGCACGGTCATGGGCACCCAATTTCGCCATGATACGGGCAGTATGCGTTTTGACGGTTGCGGGCGAGATAAAAAGCTTGCTTGCAATTTCGCCATTGGTCAAACCGCGTGCAACCATACCGAGAATCTCCCGCTCACGTTCGGTCAACGATCCGAGTACCCCGGTAGACAAGCGGCGATTTGGACGCGATTTCACAAAGGTTTCCACCAGGCGGCGGGTAATCGAAGGTTCGATAAGCGCATCACCTGCCGCAACGATCTCGATAGCCCGGAAAATTTCATCGGGCTCGGAATCCTTCAACATGAAGCCACTCGCTCCTGCCGAAAGAGCATCGTAGACATACTCATCGATATCGAACGTTGTCAAAATCAGCACCCGCGTTGCCCTCAGCGTCGGATCTTCGGTTATTTCGCGCGTTGCCTCTATGCCGTTTTCAACCGGCATGCGGATATCCATCAACACCACGTCGGGTTGTGTCTTGCGAACGCATTCAACCGCCTGGCGACCATCACTGGCCTCTCCCACCACCACAAGGTTTTCGTATGACGAAAGTATCAAGCGAAACCCGCTGCGCACCAAATCCTGGTCATCAGCTATCACGACGCGCAACACCCGTTTAGCGCCCCCCTGAACTTCAGCCCGCCGCACCGCTTCCGCACTCTGCTGGCGCAGACGGGTTTGCCCCTCACGGGAAGGATGTGCGGGCATCCCCCCACCGATCAGCACTTCTTCATGAGGCTTTTCCATCATGCGTCCTTTTCCGTCAGGGGTATTTCCACCCGAATGGCAAATCCCTTATCATCGCGGTTAAGGCACGTAAGCGTACCCTTTAAAAGACGGACGCGCTCCTGCATGCCTTGAATGCCGTGACCCCCGCCGCCTTCATCAGGGGCTTCCGTCCTACCACAACCGTCATCTTCTATAAGCAAGCCGACGATGCACGCATCGCTCCACAGCTTGATAGTCACTTCGTTTGCGCGGGCATGGCGTACGATATTCGTCGCTGCTTCGCGCGCAATGCCGAACAGGGCAACATCGATATAGGCAGGCACCTGCGTTTTGTCGAAACACGAATCATCGAACGAAACAGCGAGAGAGGCTTCCCGCAGATAGGTAACAATATCACCCAAGCGATCAGTACGCTGCGTGGGAGCCGTTTCAGCAGCACATCCCCCTTCGCGCAGCACCCCGACCATCGACCTCATTTCCTCAAGCGCTCCCTTGGCGGTTTTACGCACAATAGCGATGGCTTCCTTGGCCGCTTCAGGGTTTGTATCAATCATCCGCTGCGCTACCGCGGCCTGGATGCTGACTGCCGAAAGCGAATGAGCCGTAATGTCATGAATTTCGCGAGCAATGCGCACCCGTTCCTCCTCAACGCGACGTGCGGCCTCTTCTTCGCGACTTTTCTCAGCCTCACGAACCCGCTGTTCTGTGGCTTCCAAGTAATCGCGATACACCTTCAGCACGCAGCCCGCAAGAGCCGCGACCACAAGCGAAGTGATGTTTTGCAGGCGGACCAAGGTGGCAAGACTTTCGTTGAGCGCTGGAGCGACCACAACAACAAGACCGCCAATGCCAAGAAACGTCGCCGCAAGGGTTTCCCCTCGAGAACGTTCATTCGCAAGAGTAAAAAGAGCAATCAGGGGACCGGCAATGGTCAAAGAATAACCGCGCATACTCTCCTGCAAACCCAAAAACGAAACCATAATGAAGACGAAAACCGGCCACGAAAAGCTCCGACGCAAAGCCAAAGGAAACGTGATCAGCGCCAAGCCAACAAAGGCAGAAAAGCTGGGAGCAATATTGACATAGCCGATCATGCTGCGAAATCCCTCATCGTGGACCATGATCGACGTCGAGGTAAGCAAGAGCTGCGCCACGCCGAAGAGGAAAACAGCACCGGCCAACGCGCAGTCGAACGCCCACTGTTGCGCAGTTAGACGCGTATCGTTTACAAGAAAACTATTCATGTCCCCATAGTAGGGGAACACCCCGAAACGCGCCATACGCTACGCAGGGTATTTAAGAGGGAAACCGATACCGAAACAGATATCCTAGCGCGCGTCGCGAAGCGCTTCGAGCTTGGCGCGCACGGAGGGATCGATGCGTGCGGCCACGGTGTTTTTCGGCGCGACGGCGGGCGTTTCGTCCAACGCCACCTCTTCGCCCAGAGCGCGCATTTCGCACGAAAAACCATCGGCGCTCATGCGGTCGACCCCGCCTCCAAAAACCGTATCCTGAATCGTAGCATCGCTGGTGACCACCAAGGTTTCCACCCCACGCGCCCGCGCATCATAGGCAAGCTTTTCGATAACCTTATCGGCCGAAGACCCCGCGGGTGAAAAGATGATTTTCACCCCACCGATACTATCGGCAGCGCCGGTGGAATACGCATTGTGCGCCCCATCGAACACGATGATAGCCCGCCAATCGTGACCCGAATAGCTGACCACATCGCCGATCAGGGTTTCACGCGCACGATTAAACGCATCATCGGTATAATCGGGGCCGGCAATATCACGATACCGACCCCCCGAACGCAGCACATTGTAGCCATCGACGATGAGAAGTTTTTTGCGCCCGGCAGCCATTTAAGCGCGATTCTGCCGCAAATACTCATACATACAAGCGGTCGATGCCTGAGCAACATTGAGAGAACCCACCTGCCCAGCCTGGGGAAGCTTGACCAAAAAATCACAGATTTCCCCGGTAAGGCGGGCTAGACCATCCGCTTCATTGCCCATAACCAGGGCGACTTTACCCTTCAAATTGGAATCCCAAATACAATCAGTTGCATGTTCGCTTGCGCCGGCAACCCAAAAATCTGCTTCTTTCAGGCGCTGGATAGTTTGCGCAAGGTTGGCTACCTGACACACATTGATGTGCGATATGGCACCCGCTGAACTTTTATAGGTCGCCGCCGTCACATGAGCACTGCGCTTATTGGGGATAATCAGACCCGACGCGCCAACAACCTCAGCGGAACGCGCGATGGCACCCAAGTTACCCGCATCGGTGATGTGATCGAGCAACACCACAAGAGCCGATCCGTCATGATCGGCCGCATGCGCGTTGGCCGCATCGATAATCACCTGCACATTGGTATAGTTGAACTGCTTCGTCTTCGCCATAACGCCCTGATGGCTGCCGCGTTCTGACTTTTCATCCAACTCGCGGCGACGTACGGTTTTCACAAGTACGCCCGCATTGCGAGCCTTGCGCTCAATATCCTCAACCAGGCTATCGCGCTTCATGTTGTCGGCCAAAAGCACGCACTCTATCGGCACATGCGTGCGCAATGCTTCGATAACCGGACGTTTTCCCTCTATATAATCGCTCATAATCGCTTAGCGCCTTTCATTGCCGGACGCTTCGTCCGTCGTGGATATGCCCCTTAAAACGAGCAAAGCGCCGATTCCCCCTTATGCGGAAACCGACGCTTTACACCATACCAAAAAAGACGGAAGAGCATACCGCCAAATGCGGTGTCTATGCTTCTTTCTTCACCTTGTCGGCAAAGTAGAGGCAGGCGATAACGAGCACGAGGCTAATCAGGTAGTTGGGCAGCGCAGCCACATCACCTGTGGTAAGCGCACCGATGATAGACATAACGTAAAGAACAAGACCGATGACGCAGATAACGAAGAACGGCTTGATTTTGGCAGGATCTTTCGCGCCACGGCGACCCATGGAGCCAATGACGATATTGATAAGGGCATCGATAATCACCATCACGCCCATCATGGTGGAAAGAACTTGAGCATCCACGCCCTCGATTTGGCTTCCCTGAAGCATCGTACCCCCCGCAATAAAGAAGATGCCCAGCAATACGCCAAGAATGCCAAAAACTAAGATGATGATAGATAAGATGTTGAGAACTTTTCGAGAACCGGTCATACCAAACCCCTTTCGTAAACACTCTCACGACACTGATGCCTCTAGAGAATGCCGACATGTTTTCTGGCTAGAGCAGAAAACATGTCGAAATTATGATTGCATACCTCATCATTTTACCATCGGATCAACATCAATTACGCCAGAATCTTGCATGGTTCGACGGCGCCAGCGGACTATGCTCCAAATAAGCCATTCTACCAGGGGAATCGTTAGAAAGATTACCCATGCGGGGTGGGGCTCATTCTGGATAAACGCCCTGCAGAGAAACCAGGCGGTTGCGGCAAGCGGATAGATGCCCCCTAAAAAGGGAGCCAGGTTGCGGGAACGAAACAGCGAAACAAGCAGGTAATACAGAGGGATGGCCAAAAACACCAGCAGCCCGATACCCCACAGGCCAAACCCTATCCCCAGAAAAAGGTAGACAAGAATCGCCAAAAGCGGAAAAGGGAAAGCATAATATGCGCTGGCTTTGTTCCACCCCTGCGCATACTTCGCGTGCGCTTCATGCCAGGTGTCGAAGTGCTCGCCTTCGATGGTGACGCCATCGAAATCTGGGGTGCAGTTACAGGTGGACGATGAAGAGCTGGCATCGTTGGCGTCAGCGGCAGTGGTGCTGGCATCGTTGGCGTCGACAGCAGCGGTGCTGGCAGTGGTGGCGGCGTTGTTGGCACCCGTCCTCTTGCCGTCGCTGCCGCGCGTCCGGTTATCGCTTTTGCCATGCGTCCACTTGCCGCCCACCTG
>JAVWCK010000002.1:0-55723 GCA_036649035.1 Raoultibacter sp.
GTAGCGCCCAACGCCGCTTCAAGCGCAGCGTGCAAACGGGCTATTCGTGGGGCTTGTTCCCAGCAAATCAGCACGGCGGTGGCACCGCTCAAAAGCTGGCATACTTCTTCAATGGTGTGCGGACCGGCCACTTCGGGCAGCGCAGTTTGCCCCGATTGCATGGCGGCCGATTTTGCAATGGCACGCCAGCGTTCAGTTTTGGCCGCCGCCTTTTTTTCATCAAGCTTTACGATGCTGCGCTGGCACACCAGCGGCACAAAACCGGATACTCCCAGTTCAGTGGCGTGGCGAATAACCGTTTCCATCTTGTCGCCCTTGGCTAAACCCTGCACCAACACCACGGCGGGCCCTGCGGCAGGCGCTTCCAGCCTGCCGGCGATGCGCACCACCAAGCCGCCCGCATCACAGGTGATAACTTCACATTCAAAATAATCCTGCGCCGCATCGATAAGCGCTATGTGTTCGCCTGCGGCCAGGCGCAACACGTGCGCGTGCTTTGCATCGTCGGAGGTCAAACGCACACCGAAGCACTCGGCGGTCTCAGCCGCCAACACCTGGTCTTCCAGGAAAAAATGAGGAAGAGACACCGGGTTGTCCTTCTTACCTAGATAAACGCATCGCGCAGTTTTTGCAGGGGCGTGCGTTCCTCGGATATGGAATCACCCATTTCCTCGGCAAGCTTTTCAAGCAGTTCACGCTGTTTTTTCGTAACCTTTTTCGGAATGATAACGTTGATGTGCACATAGATATCCCCGCGTGCTTCGCTTTTGAAGCGCGGCATGCCGAAACCGCGTACGCGCACGACCTGTTCGTTTTGACACCCTTCGGGAATCCGTACCGCAACTTTTTCGTCCTCGAAAACGCCTTCTATTTCAATTTCGGCACCCAAGGAAGCTTGAACGATAGAGATATTGGCGCGCGCATGAAGGTTATCGCCTTCGCGCTCGAAGAACTCATGGGGCTGAATACGACAGGTAACGATCAAATCCCCCGCTTTCGCGCCGTTCATGCCCGCTTCACCAAAACCGGAAAGGCGCAGCTGCTGACCGTCGCGGATGCCAACAGGCACTTCCACCGTCACGCGCTGACGGTCGGGAGCACGACCTTGACCTTCGCATTCGGGGCAGGGATTTTTGATGGTTTTACCGGTACCTCCGCACGCGCGGCACGTGGTAGCCGTCTGCATATCGCCCATGAAGGTGTGTTGCACGCTGACAACGCGCCCTTGTCCCTGGCAATCGGGGCATGTGATTTCCTCACCATCAGAACCCAAACCGCTGCCTTCGCAGTCAGGGCACGGTGCTAAACGATCGTATACGATTTCCTTTTTAGAACCGGAAGCGACTTCTTCAAGCGTCAGACGCAGACCAGCGCCCATATCGCGACCCTCTTTGCGCACGGCCGCCTGGCCACCTGACCCACCACCGCCGAAAAACGAGCTGAACAGATCGCCCATGCCGAAACCGCCCCCGAAAAGATCTTCGAGATCGACGTAAGACGAACCGCCACCTGAACCCGCCGCCCCGGGAATGGTTCCGAAGCGATCGTACTGAGCACGTTTATTGGGGTCGCTTAAAACATCGTACGCCTCATTTAATTCCTTGAACTTATCTTCAGCATCTTCTGCCCTGTTAACATCGGGATGCAATTCGCGCGCCTTTTTGCGAAATGCCTTCTTTATCTCGTCTTCAGTCGCACCCTTTGCAATACCGAGCACGTCGTAGAGGTCGTTGGCCATGAGTTGTATACGCCTTCCTAATTTCGTTCTATAAATCGCGCAGTGCGCACTTCGCAGCGCGTACTGCCTGTATAACCTGAGAGTAATTCATGCGAGTAGGGCCGATCACGGCAACAACACCAGCTCCGGCACCGTGCCCGTACTGACTCGCCACCACCGATACACCAGAGAGTTCAGCTGCTTTGTTTTCGTGGCCGATTTTAACCATTGTCTGCTCGCCAAAATGCGCATCATCGAACACTTGAAGCAGCACCGTATCGTCTTCGAGCATCTGCAGCACTGGCAAAAATGCCTGCGCCTGACTGAATTCGGGCATTTTAAGCAACGAGGACATCCCCAAGCTGTGAGCACGACCCGTTTCGTTTTCTTGCAGGCAGGCAAAAAGTTCACCCAGAAAAATCTGCACGAGGGGATCGGTCAGCGCGGAAACGGTATCGAAGTCCATGCCGTTTTTGATATCATCGAGTGATTTGCCCACGAAGACCTCATTTAGGAGATTTTGCACCTGAGCAAGATCATCGCAATCGATGGGCGTTGAAAAGTCGATAGGGCGATTGAGCACGCGACCATCTTCGGTAACGATTACCAAAAGCATACGATACGGCGTAAGCGAAACAAGCGACAGCTGCTTGATATGCAACGACACCGTCGAGGGGGGCAATACGATGGAAAGACAATCCGTTAGTTTTGTAAGCGCCGCCGACGTTTGCTCCATCAAATCATCAAGCTCGGTCGCGTTGTTCTTCAGTTCGTCGATGGCGGGGGTGTCAAGGCTTTCATCTTCGGCAAGCTCGGTTTGCAGCAATTCATCGACAAAGGCACGATACCCGGTATCGGTGGGAACACGTCCCGCCGAAGTGTGCGGTTGCGCGATATAGCCATCATCTTCCAGAATCGAAAGTTCGTTGCGCACCGTAGCTGAACTCACACCCAAGTGGTAACGTTCGGTTAAAGTACGCGAACCAACCGGCACCACGTGGGCGACATATTCTTCGATAAGCGCCGCAAGCACCTTTTGCCGTCTATCCGATAGCATGCATACTCCTTCCCGATCGATCAATTCCTTATTTTACAAACGATAGTGCATTTTAGCAGCCTTATGCACGGAGTGCTAAGAAAAGTTACGAACACGTTATATTACCCCTGCGGTACTCATGGAGCCAGATCGAGCAGATCTCCATAAAGCTCGTTTCCGCACAGCCAGCCTCTGCACGTTGGCCGATAGCGCGAGTGCGTATGGGTCACGAGACCACGCGACTCGAGATCGGCCAACGTAGCAGGCAAGGCATCGAGTAAGTGGGTCGCGTGGTGCACCTGTTCCTCGGAAATACCACGGGTAAGGCGCATGCCCAACATAAGGTCTTCAGCGCATATTTGAGCGGCGCTCAAATCATCCACCACTTCCCCATCCTGTACGCGCATGCGCCGTTCGACATTCTGCGTCATCGTCACCGCAGAGCTGCCCAGGCCAAGATAGGGCACGCCCGTCCAATATGCCGTGTTATGGCGACACTCGAAACCCGGTTGGGCATAACTGGCCACCTCATAGCGCACGAAACCCGCAGCTTCCAACATCTCTGCGGCCAACTGCATCATTTCCGCTTCCCTATCGGGATCGACCTCTTCGATCTGTCCAGCCAAAACCCAGGAGTCGAACAGAGTATGCGGCTCAATGGCTAAGGGATACACGCTTATGTGCTTCACACCCAAATCGATCGCCTCTTGCACGCTTTCCTGGAAATCTTGCAGCGTTTGGCCGGGAAGAGCACACATCAAATCGATGCTCACATTTTCAAAACGCGTCTGAGCGGCGATAATGGCACGGCGGGCACCTTCGGCATCATGGGCGCGTCCCAAGGTTTCAAGCAAGCTATCATTAAAGCTTTGCACGCCGATGGAAAGCCGATTGACCCCCAAGGCCCATAAATCGCACACCAGACGCTCATCGAGACTTTCAGGATTGGCCTCCATGCTGCATTCAACCTCTTCGGTCAGATGCATCGAAAGACCTAAGGTGTAGAATAATTGAGATAGATACTTCGAGCCGAGATGGCTTGGAGTACCCCCGCCGACGTAGACGGTTTTTATCTGGGAAAGCTTGCCCTCCTTCGCCGAACGGCGAATGTCAAGCACGAGGTTTTCCATATATTCGGCGACAACAGGACTGGCGGGATCCATCGCCTGTGTGGCAAAATCGCAATAGGCGCAACGCGATGTGCAAAAAGGGATGTGGATATAGAGTGCACCGTAGGGGTCATGCATAGCCTTAAACCCTTTCGTCGGGGTCAGTATGCGCCACAGGGATGCTTTCGACACCTGTGGCGGAGTTCGAAGAACGGGATAGGTGCTCACTTACCGCATCGAATACTTGATTAAAATCGGATAATGATACGCATCCGTTGATGCGACTACGCGCCGCGGCAGCACCGGGAATGCCCGCCAAATACCACATCGCATGCTTCCGCATACGGATAATGCTGCGGTCTTCGCGCGCGGCCAGCAGCGCCGCATGGCGTCGAGCGCCGGTGATGCGCTGTTCATAGGTGGGTGACACCGGCTCGGGACGACCCGCAAGCGCTGCGGCTGCCGCTGCGAATACCCAGGGATTTCCCTCGGCGGCGCGACCGATCATAACGGCATCGCAGCCGGTATATTCACGCAAAGCTAGCGCGTCGGTACCGCAACGCACATCGCCATTACCGATGACCGGGATGCTTATCGCTTGCTTCACGCGAGCAATAACGCCCCAGTCGGCCCGACCACGATAGAGCTGTTCGGCAAAGCGTCCATGAACCGCTACCGCAGCAGCCCCCGCCTCCTGCGCCTTCAACGCAAATTCTGGAGCGGTTTCCACCCCTGCATAAAAACCGCGACGAAACTTCACCGTGACCGGAAGCTCGACGGCATCTACCACCGCCGCAATGATCTCACACGCCACGTCGGGAGCATCCATCAACGCACAACCATCACCTTTGCTGACTATCTTGCGGGCGGGACACCCCATGTTGATATCGAAATAGGCTACCCGGTCACCCATTTCCTGTTCGATCCAGCTAGCCTGTCGCGCCATCGTACGGGGGTCGTGCCCAAAAATCTGTACTGCCACCTGGGCTTCATTGGGCGCCATGCGTAAAAGTTGACACGTCTTTTCGTTGGCATGGCTCAACCCCATGCTCGACACCATTTCGGTATAGGTCAGCGTCGCACCCTGCTCTTTGCACAGGCTGCGAAACGCTTCGTCGCTGACCCCTGCCATAGGAGCAAGCAATAAAGGATGTTGAGCAAAAAAGTCATACACCGAAATGGCCCCGCATCCCTAAGCGCTCAATGCGGCAAGCGTCGAGAAAACCTGGCCGACGATCACGAACAGCAGCACCATGGCCACCACGATTGACACCGCAACCACCAAGCAGCCCACATTGCCCTTCCGCGCGTCTTCAGCGCGAGGATTGAAGGGGTCATCAAGCCAATCGTATTCCTTCTTCTTGAACACAGCGCATCACTCATCCACTTTGAGGATAGCCATAAAGGCCTCTTGGGGAACCTCGACGCTACCGATATTCTTCATGCGCTTCTTGCCTTTCTTCTGCTTTTCAAGCAGCTTGCGCTTACGCGAAATATCCCCACCGTAGCATTTCGCCAACACGTCTTTGCGCTTTGCTTTCACCGTTTGACGCGCAAGGATGCGCCCACCGATAGCCGCCTGGATAGGCACTTCGAACATTTGGCGCGGAATGATTTCTTTCAGTTTCTCCGTCAGCACCTTGCCGCGATCATACGCCTTATCGCGATGCACGATAAACGATAGCGCGTCGATCGCTTCACCTGACAGCATGATATCAAGCTTGACCAGATTGGACGTTTTGTAATCATCGTATTCGTAATCGAGCGACGCATACCCTTTCGTGCGACTTTTCAACTGGTCGAAATAATCCATAATCAGTTCCGATAAAGGAATGTTCCACAGCATTTCAACCGTTGTCGGAGAAAGGTAGCTCATGGTGATAAACGTGCCACGGCGCGATACCGTCAACTCCATGACCGCTCCCACATAGTCGGGAGGAATAAGAATCTTCGCCTTCAGGTAGGGTTCTTCTATATGATCGATCTTACTGGGATCGGGCATCTCTTGCGGAGAATGCAACGACACCATTTCCCCGTTGGTTTCATAGACATGGTATTCCACTGAAGGGGCCGTGGCCAGTAAATCAAGAGCAAACTCACGCTCGAGGCGTTCTTTGATGACCTCCATATGCAAAAGCCCCAAAAAACCTACCCGGAAGCCGAAGCCAAGCGCATGAGATTTTTCCGGTTCCCACACCAACGCCGGATCGTTCAAGGAAAGTTTTTCAAGTGCCTCTTTCAGCGGTTCGTACTGATCGCCATCGAGAGGGAACAACCCGGTATAGACCATGGGCTTGACTTCGCGATACCCCGGCAGCGGTTCATTTATGCCGCCCGGCATGCACGTGATCGTATCACCCACTTTGACATGAGAGACATCTTTGAGGCCAGTGACCAGATAGCCCACCTCGCCCACGCTCAGTTCGGGCATAGCGGTTTCAGCGGGTCGACGCGCACCGACCTCTTCAACCAAAGTGTCGATACCCGTGGCGATCATATGGATGCGATCCCCCCGTTTAACCGAACCATCAACAACCCGAATCAAGGCCACCACTCCACGATACGCATCGAAATACGAATCGAAAATAAGTGCGCGCAAGGGGGCATCGCGCGTACCCTGCGGTGCCGAAATATTGTAGACGATAGCTTCGAGCAGATCATGCACGCCCACACCGGTTTTACCGGATGCCAACACAGCATCATCCGCGGGAATAGCAAGACCTTCTTCAATTTCTTCACGCACCCGCTCAGGCTCGGCTGCGGGCAAGTCTATCTTGTTGATAAGAGGGATGATTTCAAGGTTAGCATTCATGGCCATCATAGCGTTTGCCACCGTTTGCGCTTCAACACCCTGGGTGGCATCCACCACCAATACCGCACCTTCACATGCCGCCAGCGATCGGGAAACCTCATAGGTAAAGTCAACGTGCCCCGGCGTGTCGATTAAATTGAACTGATAAAGTTGCCCGTCATCGGAGGTATAAGCCACGCGTACAGCCTGGCTTTTAATCGTGATCCCGCGTTCGCGTTCTATATCCATCGAATCAAGCATTTGCGCTTGCATGTCGCGGTGCGCAACCGTTCCCGTCAGTTCAAGCACGCGGTCGGAAAGCGTGGACTTCCCATGGTCGATGTGCGCGATAATCGAGAAGTTGCGAATGTAGGTAGGGTCCTGGCTCATCTTTTCCCATCCATAGAAGGTGTCGGCGCTAAGGGAGCGCTTTTCTTTTATTCTAACGTGTAAGGGCATCATATCCCATCATGATGTGCAGCAATCGCATATTCTACCCAATGGCAGACGCGCGCACGTAAACATAAAACAACCCTCCGCTGAAACTTCATCCAAAATAGCCTACAATGGATAAACCCTTACAGGGAAACTTGAACGATACGATAAACAAGCGCAAAAAGGCACGGTTTTTTTCCCTGCACCCCTCTTTCGCTTGTTGATTTTATCGATAAAGGCACAGCAGGACACATTTTCGCAATACAACTAGTACAATCTGATGGAATCTGTGCTAAGATTTTCAAGTTTTCGTTTGAAACAATTAAGTACAACTATGGAGGATTAAGCGTGGCTAATATCAAAAGTCAGAAAAAGCGCATCTTAACCAACGAGAAAGCGCGCATGCGTAATCGTGCCGTTCGTTCGGAGTTGAAGACTGCGACCCGTACCGTGCATGATGCGGTTGAAGCTAAAAACGGTGCCGAAGCATACGCTGCCGCACTTGCTGCTTGTCGTTTGATGGACAAGGCCGTTTCCAAGGGCGTTATCCACAAGCGTCAGGCTGCAAACCATAAAAGCGGCATCATGAAACTTGCCAACACGGTGGCGACCGACCAGGATCGCAGCGCCTACGAAGCAGCCGAAAAGAAAGCCCAGGAGAAAAAGGGCTCGAAGAAAGCTGCTGCCAAAGCCGAGCGCCTCGACGCAATGAAAAAGGCTTCCGAGGAAAAGGCAAAGCGCCGCACCGAAACCCAGAAGGCTCAGAAATCCGCAGCAAAGAAAAAGGCTACCGAGGAAGAAGCTGCTGCCAAGGCTGAAGCCGAAGCGGCTGCCGAAACTCCTGCCGAATAACTCTTCTGGTACGTTTATTGACGATTGCCCAAGCGATCTGTCTGCATATCAAGTGAGAAATAGACCCTCCGGGGTCTATTTCGTGTGAGATAAAAGCGGTAAAGCGCACGTTTTTATCGACTCATCTCATGTTCTTCACAACCGACGATTCAAAAGCGCATGGTTGACCCGCCCACGCGGCCTGGGACGGACCAGCACCTACCGTCGTAGCGTTACCCGCACGACCCATTCTAAAAACACCTCTTCGGGAACGCCGCCGGTTTTCATGGACCATTCAGCATCGCGGGCCTCTTTGAGAGCATGGCGTAATTCTGCCGCCGTGTATCCACGTGCCCAAGTAATATGATTTTTCACGCGCCAATCAGGCATTTTCAGTGTCGTAGCAAGACTGCTTTGCGCACCTCGCTCATAAAGCGCACGTGCGGTGATCAGCTCACGCAAGCGGGTGATGCACGATGCGAGCAAAGCATGGGGTGAAACGCTCTCCATGCGGCTTAAGCACCACAAGCACTTTTTCGGATTGCGGGCCGAAAAGGCATCGACAAATTCCCAGGGCTTCACTTCAGCCGTACGCGCAACCAACGCCAAGACCTCATGTTGGCTCACCGCATCGCCCCCGCGATGCGACAGAGCGATTTTTTTCAGCTCATTATCGAGGGCTATGGTGTTTTCACCCACCTGATCGATCAGGGACGATGCCGCCCCTTCGGTCATCGTGATGCCATGGGAAACCGCCATGGACCGAACGGCGCGGGGCAATTCGTAACGTTTGAGAGGAGTACAATCTATAACGGCGGTTTTACCGAAAGCGACAACGGCTTTGTAAAGGCGGGTATTTTTTGCAAGCTTGGGAGCGATAAGCGCCAACACCGTGGTGTGTGCGGGATTTTTCAGATATTCGACCAGCGCTTCGGAATCGGCCTTTTTCAACTTGTCAGCAGCATCGACCTGAACGAGGCGCTTTTCACTTGCAAAGGGAATGGTATTGCACGCCGAACGGATATCGACACCCGTTGCGGATTCCCCGTTGAACTGTTCGCTATTGAAAGCCAAATCTCCCAAGGCGGACAGACGCTTTTTAAGCCGCCGTATCACCGCCTCACGCTTGAGCTCATCTTCGCCGCTCACCAGATAAACCGGCAGCAGAACATCTTTTTTCGTTGTGTTAGCCATAGCCTCATTTTAGCGGAGCGTCTCCACTTCTATTCGGTCAGCCAACAATCTGCATACAACCTCTCCTTGCTCATCGCTACGAAACGCAGTGGCGCCCTGCGCTTCGAGCACTGCGATGGTTTCAGCGGCCGGATGACCATAGCGATTATTCGAACCCACGCTAAACAACGCTATCTCGGGATCGAGAACCTTAGCCTCTGTGGCACCAAGAGCATGTTTCGAACCGTGATGCCCCACTTTATAGATGTCGATATCCCCCACTTCTTCGCGCGCGATCATTTCAGCAATTTGAGGTTGCTCGGCATCACCGCATAAAAGCGCACGCCATTCCACCACGCCATCCGCATGTATGTCGTCATCGAGAGCCAGGCATACGCTATCGGCATTGCCTCCTTCATCGCTAAAGGCAATAGGCCACACGACGCGCGCGATAAACGATCCTACGCGCAGGGTGTCGCCAACCGTTACCCCCTGAACACCCCCTACCCCCACCACCTGGGTTGCCGCCTCGCGCAACCGAACACACGCATTGCACGAACAGCTGAGAACCCCGTCTGCCACCAATACCCGATCGGTGGCAACGAGGGAATGCAGCGCGCGCAGAGAATCGCAGTGATCGCTATCGGGGTGGGTTATAAGCACCGCGTCAAGATGATAGACCCCCACGTGCGCCAACCCGCGCAAAAGCGCGGCATCCTGATTGCCGGTGTCGACAAGCAGCGTAGCGCCCTGGCTGCGAACAAGAAACGCATCACCTTGCCCCACATCAAGCATGACGATTTCATCAGGCGCGAAACGGGGCATGACCACCACGACCAAGCCACCCAGCGCCAAGGCAATCACGCAGGCGCCAACGCAGACAAGACGGGTTGGCTGAGGCCACCATATCCACAGCACCACCGCTATCACCCCTGCAAGAAGAACGAGCACAGCAATATCCCCCGAAAACGGAAGGGCGGCAAAGGGAACGCGTGCCAACAAAACGACACCTTCACAAAATGCCTGAGCGGCGACGACCAAACATCCCACCAAAAAAGACCCGAGGGGCGGTATGAGGAGAAAGAGGATCACCGCCGCCAAGCCACCGCCGCAAAACAGAGTGAACAGGGGCAGGGCAATCACATTGGCCAGCGGCGCTATAAGCGATATCTGAGCGAAAACCGCTGCGGCAATGGGCAGCGTAAACAGATTGGACGACAAGGTCATTGCAAGGGAATCGCGGACAAATCCCTGCCGCACAGGCAAGCAGCCCTTACACCAGTCTCCCATCAATCCCCCGAAAACAACGATGCCCAATGTCGCGGCCGCCGAAAGGGCGAAGGAAAGGGAAAAAGCAATAGAAGGATCGACGCTGAGCAAAACACACACGCAGAGGGATAGGGCACTTATGCCCGAAGAACGCCGCGAAGCGAACAGAGACATCAGGGTGATCAAGGACATCACCGCCGCCCGAATCGCTGAAATTGGCAAACCGGTGAAAACGAGATAGCAGCCGATAAAGGCCACCTGCGCCACTATGCTGACAAAACGGTTTACCCGTGCAACCCGCAAGAAAAGACCGATGAACGAGGAAACTACCACCAGATGAGCCCCTGATACCGCAATGATATGAGCTAACCCGCACGTTTTCACCGCCGTATAAAACCCACCTTCTTCAAGGCCGCTTCGTTCGCCAAAAAGAACCGCGCGCAAAAATGCTGCGCCCTCTCCTTCGTAAGAAGCAAAGCTAGCGAGGGCGGCCTCCCGAAAATCAAGCAAAGCACCGAAAGCGCCTGAAGGAGGCACGGCTTCAAGGGTGAACGCCGTTGCGCGCGCCGCAATACCCTGCCGGTAGTAGGAATGCTCGGCGGTCAGGCTTGGCTTACGTAAGGTGGTGTAGGTGCGAAAACGTTGCCCGTAGCGATAAAGTGCCCTATCGGATGCCACCTGTTCACCCTTGCTGTTGGAGGTTGTTTTCGCGGCGCTTCCCTCAGCAGCGACTTCCCGATTCTCTTCTTGGTTGAAATTGATGCGGACTTTGACCCTGCGACCACCCGTAAGGGTTGTTTCCGCACAGCACGATAATCCAAAATCCCCCCGCACAGCATCTTCAACCACCATAAATTCATGGACGCCGCTCGCTTCCTCGAGCGCAGCACCAACATCGGCCGCGTAATCAAGCGATGCTACCGCAGCGCAGACACCCCCTAAGCACAATCCGAGCATCAAGCAAGCAAATGCCTTATGCCGAGTGAACCAAAGCGCTACGCACCCCACAACCGCTCCCAGAAGACAGGCGACCCCGCACGCACCCATTAGCGCTGCGCTTCCCTTTTCCCCTATCGGATAAAGACCTCCTATACCACCCCAAAGCCCTCCCGCGAGAAAGAATATCGCAGGAATACTGGGGCGCACCGAAGAGGGGGTCTTGACCGCGGATGCCTTCACACGCAAATCGAATCGGCCAATGCCGCATATTTTTTCTCGCCGATACCCGAAACCCGCTTCAGATCCTCAATGGTTTCAAACGGGCCTTGCGCTTCGCGATCGGCGATAATACGACGCGCGGTCGCTTCCCCCACGCCCGAAAGAGTATCGAGCTCTTCGAGAGAAGCTGAATTGATGTTGATTTTATCTGAAGCAACCTGCACTGTCGGATCGGTCTTGACCGCCGTCGAAGTCGACGCTTCTTCCGAAGAAGCAAGCAGCGGAACAACCACCTGTTCACCGTCTTTGAGGATGCGCGCGCAGTTGAGGGCATCGGTGGCGGCGCCCAGGGCAAAGCCTCCCGCCGCATCGATAGCCGCCTGAACGCGCGATCCCTCCGGCAGCTCGTAGACCCCCGAAGCGGCAACCGCCCCGCCAACATGCACGACGATCGGTGACGCTTCGCTTCGAGAAGCGGTGTCAACCGCATTGGTGGATGCCGAATCCCCGCTCGATACGGGGGCATCAAGCGAGACCACCTCGAAAGGATGAGAAGAAAACAGTTCGAACAAACCCTGCAGACAACAGAAAAGGATGACAAGAGCCACCACCGTAACGCCAATAAGCACCGGTGTCTTCACAGCGCTTAGATGAGCTTTTGCTTTAAGGCTTTCCGCGCTTTCCTGAAACGACATCGCACCCCCTTCGCATCGCTTACGATACTAAGGGGGCTCCCTTACGACCTACCTTCAAAATCCATACGCGCAGTACAGTGAAATCTTGCGGAACCTAACAGGGATTAGAGAAAATTTCACCGCTGTTTTTTAACGCGGTAAGCACTGCAACGATAGTCATGGACTTCCGCATGTTCAACAAGTTCGGCAATCCAGGCTTCAAGAGGCAACTGCGATTCCCATTCCAATACAGGATTTAGGTGCGCATGGGTTTCTGGGTTGCGCGGCATAAAGAGCGTACAGCAATCCGGCGCATCTTGCGACGAGAGGTCGTAGGTGCCCAGCTGTTGAGCCAGCGTGATGATATCGAGCTTATCAGACCCGATAAGCGGGCGGAAAATCGGCATGTTGACACTGGCGTCGGTCACCGCGATATTGTCGAGTGTTTGAGAGGCGACCTGCCCCAAGCTTTCCCCCGTAACAAGCGCTTTCGCTTTTTCATTGCGACCAAGGGCTTCGGCAACTTTGAACATGAGGCGTCGATACATGATAACGCGCAGCTCGGGCGGTACCGCACCTGCAATTTCACGTTGATAATCACCGAAAGGCACCACGTAGACCCGCGCGATACAACCGGTCTTCTCCAGCACATGGGCTATATCGTCAACAAGATACTCGCTGGTTGAAGAGGTCTGCGGACGCCCAGAGAAATGCACGCCGATGCACACCGCACCCCGACGCGCCATCTTCCACGTTGCCACCGGTGAATCGATACCTGACGAAAGCAGACACATAACCCGTCCCGACGAACCGACGGGTAAACCCCCGATGCCCTGAATGCTGCGCGCATACACGTACGTCGAACCCTGCACCACTTCAACGCACACCTTGAGGTCGGGATTTTTCATTTTCACTTGCTTGTCGGGATATACCGAGCACAAGTGTGCCCCGACGAGTTGATTGAGCTCCATAGAATCGATGGGGAAATCAGTATGGTTGCGTCGCGCGGCAACCTTCCAGCTTTCAAAAGCACCCGCATCGCGCATGGCAAGTTCTGCCGTCTCATACATTTCATCAAGTTCGCGTTCGCATTTATAGCCGCTCGAAACACGTGCTACACCGGGGATACGCGCAACGACATCAGCGATAGTGCAGGCAACTTCATAGGTTGTACCCTCTTTGATGAAGATGAGCAACCGTCCCGAAATACGATGAATGGCTACAAGGGGAAACGCGCTCAAAAGCGATTCAAGATTGCGCAAAAGACGCATCTCGAACGAAGAACGATTATGCCCCTTCAGTCCGATCTCATGATAATGGACAAGGCAGATACGTTGGTATTCCATTAATGGTTTTTGATATCGATACTGCTCGAGTCATACGATACTTCGCCGCGTGCAATTTCGGCAAATGCCATCGATAACGGCTTCTTTTCAGCAGCACGAGCGATTTCCACCGCCGTCTGAAGCTGGATAGCACGATCGCGCTGGCCCCTCATCATGTCGTTGATATCATGCGCGCGTTTGGAAGCCAAGGCGCATAACAAAAACCGATCGTTATCGGTTTTTTCGAGAAGGAGGTCGATCTTCGGTTCAATAATACTCATACAACACTTTCCTCTTCTTGTTCTGCGTAAGAATCAACCAGACCAACAAGTACTTCGGTCGCCTGGTCGAGATTGTCATTTACAAGCTGTATATCATACTCCATTTTACGCGAAAGCTCCAGTTGCGCGACGCGCATCCTTTTTTCAATCACCTCAGACGTTTCGGTACCCCTGTGACACAGTCGGGCGCGCAGCTCTTCAAGAGAAGGAGGTTCGATAAAAAGAAGCTTTGCACCAGGCATCTTATCGCGCACCTGAAAAGCACCTTGCACATCGATTTCCAGGATAACCTGTTTACCCGCCCTCACCTGTTCAGCCACAATCTCGCGCGGGGTGCCATAGCGAGCATCGTGAACCTGGGCCCACTCCAGCAGACCATCGTTTGCAACAAGCTCATCGAAGGTGGCATCATCGGCAAAGAAGTAGTGGATTCCCTCGACTTCTCCCGGCCGTGGCGCGCGGGTCGTCACCGACACCGAAACCCAGGCATCGGGGATGCGCGACAAAAGGCGAGCCACCAGGGTGCCTTTACCGGCTCCTGATGGCCCAGAAATAACTAACAAATTACCGTGTCGCATAAACTTAGCTTAAACGCTCCAGCAAAGCTGCCTCTTGGCGTTCACCCAAGCCACGCAGACGACGGCTTTCAGCGATGTGCAATTCTGCCATGACCTTTTCAGCTTTAGCCTTACCATATCCGGGCATGGTTTCGATGAGTGTTGAAACCCTCATACGACCCACGATAGGATCGCCCTTCATGTCAAGTACGGCCTTTAACGTAAGCTTACCGTTTTTCAGGTCATCACGAACCTTTGCCCTCTGAATACGCGCAGCTTTTGCCTTCTCCAGGGCAGCCTTGCGTTCCTCGGGACTCAATTGAGGAATAGCCATCTGATTCTCTCCTTCTTCTCCTTACGCGATGAGATGATAGTATCATACGCACCCAAAACCACTTAAGAGAATTGCCTCGGTATCCGAAAATCTTCGCTATATCAGCGGTTTTGCTTCACAAAAGCGAAGTTGAGACCACCATAAAACCCCAAACGGAGCTTTATTTTCCCAAACGGCGAGAACCGGGCGAATCAATTGCCACCCCTTGCTTGCACAAATCGCACTCTTCGGGATCCCAAGAAGGGGTCGGTAAGTCGATGAGAGGATAGTAGTCTTGAGTAAATTTACGCGCTCCCCCACGATTGATCATCGAAACCACAGCAACCACGATGCCGCCAGCTTCCTCTATCAAATCACAAACTTCCTTGACAGAACCTCCCGTGGTGACCACATCTTCGCAAACGAGCACCCGTGCGCCAGCAGGCACCTCGAAATTGCGTCGAAAGACCATCACGCCCTCTTTGCGTTCAGAGAAAATCATTTTTGTAGCGAGGGCGGAAGCGACCGCATAACCGAAGATAATGCCACCTACCGCGGGGCTTGCAACCATATCGATCGCCAAATCGGTCGGTAGCCGCTTGATTGATTCCGCTGCAAAAGCATTGGTCAGACACGTATCTTCCAGCACACGAGCACACTGAATATACGTGTCCGAGTGACGACCGCTGGTCAGTTGAAAATGACCATGGCGCACCGCACCGGTTTCTTGCAGGGCTTTTAGTATTTCTTCACGTTCCACGTTAGAGTCCTTTCGTAATGGCTTCAAATGCTGCAACCGGATCGGCAGCTTGCGTGATAGGTCGACCAACGACGATATGCGATGCGCCCGCAGCAAACGCCTGCGCCGGCGTTGCCACCCGGCTTTGGTCGCCTACCTCGCCGCCAAGGGGGCGTACGCCGGGCGTGACGATAAAAGCTTGTGAGCCCAAAACCTCCCGCAACAAGCTCGCCTCCTGCGGCGAGGCAACAACGCCGGACAAGCTGGCGCTCTGGGCTTGCAAGGCGAGGGTGCGCACCTGTTCGGTCATGGACCGTTGTACGCCAGTCGCCGCAAGCGCATCGTCGTCCATGCTGGTTAAAACCGTAATACCGAGGGTAGTCGGCACGGGCTGCTGCCTCTCGTTGGCAGTTTCCTCGGCAGCCTTTTGCGCCGCAGCCATCATGGCAACTCCTCCGACCGTATGCATGGTCAGCATGTCGGCTCCGCTACGCACCGCAGAGGCAGTCGCTCCCCCTACCTGATGCGGAATATCATGGAATTTCAAATCGAGAAACACCTTAAATCCGCGGCGCTTGAGCGCTTCGACGATGGAAGGCCCTTCGGCATAGTAAAGCGTCATGCCGATCTTGAGCCACGTTGCGTGACCGCTCAGTTTATCGGCAAGCGCAAGCGCTTCAGATGCGCTGCAATCAAGTGCGACGATTACGCGCTGTTTCGCAGGAATAGAATCAAACGGGCTCAGCACAAAAGACCCCCTACCAGTTCGTTGATATCGGCAACACCTTGCTGCTCACAATAATACTCTATACCGGAGATAACCTCGAGGGCGCAAAGCGGGTTCATGAAATTGCCCGTACCTACCGCCACTGCCGTGGCTCCTGCCAGCAAAAACTCAATCGCGTCAGCGGCACAGGTAACCCCGCCCATCCCCAGAAGAGGAATATCCACCGCCTTGTGCGTTTCATACACCATGCGCAAGGCGATCGGTTTGATTGCCGGACCGGAAAGACCGCCGACGATACGGGCGAGTTGAGGACGGCGCGTCGTGGAATCAATCGCCATACCGAGCACCGTATTGATCAGGGAAAGCGCATCGGCACCACCCGCCTGGGCCGCGCGGGCAATCTCGGTTATGTCGGTCACGTTGGGCGTCAGCTTCACGATAAGAGGGCGTGCGGTCGCCGTGCGACATGATGCTACGATTTTTTCCACACTAGGGGCGTGGGTGCCAAACGTCATACCCCCCTTATCGACATTGGGACACGATATGTTGACCTCGTAGGCACTCACGGCCTCGTACCCTTCAAGCACTTCAATGACCTGAACGTATTCATCGACGCTATGGCCGGAAACGTTAACGATAACCGGCACTTTACGACCGGCAAGCCACGCAAGATCATGTTCGACAAACGCATGCACACCGGGATTTTGCAATCCGATCGAATTGAGCATGCCCGAAGGCGTTTCAGCGATGCGCGGCGTTGCGTTGCCGGACCATCCGGCAAACGAAACGCCCTTGGTCGTTACCGCACCCAAGGCTGAAATATCGAAGAAATCATTATATTCACGACCCGCAGCAAACGTACCCGATGCGGTGGTGACCGGGTTTTTCATGGCGAGGCCGCCCAAATCAATACCGAGAGATACCGTCATTACCACACCACCTCCGCTGCATCGAAAATCGGACCATCGACACATGCCCGCTTCTTCCCTCCGTGGGTATCGACCACACACGACAAACAAGCACCCACGCCACACGCCATACGGCGCTCAAGGGATACCTGCGCAAAAATACCATCATCGAGGGCACGCTGTGCCACGATCCGCATCAGGGGCTCCGGTCCGCAACACGCCAGATAATCATAGAGATGCTCCCCTATGTTATCCTCAACCAAACCGGTGCAAAACCCCGCATGGCCGAAGCTGCCGTCATCGGTTGCGCACTGCAAGGTGGATCCACATAAAGCATCGTAGCTCTCCCGCGTGACGAGTGCAGCTTCCGTTTGCGCACCCAGCACCACATCAACCGCTACGCCAGCCTCACGCTGTTGCTGAGCGAGCATAAACAGCGGAGCCGCACCCACGCCGCCGGCAACAAGCAAAATCCGTGCAGCGCCCGCAGGAACCTGCCACCCCCGCCCGATCGGTCCAATCGCCTCAAACGCCTGCCCCACTGAAAGCTCACGCATATGCGCCGTACCGAAGCCGACTTCTTGATAGAGGATTTCAACGCTTCCCGATTGGGGCAGCGCGCGATATACCGAAAAGGGACGACGCAGAATATGCCCTTCCATGCCCGGAAGTTTCATATGGATGAATTGACCCGGTTCGATAGTTTCCGCAATGCGAGGAAGCGTGGCGCGCAGCAAATAAAGATGCGGTCCCACGCATTCATTAGCGCTGATGACCCCCCGCTCGTTTGCTAGTCCTGTCGTCATATCCTGCCTTTCCTTGAATCGTCCACTGCGGTAGGTCTTGCAACGCCACCACATCGAGACCGGTTTCGCGTGCCGTCTCCATACCGGCCACCAACGCCTGCGCGCCCGCCAACGTCGTAACGTGACTGACGCCATGGCGCACGGCATCGAGACGCAAGTAATAACCGTCACTACGCGTCGCATGACCAAACGGTGTGTTTATCATAAGCGAAATCTCGCCTGCGCTTATTCTATCGCTGATATTGGGTGAACCTTCATGGATTTTCTTCACTTCTTCAACGGCGATGTTGGCGGCTCGCAACGCTCGAGCCGTACCCTCGGTAGCCACAAGACGAAAACCGAGCCTTACGATATCACGCGCGATAGCCACAATGGCGCGTTTATCGCGATCGCACACAGAAACAAACACCGTGCCCTCTTCGGGAAGCAGGTAATCTATCGCCAGCTGAGTTTTGGCGTAAGCCGCAGGAAAATTATGCGCGATGCCCATAACCTCGCCAGTCGATTTCATCTCGGGTCCCAATACCACATCGGCACCAGGGAACCGACCAAACGGCATGACAGCTTCCTTCACGCTGAAATACTCAAGGCGACGCTCATCACTGGGTAAATCCATATAGGCAATACGCTGACCTGCCATGATTTTGGCCGCGCACTTTGCCAACGGCACACCGGTAGCCTTCGACACGAAGGGAACGGTGCGACTGGCCCGCGGATTTGCCTCGATCACATAGATTACCTGGTCTTTAATGGCGAACTGGATATTTATAAGCCCCACGACACCCAAGCGCAAAGCCAGGCGGCGCGCGATCGCACGCAGCTGCGCCACGATAGACTCAGAAAGAGCAAAGGGCGGCGTACAGCACGCCGAATCGCCCGAATGGATCCCCGCCATTTCGATATGCTCGAGCACGCCGCCGATATAAACCTGGACACCATCGCAAAGCGCATCGAGATCAACTTCAACCGCTCCTTCCAGAAAACGGTCAAGATACACCGGGTGATCGGGGGATATTTTAGTGGCTTGCCCCATGTATTTTTCCAGCTGGCTGCTGTCATAGACAAGAGCCATACCCCGCCCGCCCAGCACGTAGCTGGGGCGCACCAACAGAGGAAAGCCAATGCGATCGGAAACCTGACAAGCCTGCTCGAACGTGGAAGCCATACCAGAAGCGGGATAGGTGATAGAAAGTTCGTCAAGGATGGCGGAAAAACGATCGCGATCTTCAGCCAAGTCGATCGCTTCGGGCTGGGTACCGATGATGGGCACACCCGCCGCTTCCAGGGCGCGCGCCAACTTGAGGGGCGTTTGCCCGCCAAGGGTAACCACGACGCCATCGGGTTGTTCCACATCGATGATATCCATAACGTCTTCATAGGTGAGCGGCTCGAAATAAAGTTTATCAGAGGTATCGTAATCGGTGGAAACCGTTTCAGGATTGCAGTTGACCATAATGGTTTCAAAGCCCGCTTCCGCCAATGCGTAGCAGGCATGCACGCAGCAGTAATCAAATTCGATACCCTGCCCAATGCGGTTTGGCCCCGCCCCCAAAATCATCGCGCGCGGGCGCGTTTTGGGCGTAACCTCGCTTTCGGTGCCGTCGTAGGTTTTGTAGTGATATTCGGTTTCGCTGGGGAATTCCGCCGCGCAGGTGTCGACCGTTTTAAAGCTGGGCAGCACGCCTAGCACATGGCGGCACGCGCGCACCGTCAGTTCATCCGAGCCGGTCAAATGAGCAATCTGCGCATCCGATATCCCGAAACGCTTCGCTGTACGCAGCCCGTCGGCGTCGAGTTGTTCCAGCTTATAGCCGCGCAGCGCCTCTTGCACCGCAACCATATCCGCCATGCGCGAAACGAAGAATCGATCGATACAGCTCACTTCGGCCACCCGATCGACTCCCCAACCCCGGCGCAGTGCTTCGGCCATATAGAAGATACGATCCTGGGTGGGTCGATGCACCATGGCATCGAAGTCAGCTTCATTGATAACGTCGCTGCCGCACCCATCGCCACCCAATCCCGCGCGCCCATTTTCAAGCGAACGCATCGCTTTGCCCAACGCTTCCTCAAAGGTACGCCCGATACTCATGATTTCGCCGACGGCCTTCATGCGCGTTGTCAGCGTGTCATCGCTGCCCTGAAACTTTTCAAACGCGAAGCGCGGCACCTTGACAACGCAGTAATCGATAGAGGGCTCAAAGCAGGCCGGCGTGGCCTTCGTGATGTCATTGAGAATTTCATCGAGCGTGTAGCCCACGGCCAACTTTGCCGCCGCCTTCGCAATGGGAAAACCGGTTGCCTTCGATGCCAGCGCCGAAGAACGCGATACGCGCGGATTCATTTCGATAACGATCAAGCGGCCGTTTTCCGGGTTGACGGCAAACTGCACATTTGACCCACCCGTTTCCACCCCGATCTTTTCCAGAATAGCCAAACTGGCCACACGCATGCGTTGGTATTCCCTATCGGAAAGGGTTTGAGCAGGCGCTACCGTAATGGAATCACCGGTGTGCACGCCCATGGCGTCGAAATTCTCGATGGAACAGATGATGATGCCGTTACCCGCATGATCGCGCATAACCTCCATCTCGTATTCCTTCCAGCCTTCGATACTTTCTTCCACAAGCACTTCCTGAGCCGGGGAAAGTTCCAGGCCCTGTTCGACGATGGCGCGCAGTTCGGCTTCATCGTGCGCGATGCCGCCACCGGCTCCGCCCATGGTAAACGAGGGGCGCAATACCAGCGGAAATCCCATTTCAGCAGCAAGCGCTTCGGCATCGGCGACGCAATACGCATACCCGCTGCGCGACGTCTCAATACCCAGTTGCGCCATAGCTTCGTTGAAAAGACGACGATCTTCCCCTCGATTGATCGCTGCGAGATCGCAACCGATCATTTCGACATCATACGCTTCAAGAACACCGCGTTTTGCCAGTTCGACAGCGGTATTTAAACCTGTCTGCCCACCGAGCGTAGCCAAAAGCGCGTCAGGACGCTCTTTCATGATGATCTTTTCCACAAATTCAGGAGTAATCGGCTCCACATAGGTGCGCGCAGCCAGCTCAGGATCGGTCATGATGGTAGCGGGATTGGAGTTGACCAAAATAACGCGGTATCCATCTTCGGTGAGCACCTTGCACGCTTGCGCACCCGAATAATCGAATTCACAGGCTTGCCCGATGACGATAGGACCCGATCCGATAACGAGGATGCTGTGTATATCTTCACGTTTCGGCATGTTAGCACCCCTTTTCTGCGGCTGAAAAACTCCAACCAGCTAAACGATCGGTGGCGATATCGATAGCAAGGTAATCCTCGCAGCCCTCCATGAGTCCGGCGAATGCGGTGAACAGGTAGTGCGAATCGGTTGGGCCGGGGCTTGCTTCGGGATGGTACTGCACGCTGAATGCGGGGATATCGAGAAACGCGATACCTTCGGCACTGCCATCGTTTAAGTTGACGTGCGTCAGCTGGATGCGGCCAAACTTTTCATTTTCGACGATGGGAGCCGTGCCCGATCGTACCCAAAACCTTAAATCGTCTTCGTGTCCGGTATGCCAGGCACAGCTTTCAGGCACCAAGGACCCCAAGCTGGGAAATAGCAAGCCGAAGCCATGGTTTTGCGCAGTGATTTCCACCCGATGGGTACGCAGGTTCATAACAGGCTGATTGCCGCCACGATGCCCAAACGCAAGCTTTTCAATTTTTGCACCCGCAGCCACGCACATCATCTGATGCCCCAAGCAGATACCAAACAAAGGCACCTTTCCCAACAACTCTCCAACCTGGGTATACGTACCTGAAACCGCCTCGGGGTCCCCGGGACCATTGCTGAGGAAAACACCATCGGGATAAAGCGCAAGCACAGCAGCCGCAGGGGTATCCCAAGGCACAACCGTCACCTCGCAGCCAACCCGCACCAGGTTTTCCAAAATCGAACGTTTCACGCCACAGTCGTAAGCAACAACATGATAACGAGGAGAAACATCACCAACCTGCGCAAACAACTGGCTTTCAGGCGATGTCTGAAACGGATGGATCGCATTACACGAAACGCTCGGTACCAGGTTCGCGCCGACAATCGACTGGCTGGCGCGCACCTTGGCGCGCAAGCTTTCCACACACAGGTCAACGGTAGAAAGCACCGCGCGCTGTGCGCCGTGGTCCCGGATGTGACGAGTAAGGGCGCGCGTATCGACCCCTTCAATGGCCACCACCTCATGCTGCCTCAGGAAATCGGGTAGGCTTAGCTGCGAGCGCCAGTTATTGGGCTCAGTGCACATATCGTGCACCACCAATCCACGCAAGGCCGGTTCATCGGACTGCGCATCATCGAGATTCACGCCGTAATTGCCGATTTGCGGATAGGTCATAGCGATAATCTGTCCCGCATACGACGGATCTGTTATCACTTCCAAGTATCCCTCTAAAGATGTGTTGAAGCATATTTCACCGAACACCTCACCTGCGGCAGCACATGATGTGCCAAAAAAAACCGACCCATCCTCAAGTACGAGGAGGGCCGGTATCGCAACAGGCTTGGAAGTGTGTTCAAGCAACTGATTGCTGATCTCACTCAACGATCTTACCTTCTTCCAAGGTAGCGTATCCACCAACATAGACATCGGTCGCCCGACCTTTCAATTCCGTTCCAATGAAACCGGAATTGCGCGCTTTCGAAAGCATGTTCTCGACCGAAACGATCCAGGACGTATCCGGATCGATGACCGTCAAGTCGGCCGTGCTGCCAACGGCGATTCCCACCTCATCAACGTGCAGGATGCGACGGGGATTGGTGGCCATAAGTTGAATCATTTTGGCATAATCGATGATACCCGGAGCAACGAGATTCGTTAAAACGAGGCCGAGTGAAGTTTCCAGCCCGGTCATCCCAAAGGGAGCCCGCTCGAATTCGTAGTCTTTTTCCCAATCGATATGCGGTGCATGGTCGGTCACGATACAGTCGACCGTACCGTCGGCAACGCCCTCGATAAGGGCTGCACAATCTTCCTTGGTTCGCAGCGGCGGATTGACCTTGAAGTTGGTATTGTAATCATCGCCAATCACCTCTTCTGAAAGGAAGAGATGATGCGGTGTGACCTCGCAGGTCACGGGTAGGCCTTCGGCCTTTGCATCGCGCACCAGGGAAAGGCCACGCGCCGTGGTAATGTGCTGAATATGGAGCGGGCAACCCGTAAGACGACACAACGCTATGTCGCGAGCGATTTCGAGTTCTTCTCCCTCCGCCGGCCAACCGAGCATACCGAGACGGGTGGAAACGACACCTTCATTGACCTGGCCTTCGCCCACTAGGGCATCGTCTTGGCAATGCACCATAACGGCGCGGCCAAACATGACTCCGTAATCCATAACGCGACGCATCATGCCGGCATCCTGAATACCGCACCCATCATCGGTGAAGGCGACAGCACCGTGAGCTACCATATCTCCCATTTCGGAGAGGGTATCGCCGGCAAGCCCCTTGCTGCAGGCACCGGAAACATGCACGCGGCATTTACCGACAGCAGCCGCGCGAGCCTGGATGAATTCGACGACCGTCGCATTATCGGTAACCGGAAGCGTGTTGGGCATACAGCAGACAGCGGTGAAGCCGCCGTGGGCAGCCGCTCGCGTACCGCTTGCGATGTCTTCCTTTTGCTCGAAGCCGGGTTCACGCAGATGCACGTGCATATCAACGAGACCGGGAACGATGACCTTCCCCGTCAAATCGCGGGTGATACCTTTATCGATGGAAAGGCCTTCGCCCACCTCGACGATTTTTCCGTCACGGATGACGATGTCGGCAACACGATCTAGATCGCCGCTCGGATCGATCAAATGAGCGTTCTTAAGCAGTAATGCCATTTTCACTCCCTCCCAACAAAAGATACAAGGCGGCCATACGCGTGCAGATGCCAGCGTAGACCTGATTGAGGATGACCGAACGCTGCGGGTGGTCGGCCATGTAACTATCGAGCTCAACACCGCGGTTGATAGGACCGGGATGACAGATAATGGCATCGGGGCGCATGAGGTGTTCGCGCTGCTGTGTGAGACCAAACAGCAGGTTATACTCGCGCAGGCTCGGATAGGGAGCACCCTCCAAACGCTCGCGCTGGATGCGCAGCATGTAGACCACATCGAGCTCGGGCAGTGCATCGTCGAGACTGGCGGACACATGGTCGACCCCTAAGATGTCGGGGCGAGCAGGTAGCAAGGTGGCCGGAGCGATCACGGTGACTTCGCATCCCATGATCTTCAGCGCTGGAATCAGCGATCCACAGACACGCGAGTGACCGATATCTCCCACGATGCCGACTTTGAGGCCCTCAAGATGACCCTTTTTCTCCCAGATGGAAAAGAGGTCGAGTAGCGCTTGGGTGGGGTGTTGGTGTTTACCGTCACCCGCATCGATAACGCAAGCCTTGGTGTGCTGAGCGATTTTCTGCGGTACGCCGGCATGCTTATCACGTACGATAACCATATCGATTTTATACGAGTTGAGCGTTTCAACCGTGTCAACAAGGCTTTCACCCTTCACCGTCGCGCTCGAAGAGCCGCCGAAGTTCAAGCTGTCACAGGACAGGCGTTTTTCAGCCAATTCGAACGACGAGCGAGTACGGGTTGAAGGCTCGTTGAACATATTGATAACCGTCAAACCTTTGAGGGTCGGCAGCTTTTTGATCTTGCGTTCGTTGACCTCTTTGAAGGTGACCGCAGTTTCAAGTATCTGCATGATATCTTCCGCAGAGTATTCCGTGATATCGATCAAGTGTTTATGATTGAATGCCATACCCTATTCACCTCCCAGGGGTGCCGAACCCGCGCGGGAGCCCGGTGCTACTTCTAAAATTTCCACAGCAGAAATGCCGTCTACTTCTTCAAGGAACAGACGCACGTTTTCATCGGAAGCGGAAGGAACGTTTTTGCCAACATAGTCGGCGCGGATCGGCAGTTCGCGATGGCCTCGATCAACGAGTACCGCCAACTGCACGGTGGCGGGACGACCCAGATCCATGATGGCGTCGAGTGCTGCGCGAATCGTGCGCCCGGTGTAGAGCACATCATCAACCAAGATGAGGTCTTTACCGTCGATATTGAAGGGAATTTTCGTTCCGCGAACCTCTGGAGCCAGATGAGTCAGCACGTCATCACGATAAAAGCTGATATCGAGACTTCCGAGCTCTACGCTCTTGCCTTCGATTTGCTCGATCTTTTCAGCAAGCTGCTTCGCGAGCAGATCGCCGCGGGTGACAATGCCGACCAAGGCGATGTTGGCAGCCCCCTTATTGGCTTCGAGAATCTGGTGAGCGATACGCGTCAACGATCGCTCGATTTCCTTTCCATCCATGCAGATGGATTTTACTTTGCTTGTGTCATTCATACACACTCCTTTTCTTCGTCGTGAGTGCGTACAGACAACCGGTCGCGCAATCGCCTTATTGCGTCGAACCCGTCCGTTTTTGGCATAAAAAATACCTCTGCGGACAAACAAAGGCTTCATCGAGAAACATCCTATGTTAAGTGGATGCTTGCAGCCTTGTCGGTCTCTCTGTACCGCCCTTAAAGGACAAAACGAAGTATAAACCGGCTTGCTTCATTACGTAACCCCCTCTTTCAAAATATTCATAAAATAAGAGGTTAGAACTCAAAATATGCATTTTAGGAAGACAAGGGTTTCATCCTTTTAAGAAAGATAACGACAAAAGACACACAAAATCAGAACATAGGTGTTGATGCTCGTCTTGGTTTTCCAGTAAGGGGCACTAACCCTTGCGCTTTCTCCACGTTGTTTTCGTCGGTTTATGACGATAGTCGGGATGGTGACGAAGAAATACCGCACGACAGATACCCGTGATGCCGAATGCGATGGATGAGGCAATCAAGAAGCTCGCGGCTAAATCGGTCACGGGGGCATTATGATCGCCTAAAGCATAGAGCACTACCAGCAAAAAGACCGCCGAAAGCGCGCCGGTAAGCCAGGTAAATGCTTTGATAAGCACCTCTTTGGCGTGATTGGGCGAGGTGCGAAACATCACCGCTAAATAAACTATTACGGCAATAATGCCCAGAACCACCAGAAGAGGAAAAACACGATACAAACGAACAAACATAGCTCCCCCTCCTCTACCCGTAGCTGAAGCGCGCACGGATTGCGCTGCGCTTATCGTATCACGCGCGCGCAATGTTATTGAGGATCAATCAGACAAGGGTGCCTTCTTTTGAGTGGACGCCATCGCCTTTCGGAAGAATATGCAAACACGGAAAACCACAAAAAACAGCAGGCATCTTTAACGGAATGCCTGCTGTTTACGAGCATC
Source organism: Raoultibacter sp. (assembly GCA_036649035.1). Classification (GTDB taxonomy): domain Bacteria; phylum Actinomycetota; class Coriobacteriia; order Coriobacteriales; family Eggerthellaceae; genus JAVWGW01. Next base: position 26,174 of record JAVWCK010000002.1, read on the forward strand.
TTAGCAACCTGTCTTAAAAACCGGTAACATCCGTCATCTTAAACGACACTGCCACAGCTTTTCCCGAGGTGGTTCCCACCGTTTCGTATTTCCACACACCACCGGCACTCAGTTTTGTCGTATTGGCCAGAGAGGTGCCCACCTGCGCCCCCTCTGCATCCAGCAAGGAATACGATATTTGCACATAGCCTATTTCCTTATCGGTCAAATTGGTGAATGTGCCGCTAACGCCATACATGCCGTAGCCCTTATCCACCAGCACTTCGTCGGAAAGCGCATATTTTTCTTTCGACTTCTCAGGTGCGGCAGATTCACCCGTCGCGCCACTGCCGGTGCCAGACGCAGCTTCCGACGTAGCTTTATCGGAAGTTGAAAGCGAGCTCTCGCTGACCGATTTGCTGCAGGCACCGACGCAGCTTCCCATGCCAATCAATAGAAACGCCAACAAAACGAGCACCCAGAACCACACCCGCTTGTAAAACGGCTTCTGCTTGGCGCCGCACGCCGGGCATACCTCTGCAAATTTCGGCAGGGAGGCTCCGCATTTCCTGCATGGCTTCTGCGGCACTTGCGCGGGAGCGTTTGTTGGCGGCACGCCGGTTGCGCTTTGTGGCGGCTGGTAGTTTTGATCTGACATCTTTTCCCCTTCGGTCTGCGCATAAGCGCGTTAGCATTACTGCACTTATGTTAAACAGAGGGGCTTTTCAATGCATTAGCTACCAGCTAAGAAGCCGTTCTTTTTTAGAAGTAAAACAACCTATCATCTACACGGCTGCACTACACATCTAGCGGAAACGCCACGCCAAGAAGGATAAGAAGGAGAATCGCACAGCAAAATAAAAGGGCACACGCACACAGCTCTTTACGTAAAGACACCGAAGCAAGCGCAGGAAAGACTCGGCGTAAGGGTCTTCTATCCGTCATCAGATACAACACGGGAATAAAGATGAACACCATCGTAACAAGCGTGAACAAAAGCCGATATTCCAAAGAACACGCCTCAAGGGTATATCCCGGCGTGGGCGAAAACGCCAGTTGGAAGGCAATAACGAAAAAGAGCACCAGTATAAGTGCAACGAAAATATCCCATACGATTCCCACGCCAAGAGGAATGCGAGCCAAAAAAGGCACGCTGTCTGCCTGCGGAAATCTATGCTGCTTTTCCCGTTTCTCTTCTTGCAAAGGCGGGGCAGCAGCAGAAAACAACGGTGGCAAGGTAGCGGCCGACTCCTCTTTCGAGCCTTCCCCACCAGCAGGTTTACTCGTTTGAGCAATCGCCGCATCCCAAAAGGCGCGCTTCAGTTCTTCCGCGCTCTGAAAGCGCGCGTGAGGGTCAAGTTCCGTGGCGCGCACAATGACAGGGCACAGAGCCAGCGGCACCTGCGGTGCTGAAAAGCCCTGCTTGCGCGCTGTGCTATCGGGCGTTTTCCCTGTTAAGCAAAAATAAAGCAACATACCCAGCGCATACACATCGCTTCGTTCATCGGTCTGGCCGAAGCCGAACTGTTCGGGCGGAGCGTAGGCGCGCGTACCGAAATGATGGGTATCCTCTTCGCCATCGCGCTTGAAGCTGCGGGCGATACCGAAATCTATGATGGTCAGGTTTTCTTGCGACACCATCACATTGGAGGGCTTGAGATCGCGATGTATGAGAGGAGGTTTAAATTTCGTGTGCACCTCGCTTACCGCATCACACAGGCGAGGGAAAAGATCGGCCGCTAAAATGAATGAGGCACCGCAGCGCTCCACCACCGCCTGGAGCGTTTCGCCGGGCACGCACTCCATGATAACGGCGTTGTTCTCCTCCAAAGCGTAATACTCGAAGACGCGCGGAAGACAGGCAAAACGCGCACCCGCCCGCTGCATAGTATAAAGATTTTCGTAGGCGCGCCCCAACCCCGAATCACGGCTGATATATTTACGTATGAAAGGACCTTGTTCGGCCCCATTCTTTCCGACAAAATAGACTTTTTGGGTTGTTTCGTAAGGAGTGGCTTTAAGAATTTCGGCCACACGATAACAATCGTCGTGCGCAAGATGGGAAAGGTATTCGGTGAGTTCGTCGTGTTTCATATCCCCTATGTTAGCAGATAGTTTCTTCCCCGAAGCGATAAAGCTCTTCATCGACCTGCTGAAGAACGTATTCTCTATTGAGACAAAAAATAATAATGGCATCACGACGATTTTTGCAATAGAGCTCATTGACCCCCGCTGCCTGAAGTAGCCGATTGCCCTCTTGCAGCGTCAGATGCATGGCGAACACCAGCTGTAATATCTTATTGCGAGAAGCCTTACGCTGTCCCTTGAAAATTTGGTATCCAAACGTTTCATTGAGACCGGCTGCGCGCACAACAGCCACACGGCTGAGGGAATGTTTTTCAAGCAGGTATTCGAGATACTGCGACAAGCTGTGCGTTTCGTGGCGATATTTTTCCGTAAACGCCTGCGGTGTAGGGGCGCCTAGAAGCTCTTGCAGCAATTCGTCGGTGAGCGGTTCTTCCATACTATTTCAACCAGATATCATTTCCGACATGACGCCATGAATGCGGAATGAAAATGTCTTCATAAATGCTTTTTGCATAGCGATCGGTCATGCCCGCCACGTAATCGGTCACTGCACGCACCTCATCGTCTGCACTTACGGCACGATATTCTTCGGGAACCTCGCCGATATGCGCCATGAAGTAATCAAACAACTCTTCGATCAGGTGCAGAGCTTTCACCACTTCATGCTCGACTACCGGAGATGAGTATACGCGTTCAAACAAAAAGGCGCGCAGGCAATTCATGGCTTCCCACACCGGTTCGCTCAGCGCAATATCATCGCTGGCCGCAGAGGTTTTCACCATATCAACCACGAGCGTTTCAATACGCGTGGAGTGATCCCCGCCCAACAATCGATGAATCGTTTCAGGAATATCGGCTTCGGTGAGCACGCCTGCGCGGATGGCGTCATCGATGTCGTGATTGACATACGCGATACGATCAGCCGTAGCAACGATGCGTCCTTCCAGGCTTTCGGCACGACGGCTACCCGTATGGCATACGATACCATCACGCACCTCGGCGGTAAGGTTGAGTCCTTTGCCCTCGTTTTCAATCACTTCCACCACACGCAAGCTTTGTTCATTGTGGCGATACAGCGATCGCCCCGCTACCGAGCGCGGGTCGATACCCTGGCGTTTTGACAGGCAAGCCGAAAGCGCCTCTTCGCCGGTATGGCCAAAGGGAGTGTGCCCCAAATCGTGACCGAGTGCGATAGCTTCGGTTAAATCCTCGTTGAGACTTAAAGCGCGCGCGATCGTTCGAGCAATTTGCGCCACTTCAAGGGTGTGTGTCAGGCGAGTGCGGTAGTGATCACCTTCAACCGCCAAAAAAACCTGCGTTTTATGGGAAAGTCGACGAAATGATTTTGCGTGAATGATCTTGTCGCGATCACGCTGGAAATCGGTACGGAGAAAATCGGGGGCGGTCGAAAACGTACGGCCTTCGCTTTCGTCGGCAAACGCAGCATCTTCGGCCAGACAAGCACGTTCGAACGCTTCTCTTTCCTCTCGTTTCACGATTTCCATGTCGTTTCCTTTCCCGCGATTAATCGAGACGATAGGTTACTTTCGCAATCGGGCTTTCCCATACCGCCACTTCTTTCAGCGTGATGTGTTCGGGCAACGTCGGAGCTAAGCGTTCATAAAGAACCCGGGAAAGATGCTCAGCCGTAGGATTCACGGTATCGAAAGGCGGCACTTCGTTGATATAGTGATGGTCGTACGCATCGAGGATGGTATGCAAATCGGTTTTAATCGCCTTGAAGTCATAGAGAAGACCGACCTCGTCTAACTGGGTACCAGCGATGATGACTTCCACATCCCAGGTGTGCCCGTGGAGATACTGGCACGGTCCATCGTAGCCCGGCAGCGCATGCGCTGCATCGAAATGATCTTTCACCATAAGTTCATACATAGGCTTTCCTTTCGTCTGCGCGGCTGTTTGCGCACAAAATACCAGCGAAGCGCTTCGTGACGATGAAGAGGAGGACTCGATATCATTTTCAGACAACGGCATCTCTTCATCGAACAGAGTAGACGGATGCCCATCGCATGCGACCAAAAACGTTCCAACCGAAGCCTGAGCATCCATCGCAGCATTGGCCATCGCGTCGGCTTCTTTATTCTCGCTACGGTAGACATGCTTGATTGAAAAACGGGTAAAGTTTGCCGCAAGGGTACGCGCCTGCGTAAAAAGAGGCTTGAGATCGGCACTTTTTACCCGGTATGCGCCCAACATCTGCTTAACCATCAGTTCGCTATCGGCACGCACGCTCAATTCGCTGACGCCTGCAGCAAGGGCATTTTGCATACCCCACACAAGCGCGCGGTATTCCGCGACATTATTCGTGGCCGTACCAAGAAAGCTCCCGCCAAGCGCCAAAGGCTCCCCGGTAGCACCATCGAGCAGTTCGAATCCGCAGCCCGCAGGACCAGGATTGCCTCGCGAACCGCCATCGGTGTGAAGGATGGCTGCGAGCATTATTCCACAACCAAAAGGCGCCCACAGTGCGGACAAGCCGAAAGCGGGGCTTGAGCTCTCACCTGCAACAAACGACTGGCATCGATGTGATTGCGACACGCCGAACACTGATCTTCGCGCAGACGAGCAATCGCAACACCACCGCAGTGATCTGCCGCTTTTTCGTAGCGATCCAGCAGCTCGGCGGCAAGCTCGGTCGCAATGTGATTACGATCGGCCTTGGCGTGGGCAATACCATCAGCAAGCGCGCCGCCTTCACGCTGAAAGCTCTCGATAGCGGCATCCTCTTCAGCTTTCAGTTGAGAAAGCGCCGAAGTGATCTGATCTTGCACTCCCTGAATCTGCGAACTGCGATCATCGAGAACAAGCAGGTTTTCCGCCAAGGCATCGCGACGTTTCGCGAAGCCATTAAGCTCTTTCGTCAGCGCTTCCACGCTGCGATAATCTCCACGCGACGCATCGATCTTCTCCTGTGTTGCCTTTTGCTTTTCGGCAAGCTGTTCATCCTCGAAGTTCGACCGCGCTGCATCGCGATCCGCTTCCTTCTTCATCGCATTCAACTTTTCTTGCTTGCTTGTAACGTCTTGGTATTTTTGACGCGCAGCCATGATCTGAGCACGTTGCGGTAGATCGTCAAGCTTCTTTTGATTTTGCAAGATCATCAGATCAAGCTGCTGGAGCACGAGTAACGGTTTCACATCTTCGAGGTTTAAGGGCATAGTCTTCCTTATCTTTGTGTCAACGACGGCTAGCTTCTGGATAAGCCCAGTTATCACCTTGATCGAGTAAAGTGATGGCATCGGGCGCCACCCCTGCCGATTCCAGGGCTTCGACGAGCACTGCACAAAGCGGTATCTCGCTGGTATCATGTCCTAGGTCGATAATACACAAACCCGCTTCGCTTGCGGCGAGCGCGTCGTGATATTTGATTTCTCCACACACCAAACAGTCCAGCTGTGCCGTTATGCAGCGCTCAGCCATATCCCCTGCCGACCCAGTGGTGGTCACCACGCGGGAAAGCTCGGTGGAAAAATCCCCCCACACCCGGGGAGCGCGACCAAACACCGAGGTGCATCGTGCGGCCAGGTGAGCCAGCGTCAATGGCACCTCAGCTGCCTTGGGAGCGCACAATTGACCATAGCCTAACGTGCGCGAACCCGCGAGGGGCTCGACGACACCTTTGAACTGAAGGTTCAGCAAACCAGCCAACACGCGCTGCGCCTCCCGAGAAACATCGAGCGCGGTATGAAACGACATGACGGTGATGCCTTTTTGTATGGCCGACCACACACACGAACCTTCTGAACGAGTAGCAAAGGTTGCCGGCACAAAGGTTTGAGGAGGATCCAGGTAGAGTGGATGATGGGTTACAAGCACGTTAGCACCCGCCGCAAGCGTCGCATCGAGGGCAGCAAGCGTAGGATCGAGCGCCACGGCAACGCCGGTTATAGGCTGAGAAGGATCCCCGACGGTAATGCCCGTGCGATCCCATTTTTCGGCAGTATCGAGGGGGAATTTCTTTAGAAGCGCAGATTCCAAAGCACCGATGTTCGCGAGCGTGATTCTCCGCGATAGCGTACCCGACCTGCGTGGGGCAAGCCCCTTCGCTTCTTGTTCCGTTTTATTTTCCTTAACCATATGAGGCCTCCTAACGGATGCGTTTTACTTTAGTGCTTATGGTATCTCGATTTGACGACGATCGCCATCGCGCGTGGGAACCGTCACGTAACGGTATCCTGCCTCATGCAGTGCCCCATAAGCCACCTCGATATCGCGTGCGATGTGGGCAGGTTCATGCGCATCGGTGCCGATGGTACACGGAATGCCCGCACGGCAAAACTCACGCAGCAACGCAGGAGCGGGGAATATCTCTTTGCAGGCATAGTAGCTACCCGAGGTGTTCACCTCTATCATGCGTTCGGTTTCTTGAATGGCGCACGCTGCTTCGTTGTAAAGCGCACGCGGGTCGAAGCTAGGACGATACCCGAACTTTTTCACCAAATCAGGATGGGACATGATAGTGAAAGGCAAACGAGAAGATACCGCATCACACCACAACTCGAAATAACGTTGCCAGATTTCATCGGCGCCGACCTCTTCCCAGTGACCGCGCTGAGCGGGATCATCGAAGGGCCAGGTACCCACAAAGTGCACCGATCCCAGCACGATATCGAAGCGATCAAAATCGGTATTCGATAAGGTGCGATCCTCATCAGCACCCAACCAATCCAATTCGGTACCGAGCAGTATTTCAAGTTCGGGGTGAGCGCGTTGTGCCGCATGAACCGCCGCACAATACTCATCGATGCGATCGGCGTGCATGGAAAGATAATCGCGTTCGTCAAACGCGCGGCTCAGCGGATAGTGCTCCGTGATGGCAAGCGTGGTAACGCCCGCGGCACTTGCCGCTGCAACCATTTCCTCAACCGAAGAAGACGCATGTCCGCAGAAATCGGTATGCGCATGCGTGGTGATAAGCTCCATGTTCTATTCCTAACGTTGTTGCCAACTTAATCCCAGTTCAAAGCCTTATTAAACGCAATCAAAAAACCATCGATATCTTCGCGCGTCGTAAAGCGCCCCATCGAAATACGCAGCGAACCCAATGCTTCATCATGGGCGATGCCGATTGCGTGCAGCACATGGCTCGGGGCAAGCGAATGAGACGAACAGGCCGAACCGCCCGAAACGCAGTATCCCGAAAAATCAAGACGTAAAATCAGCGTCTCGCTTTCAAAACCCTCAACCAATACATTGACAATAGTGGGCAGATGGTCGCAACTACCCGCCGCCACCTCGACACTCGATCGTACGCCGGGCAAAGCGATCAAGGAGGCATAAAGATAATCGCGAAGATTCCGCAAGCGGGCAGCCTCGGCTTCGACGTCGGCACACGCAGCTTCGCAAGCTGCCGCAAAACCTACTGCGCCACATACATTTTGCGTGCCCGATCGCCGACCCGCCTCCTGCCCGCCACCCAATAAAAAGGGATCGAAAGGGGTATTCGCACGCAGATAAAGCACACCCACCCCTTTCGGACCGCAGATTTTATGTGCGGAAAACGAAGCGGCATCCACCCCGAGCGCCTCGAGGTTGATCGCGCACTTACCCAACGCCTGCACCATATCACTGTGGAATAACGCCCCGCCCGCATGAGCAATGGATACCAATTCTTCAAGGGGCTGAATGGTGCCGATTTCGTTATTAGCTGCCATGATGGATACGAGCACCGTGTTGTCCCTCATCGCCGCACGCAGGGAGGCGGGGTCGATGAAGCCCTGGCGCGTAGGGGTAAGCAAGGTCACTTCAATGCCACGCGACTGAAGCACCTTTGAAGGAGCCAAAATAGCATCGTGTTCGAATGCGGTCGTTATCACGTGGGGCACGAAATCGCGACGACCTTGCTGCTTCGCTTGACGCGCAAGCGCAGACACAACGCCGAACAGCGTCGCATTATCCGCTTCGGTCGCCCCCGAGGTGAACACCACTTCATCAGGGCGACGAGCCCCTAAGCTGCGCGCAATAAGAGCACGCGCCTCTTCGAGGGCCTTAAAGGCAGCACGACCCGAAGAGTGAAGGGAATTCGCATTGCCCCCGAACACGATATTATCGCGCCCCGGAACCAGGTAGGGTTCCATAGCACGCGCAGCCGCATCGCCCAACGGCGTTGTCGCTGCCCAGTCGAGATACGTGTAAGCGCCCACTCTAGACCCTCCCCTGCGCGGCCGCTGCCGTTGCAGCATGCGCGATCTCGGCAATTGCCGCCGCAGGATCACTCGCACATAAAACCGCATTGCCGCACACAAACACATCAGCTCCCGCACGCGCAACGCACCCGACGGTGGACACACCGATTCCCCCATCAACTTCAATAAGAGGGCTCACCCCCGCCGCCCGCGCCATCGAGACAACGCGCGCCACCCTTTCGTCGGTTCCCTCGATAAAGGACTGTCCCGAAAATCCGGGGAATACGCTCATGAGCAACACCATGTCGAGGTCGGCGATAAAAGGCTCTAGCACTTCGACATCGGTGTCGGGGTTAAGCGAAAGCGCCGCCTTGGCACCCGCACCGTGGATCAGACCCACCACCTGTTCAATTTCGCCCGCCGCAATGTCGAGCGCTTCGGCGTGCACCGTTACGATGTCGGCGCCCGCTTCGAGATACCACGGCACTTGAACCAAGGGATTCTCAATCATAAGATGCACATCGAGCGGCAGCTTGGTAACCGCTTTCAGCTGAGCGACAAACGGTACACCAAGCGTCAGATTGGGAACAAAATGACCGTCCATCACATCGACATGGATGTATCCCGCTCCACCCTCTTCGAGTATACGGATATCACGTTCCATATTCATGAAATCCGCCGAGAGAATCGACGGAGCTATCTGTATCGGTTCAAACATGCTTGGCACCCTTTCTGTTCGTTGAGCTGATTCTACCGCAACCGCTCAGAGGCGCAGGCAAGGGAGGTGCTCTTTCGGTATCTTTCTACTAAATCTCTGTTCGGTGGCGTACGCGCCTTTATAATGAAAGTCGACGTCGAAGGAAGAAGGCACCATGAGCGCTCACCTCTCCACGTATTTCATCTACAATACCCCCGCAGGCCATGTCACAATAGCCGCAAGCGCGACCGCTATAACCCGGATAGTTCTCGGGAAGCAATCCCTTGCCGGCACCCTCAAAGCAACCGATATCACCAATAGAGCAGCCAATCAGATACAGGAATATCTCGCCGGAAAACGGTTTGCTTTCGATTTGCCGCTTGATTTGGTGGGTACCCCTTTTCAGAAGCACGTATGGGAAGCTCTGAAAACAGTACCCTATGGCCAGACGAGAACCTGCAGCGATATAGCGGCAGCCATCGGCAAGCCGAACTCCTGCCAAGCGGTGGGAGCAGCCGTCAATAAAAACCCTATTGCCATTATCGTTGCAAGCCACCGCATCGTCGGAGCGGCTGGTAACCCCGTCGGAGCGGCCGGCGAACTCAAAACGAAAGAATTTTTACTCGGTCTCGAACGAAATGGCAACCTTTAGCGTCCAAACGCGCCCGCATTCTCTATACTGGTTTACATGAATGTTTACCTCTATGATATTCAGCAGGCGATTTTTTGGTTTCCCCTCCTGGCGGCCGTCTTCACGCTGCCCTATCTTATCTACCAATACCGAAGATACGGGTCGATCCCCTGGAAACGCAGCGCTTTCATTTATGCTTTTATCTTTTATCTGCTCTGCGCATACTATATGGTCATCCTGCCTTTACCTCTCGATCGAAGCACCTACGTTGCCTATGCGGCCACCCCGCAACTGGTGCCCTTCAATTTTGTGATTGACCTTGTAGCGCATACGACTTTTTCCTTCACCGATCCCTCAAGCTGGCTTCCCACCCTGAAAAACCCCTATCTGTACCAGGCGGCATTCAACGTGCTCCTCACCCTTCCCTTCGGTATGTTTTTGCGCTACTACTTCCACATTCGCTGGTCAACCTGTCTTCTGGCCGGTTTCGGCCTGACGCTATTTTTCGAGCTATCGCAGATCACCGGACTTTTCGGTATCTACACGCACCCCTACCGCCTCTTCGATGTCGATGATCTTATCCTCAATACCTTGGGAGCAATGATCGGCTTTTGGCTCACAGGACCCCTATTGCGTTTTCTGCCCAATATCCATCAACTCAATGAAGAAGCCCGCATCGGGTCAACCTATGCCAGTTTTACTCGCCGGCTGGTCGCCCTCATCCTCGATGCGGCTTTCATGGGAATTATCTTTGCACTAATCGCAGCGGTCTTCTCGATAAAAGACTTCGAGCTTTTTTCTCTTTCCGTCCCCGCTCTTGGTATGCAGATGGGCATAGCAGGTCTGCTCTACGCCTTCTTTTTCCTTATTATGCCCTGTATCACCCGAGGACAAACTTTAGGTCATAAAATAGTGAAGCTGCATATTGTCCACCCCGATGCCACCTCTGCCCACTGGTATAACTACCTCGCACGCTACGGTCTGCTCTACCTGTTTCTCGCTCTACCCTGGTGGTTTCTTCTTGCCCTTTCCAACCCGCTGACCGCGGGCACCCGCGAACAGGCAAGCGTGTTGCTGTTTCTTACCGCCCATCGCGACACTCTTGTCCTTATTTTGCTTATCACCTACACCCTTTGGCTGGTCAGCATCGCCCTGCGTGCGGCGCGCTCATCTTCAAAGCGACCCTTCACCCTGCTTAACGGACTTCTGAGCAATACCCGCATCATGACCGAATCGGCCTTAGAGGTGGCAGCAGCCCGCACTATCGTTTTGGATGTCACTGAGGTGGGACGACTTGAGCGCATGCTGGAAGCGGATGGCATCTCCCTGGCGCAGTTGATGACCGATGCCGGACATGCGGTCACCGAAACGCTCCGGCGCATATGCCCCGACCCTCAAGATATCGTCGTGCTCTGTGGCGCGGGAAACAATGGAGGTGACGGCTGGGTATGCGCCGGTGATTTAGCACGGGCAGGATATCCGGTTACCCTGGTCAGCCCCCGCATTGCCGAAGAAGTGGAAGCCGAACCGGCTCACAGCATCGCAATGGCGGTGTTCGGAGCCTCCGCGCGAGACAAAACACCTTTACGCGTCATGATCGACCCCGATCCAACCCTGCTCGGCACCCTCATGGACGATTCTGCGATTATCGTAGATGCTCTTTTGGGTACCGGCTTTACCGGGAAGAACCTACGTGCCCCTCTCGATGAATGGGTGAGACGAGCCAACGATGCCCGCCGTAAAAACGAAGACACCCGCATCGTTGCCGTCGATGTGCCTTCCGGCCTTTCCGCCCAAACCGGGCAGGCGGCCATCCCCTGCATCGAAGCCGATTACACCGTCACGATGCTCGCCTATAAACCGGGACTGCTCACCGGTGAGGCAGACAAGTTCTGTGGCACGATTTCATTGGCTCGCATCGCCAAGGTCGAGCCCTATCTCGATCGACTCGATTTGGTAACCTTTCTGCCTCAGATGTAAAACGGTCTTCTCTGTTTGAAATAACCTGATTTTAGGGAGCCGAAAATCGATAAAGTCATCAACCGCCCACCTCTTTATTGTCCCTCAATAAGGTATCGCTCACAAAACCACAGGTTGCCCTTTGTCTCATTTCAGTGCATTATAAGAGTGTCAAGCTTTGCATTGTAAGCAGGGCACTCTATACGTCTGGGAATAGGAGGATCTAATGACTAACTTAAGCGACGGTTTAAAAGACATTTTCCTTGCAGGTGTTGGCGCCGTAGCCGTCACGGGCGAAAAATCAAAGGAGCTCATCGATCAGTTGATTGCAAAAGGCGAGCTCTCCGTTGACCAGGGTCGCGAAATCAACCAAGAATTGCAACACAAAGCGGATAAGACAATCGAAAAGATCCGTTATGACGTGCTTGAGCAGACCATGGAAGCCATGACACCTGAACAGCGCAGTGAATTTAGTGCACGCGTAGCTGAACTTGCCGCTCAACCGGAAACGGAAGAACCCCAAAAACAGGCACCGGACACCGCTGACGCAAACACCACCACTGCCCCTAAAGCCTAAAGGATTCGCAGGCAACCACGAGGCCATGGCAAACAACACCCTTCTCCGGCACTTTTTCAACACCGGCGCAGCGATAGACCCTGAAGAGCGGTTTAATTTGAGCCGCAAGGCTCGTTCGCGTCGACTTCGAGAAATTGCAGGCATTTTGCCAATGCACACCGTGACGCGCGGTGTCACCCCCGAAGAATTTCGTATACTTCTTGAAAATCTTGGACCGAGTTTTGTAAAAATCGGACAAACGCTTTCCACGCGATCGGAGATTTTGCCCCAAGCCTACTGCGATGAACTGGCGAAACTGCAAACAGATTGCGATCCTCTTCCCTTCAACATCGTCCTTGAAACACTCGATAGGGAATATGGAGATTCTCGCAAGACTATTTTTGCCGAAATCGACTCCACTCCACTGGGAAGCGCCTCTCTCGCACAGGTGCATAAGGCTACCTTAGCCACCGGGCAAACCGTTGCCGTAAAAATCCAAAGACCTGGCGTGCAGGAAACGATGGCACAAGATATCGATATCATGCGCACGCTTGCACGCCGGGTTTCCCGCTTTCTTCCCGACGATCAAATGCTTGATTTGCGTGATGTCGTTGAAGAACTCTGGTCAACCTTCCTCGAAGAAACCGATTTCCGCAAAGAATCCGATAATCTCATTGAATTCGCACGCCTCAATAAAAACGTCGCATTCGTTTCCTGTCCAATGGTTTACCCAGAGCTTTCCAACGAATACGTGCTCGTCATGGAATATGTTGACGGAATCCCTATCCAAGAAACCGAACGCCTGACGCAATCGGGTTATGTGCTGGAGGAAATCGGCGAAAAAATCCTCGACAATTACGCCTCCCAGATACTCGATTTCGGATTTTTTCATGCCGACCCTCACCCCGGCAATATATTTGTTCGCAATGGCAAGATTATCTATATCGACCTCGGTATCATGGGGCGGCTGTCCCCGCGCAATCGAACCGGCTTTAGCGCTATTATCTCCGCCGTTGGCATGCAGAGTGCCGCCGACCTGAAAGAAGCGCTGCTGCGGTTTGCCACCACACGGGATGTTGCGGCGATAGATCACGCGCGCATGCTTTCCGAGCTCGACTTATTGCTCAAGGATTACGGATCATGCGACATGGCCGACATAGATATCGGCACTTTCCTCAATGAAATCATGGCGCTCACCCGTCAATGCAAAGTTACCTTGCCCTCTGCGATTACCGGTGTGTCGCGTGGCATCGTAACCTTAGAAGGCACGGTGGGAAGCTTTATTCCCAATTCCAACATTGTAGAGATTATTCAAAAACATATCGTCAATTCGCGCAACGATATCAACACCCTCGAACAAACGATGGAAGAGCTGCTGCTCTCACTGCGTGCCTCAGGTCAAGGTTCGCTTTCCGCTCTTGAATATTCAGGCGAAACGCTCAAGATGCTCACGCGCGGACAAATAAAAGTCAACACCGAGATTATGGGATCTGATGCGCCGCTTTCCAAACTTTCCAAGATCATCAATCGTCTGACCATCGGCATCATCATAGCGGGGTTGTTCATCGGCTCAAGCATGCTGAGCCTTTCGAGTATGGAACCACGTCTTTTAGGCGTACCCGTGTTGGCCTTCTTCGGCTATCTCGGAGCCGCCATCTTGTCGCTCTGGGTCATCATCGACATCAGAAGACGCAAACTCTAGCTTTCCTACAATCCGTAAAACTCGGTGGTAAGAGGACGTCCAGCAAGATCAATGGCGGCTTCGCGCATATCAAGATGCTCCCACACAACGCTGCGTACCACCTGCGTGATGGGAAGTTCGACCCGATAGTGATCGGCGAGCGTCTGTATGGTTCTGCAGGCCAGAGCCCCTTCAACGATCATATGAGTTTCAGCCGTAAAATCATCGAGAGTCTTACCCTGCGCAAGCATTTGTCCAAAACGACGATTCCGGGAATGTTCAGAGGTGCACGTCGCAATTAGGTCCCCCGTTCCCGCAAGACCCATGCAGGTGATAGCCTTACCGCCGATTGCCTGAACAAGACGACTCATTTCCGCAATACCCCGCGTCATCAAAAGCGCTGCGGTGTTATCACCGTAACCGAGCCCATAGGATAAACCGACAGCTATGGCGATGATATTTTTAAAAGCAGCGCACAATTCAACGCCACACACATCATCGCTCACATACGTGCGGAACGTGTCGGACGCAAAAAGCTCCTGAAACAAAGCGGCAGTATCTTCGCTTTGCGAGGCGATAACGGTAGCCGAAGGAATCGATTTGATAACCTCTTCCGCGTGATTGGGTCCCGAAAGCACTGCCAGACGATCAGCGCTGCCTAATTCGGCCTCGAAAACCTCTACAGGAAGCAAACCGCTTCCCTCTTCGACACCTTTAGAGCAGATAATGATAGGCATTGTCGCATCGATGCAGTCAGCGAAAGCACGGGCGACCCCGCGCATGAGGTTTGAGGGGGTAACGACGACAACTGCCCGCGCGTTGAACAAAGCATCCTTGTAGGAGGTTGTTGCAACGATAGCGGGGCTTAAAGCAACATCGCTCAAATAACGCGGATTTCTGTGCTGCTCATTGATGGCGGCAACCACTTCCGGCTTGCGCGCCCACAGCCCAACGTTGTAACCGTTGCCCGCCAAGGTCTGCGCCAAAGCAGTACCCCACGAACCAGCTCCGATAACCGCTATCTTCATGATTGTTCCTTCTTATCGCCCACTCTGTGCTCATTGCCTGCCAACAAGCGCTTTATATTTTCACGATGAGCCCATACAACGGTCAATCCCGCGATGCTGCAAAGAATCACCGCCGGCCAATCGCCCCAGAAAAAGTAAAGGGCGAAAAAAGGAGAGGCACCCGCCGCCGCAATAGAACCGACTGAAACATAACGGGTCACCACTACCAGCACAATGAAGATAGCCAATTCAAGGCAGGCTCCAAGAGGACCGAATGTCATGAAGAGACAACCGACGGCTACCGCGATACCCTTGCCACCATGAAATCCGAGCCAGGGAGAAAAGATATGACCCCAAGTACACGCAAGAAATGCCAAAGAAAGCATATCGCTATAGGTAAGGGATACCCCCCTACCCCCCTGGGCATCGGCCAAGAAAAACCAACAGGCAAGCATAGCGAGAACACCCGAAAGGATCCCCTTGCCAAAGTCGAGCACGAACACCGAATAGCCGCCGACTTTGCCCATCGTGCGAATAGCATTCGTTGTACCGATATTACCCGATCCATGTTCGCGAATATCGGTTTTATAGAATACCTTTGAGATGATAACCCCGAACGGGATCGATCCCAACAGAAAAGACGCGGCAAAAACCACGATCACAACGATTATTTCTTGCATCATGTGACTTTCTAGTCCTTACGTTTGAACTTGAAGTAAATCGGTGTGCCTTCAAAATTGAAAGCTTTACGCATTCTATTTTCAAGGTAGCGCTTGTAGTTGTCATCAACGATTTCAGGATGATTGGCAAAAAAGGTAAATTGCGGCGGACAGGTTTCCGTCTGCGTTACATACTTCACCCGCAAAAGCTTCTTGCCTTGGCTAATCGTGTGGCCAAAATCACGAATCTCTTGCAACCAAGCATTGAGGCGGCTCGTGGTAACGGATTGAGAATAGTTGGCAAACGCTTCATTGAGCGCACCCCAGATGCGACTCACGCTCTTGCCCGTCAAAGCTGAAATGGAGATAACAGGAGCATAGCCCACAAAACCCAAACGGTCTTCGATAAGATCACGTATCTCCGCCTTGGCTTCAGGACCTTCGATGAGATCCCATTTATTGAGCACGACAACCATGGCGCATCCACGCTCGGCCGCAAATCCGGCAACGCGTTGGTCTTGATCGGTAAGACCAAGGGTCGCGTCGATTACGAGAAGCGCAACCTGAGCACGGTCAATGGCGCGCATAGCACGCACGAACCCGTAATATTCCACATCTTCATCAATCTGGCTCTTTCGACGCAAGCCGGCGGTATCGATAATAGTATAGGATTGCCCTTCGTGCTCAATCGTCGTATCGATAGCGTCACGCGTCGTTCCCGCCACATCCGACACAATAGAGCGGGTGTTCTCCGCCAAGATATTGGTCAACGAACTTTTACCGGCATTCGGGCGCCCGATGATGGCCACACTGATGGAATCAATATCAGGATCCGGCTCGATCTGAGGCTGTTTTTTAAGCTGAATCACAAGATCGTCAAGCAAGTCTCCCGTTCCCGTACCATGCGTGGCGGAAACCGGCCAGGGATCCCCTAGGCCTAAGCGGCAAAATTCCCACATATCATCGTTTTTATTAGGGGTATCCATCTTATTGACAACGAGCATGACCGGCTTGTTTCCGCGCAACAAAATACGCGCCACCTCTTCGTCGTCAACATTGATACCGGTTTTACCATCCACTAAAAACAAAATCAAATCGGCTTCATGAGTAGCCGCGAACGCCTGGCTTCTAATGGAGCCCTGAAAAGCATCGGTGGTACTCATTTCGATACCACCGGTATCGATCAAGGTAAAGCGCACACCGTTCCAGTCGGCTTCATGATAGGAGCGGTCGCGGGTAACACCGCGCATTTCGTGAACGATCGCTTCGTCGGCCTGAGCGATACGATTGACGAAAGTTGATTTACCGACATTGGGGCGACCCACAACGGCAACAATAGGTAAGGGCATAGCTCTTCCTTCATTCTCTCATCAGCGAGTTTACATCTTTCAAGAATTCTGATGGATTACAGGATACCACGCTTATCCCCACGGCGGCGCTACGGATAATATCTTCCAGCGTCATATTATCAAGCGTCACACCATCATCATTAAAAACCACTTCAGGAATAACAACCCGTTCGATTTCCGGAGCAGCTGCCAGGGCAGCGGCAATGTCGCAGCCACATAAAAGTCCCGTCACATCCACGTTGCCGCCGAAATACTCGTTTTTCACAGGAAAAGGAATGAGCCTTCCCGCAAGGGGGCTTGCCGCAACTAAAGGCAGGAAGAATTCCCGCTGCGCATAACCGATCACAAAATAAATGCGCGCATCAGCCGCACAGAGCAGGGCGGCGCTTTCATCGATAAGCGCTGTCGAACGCTGCCAATCATCGACAAATGAACGGATGATGCCGATACCGTCTTCAAACATGTCAAAATCACCATAATGACTTAGAGACGGCAAATGCTCAAGAAGGTTTTCGGGATACGCATTGCGATAGAACTCATCGGCGGCATAGACCCAGGCACAACCCCGCTGTTGCTGCGCGCGACGCTGAAATGGCTTGATGGCAGCGATAACCGCACGTGCATCAACGCTTTTATTAAAGCTTTTCGAAAAGGTTGATTGGTGTTTAGTAAACCCAATCGGCACGATACCGACACTGAGAATACCCGGTCGATCATAGGCCCAGGCAAGCGTGAGAGCAAGCTCTTCGGCATCGTTGACCTCGGGCACTAAAACAATTTGCGCATGCATCTCGACACCTGCCTCAAGCAAGCGTTCGCAGGCAGCAAGACCGTGAGCGGCATGTTTACCGATCAGAGACGCGCGCACCTCAGGGGATGAAGCATGAAGCGAAAAGCGCAGCGGTGAAATATGCTGCTCGATGATGCGCGCCTCATCTTCTGCTCCGAGGTTTGTCAAGGTGACGAAAGTTCCCTGCAGAAAGCTCAGACGGAAATCATCATCGCGCAGCACAAGGGAATCACGAGCCTCTTCGGGAAGTTGGCGCATAAAGCAAAAGGTACATGCGTTTCGACACAATTTCACTTTATCAAACAGCGCATCAGTGAAAGAAAAACCCCAGTCTTCACCAGGATCGCGCTCGAGATGCACCGTACCGAGGTCGCCGGTCTCATCGATATACGAGACGTCGATAGCCTCTTCAGATGAAAACCAACGCCAGTCAATGATATCGTGCAGGGGGTGCCCATCGACTGAGGTGATCAGGCAGCTGGCCGTAAACCCCGCATCATCAGCAGGACTGTGCGGTTCAATGGCAGCAATGCGCGCAGCAAGCACGGGCGAAAGGGAGGACTGAGGCGAAGGATTCATCAAAGGATTTAGATACGCTAGAGATAGCGATAGGGATTGACGGGAGTACCCGACCATCCAGAAGCGCCCTCTTCAACCTGGAAGTGCAGATGAGCACCGAAGGAATTTCCCGTATTACCGACCGCTCCGATATTTTGACCCTTGGAAACCTGCTGACCGGCAGAAACATAGATAGCCGAAGAGTGCATATACTTCGTAACCAACCCATTGCCATGGGAAATGACGATCCAATTGCCTGCGGATCCAGAATACCCCGCAATGATCACCGTACCATCTGCGGCGGCGTAATAAGGAGTACCCTCCCCTGCAGCAAGATCGATACCGTTATGGAAGGAATTATCGAAGCTTCTCCATCCGAAATCACTTGAAAGCGCCGCGCCGGGACAGGGATGGGCAAACTGACCGCTCCCGACAACACTGGAGCTTCCCCCGCCACCGGGTACATAACCCGAATTCGAACCACCGCCACCGCCTTGCGATTGCTGCTGTTGAGCCTTTTCAGCAGCTGCCTTCGCAGCGGCAGCCTGTTCGGCCGCGAGATCTTCTTGTGCCTGCAATTCGGCGGCTTCAGCGGTGATTTTAGCAACTTCACCACGTAAGCTTGCTTGAGTTGTTTCTATCTGATCTTTAAGCGCCTTAGACTTGGCCATCTCTGTAGAGGCTTTATCTTTTTGCGTAGAATATTCTATGCGGGCATTTTCCGCTTCGGTGCGCAGATCTTTGCTTTCCTGCACCAATGAGGCATCTTGACTGGAAATCTTATCCATCATATCCCATGCGGTGAGAAACTCATCGAATGAAGAGGAGCCCAGCATCACGTCCAAGAACGACGAAGTGCCCCCTTTATACATGCTGCTGGCTCGATTTGCCAGACGAACCTGTAATTCGTTGATCCGCTTCTCTGCGGCATCGACACGATGTTGCGCTTCTTCCATGGCCGCCTGCGCAGTATCATGTTCGGACACCGCTTTATTGTGGTCGGCAGTAGCGACATTGAGATCACCCTGCAAAGCATCGATCTTCTGCATGACCGCATTAGCTTCCGCCTGCTTTTCGGCAGCGGTAACGGCATAAGCGGAGGGCACCGGGGCACCCAAAAAGAGAAGAGCAAGAACGAGTGCGCTCATAATTGAAATACGAACGAATGAGAATCCAGTGCGTAGTGTGTTTGCGTTGGTCATATGCACCTTCCTTTCACGGTTTAAGACCGTGGCAGTGATGATAGCAAGAAAGGCAATTTCACACCACCCAAGGTGCAAAAGCAACATATTCGGTCACATAGGTTATGGAGAGGTCCGTCACTACAAGGCTTCGAGTTTAGCTACAACCGCATCGATTTGATCTTCCGGTGTCGATGCCCCTGCGCTCACCCCTATGGCACTACAGCCCTCAAACCATGCCGGATCGATTTCCTCCGGCATTTCAATATGGAATGACTTTTCACACGTAGCCTTGCAGATGTCGTAGAGACGGGTCGTATTCGAAGAATTGCGTCCTCCGATGATAACGAAAGCATCGGCTTTATCGGCCAAGGCCGCAGCAGCATCCTGTCGTTGCCGAGTGGCAAAGCAAATGGTATTTTTCACTACCGGATCGATACCACGGCTCTTCAATGCGGCAATAACCTCATCCAGCGTTTCTCTCGCCTGCGTGGTTTGCACCACGATACCAACCGGTTCGGGAAGAGTGGTCGGAATATCCCCAATACCCGAAACCACGACCACCGACGCCCCCTGCTCTTCGGCGTAGGCGCACAATCCCTCCACTTCGGGATGACCCGCCTCCCCTACCACGATCACGAAGCAACCTGCCTGCGCCAGGGCAGCCGCCGCCTTTTGCGCACGAGCCACATGGGGACAGGTAGCATCGACGATAGGTAGTCCGCGAGCCTCGGCAGCAGCTTTGATACGGGGCGTAACCCCATGGCTGCGGATAATAACGATGCCATCATCCACTTCATCAACCGTATCGACAACCTTGACCCCGGCATCTGCCAAAGCACTTACCACCTGAGGGTTGTGGATCAACGGTCCAAGCGTGGAAGCTTTATCGCCATCGGCAATGGATGCTTCCGCAAGATCAAGCGCACGTTGCACGCCGTAGCAGGCTCCTGCATATTCCGCCTTGATTACCTTCACGACTGTTCACCACCGCTATCGGCAAGCGCCTGTTCGGCTGAATTGCCATCAACGGCAAGACCCCGCCTTATAAAATGACCAACAAAATCTTTCGAAAAATCCCGCGAAGCAGGAAAGAGCTCTTGCATATCGACCTCATCGGCATCGATACGCTTCGACAAGGCGAAACACTCGCGCATGACATACCACGTACACGCGGCAAGACGATCTTCTCGAGGAAGAAAATCAAACTCTGAAATCTCGACCGGTTGACCGAACTCAACGCTGATCTTAGGAAAATGAATCCGCCAGGATCCTTTATACTTCACCTTTTCAGCATTGCGCACCGTTGCGGGGATAAGAGGAGCATGTCCCATACGCGCTACAAAAGCTGCACCACTTAGTAGCTGAGGAGTTTGAGAACCTTTGCCTCGGCGGGTGCCCTCTGGATACATCCCAACGACTTCACCGCGCTTGAGCATGGTAGCCGCCCGCTTGATCGCTGTTCGATCAGCGCTGTTGCGAGTAACGGGGAATGCCCCAACCCGCGTTAAAACCTGCCCTACCAAACCATGCGCGTTCGTAAACAACGTATCGCGACCCATAAAGCGCACCCATTGCGAAGGACGAACCGCCAAGTAAAACATCACAACATCGAGAAATGAGGTATGGTTACCCACCAATACCGCACCGCACACCCCCCGAGTTGCTCTCAGATTTTCTCGCCCGTCGATACGATAGCGAAAACATATCTTGAAAACGAAAGCCAAAAAGGCATAGATGATATTGCCCAACCAATGCGGACCTTGCCTGTCGGAAGAATCGCCGGAAAGCGGCATGTCCCATATTTTTTCACTGGGTAAAAATAAACTCATGGTTACCCATTCCGCTTTTCATCTGCTAAAGCGCAAATCATCGTGATGATCTCTTCGATATAATTATCGGTCGAGTCAATGATGACCGCATCTTCAGCAGCACAAAGAGGCGAGGTTACCCGACCCGAATCGTGATCATCGCGGCGACGAATATCGGCAAGCACTTCGTCGTAGTCGATCGATCCCACGCCGCGATCGACGTTTTGACGCACACGGCGATGTGCGCGCTCTTCGTTGCTTGCCGTTAAAAAAACTTTCACTTCAGCACAGGGAAACACCACCGTACCGATATCGCGCCCTTCCACCACGTAATCCCCCCTAGCGCCAATGCGCTGCTGCTGGGCAACAAGAGCGGCACGCACACTTGGAACCGAAGAAACAGGGCTGACCGCTTTATCGATTTGCGCAGTGCGGATCGCGTCGGTCACATCGTGACCATCAATGGCAACGCGCTTGGGAAGGGGGTCGCCCATAACGTGCCCGAAGGTGATTTCCTTCGTGCGGGCGATTTCTCCCAAGGAAGCCTCATCCGCCAAATCGACATCATCATGAAGAGCCTGCCAGGCGATGCTGCGATACATAGCCCCGGTATCAAGGCAGGAAAAACCCAGTGTTTTCGCAACCGCCTTCGCAACGGTCGATTTACCTGCCCCACTCGGGCCGTCGATAGCGATTATCATCGTGTGAGCCTTTCAATGTCTTCAAGGAATCGCGGATAGCTGATTTTCACTGAATCGAAGTTTTTCACCGTGATCGGCTTCGAGCCGCATAAACCAACCAAGGCCCAGGTCATTGCCAATCGATGATCATTTTTCGAATCCAAAATCAAAGCGTCGGGCACTGCAAAATCTCCGCACCCTTCGATAAAAAGATCGTCGCTGTGGGTCCAGACGCTCACACCCAACGCATCCAGAACTTCGACAACCGCCGCTAAACGGTCTGATTCCTTCAGACGCAGCTCACCAACACCACGAAACACGGTAACACCCTTCGCCTGGGCGGCGATAAGCGCCAAAACCGGGACCTCGTCAACGATGCTTGCAATCTTATCGGCAGGAACTTCGCACCCTCGTAGTTGCGCGCTATAGTGCGCAGAAATAATCCCATAGGGTTCTTTTCCTGAAGTGCCGATATGCTGCACGCTGATTTCGGCACCCATGCGCTCAAGCGTACGCGTAAACCCGATGCGCGCGGTGTTGAGACTAACATCTTCAACCTGCAAGCAACTTCCCGGTATCAAAATCGCTGCGGCCACCAGATACGCCGCCGAAGAAGGATCCCCCGGCACGCTGACTTCACAGGCACGCATCTGCGCAGGTCCGACGACCGAAGCGCTTCTCTCGCCTGCCGTGGTCTGCACGCCATATTCCGGCAGCATGAGTTCGGTGTGATTGCGCGAAGAAGCGGGTTCGTTAACCGTCGTCGTGCCGTGCGCATACACACCCGCGAGCAAAAGGGCGGTTTTCAACTGCGCGGATGCCATAGGAGCATCATAGGTAAGAGCTTTAAGGTGCGCAGTGCCGATTTCCGTAATGGGGAGCACTTCTTGGGCATCGGGCTCGAAACGCACCCCCATCTTCATGAGTGGAGCCACGATGCGGCGCATGGGACGGCGCTTAAGAGAATCGTCGCCCGTGATTGTCGCCTTGATATCCCACGGCGCTAAAACGCCCATAAGCAAACGTGCCGTCGTTCCCGAATTGCCGCAATCGAGCGGTGCGGTTGGCTGAACCGGACCGCGGGCACCCCATCCCGTCACTCCGCCGGCCAAACTTCCATCCAACTGTTTTTCCAACGAAACCTGAGCCCCTAGGGCTGAAACAACCCGCACCGAAGAACGCACATCCTCGGAGTCAAGCACGCCCGATAAGCGGGTTGTACCTTCGGCCATAGCCGAAAAAAGAATAGCTCTGTGGGAAATGCTCTTATCCCCTGGCACCCGCGTTGAGCCGTTCAGGGGCTTATTCAAAGGATTGACGATCACCGTATTGGTCGACATAGCTATTGCTCCTTTACTGATGCAAGAAACGCTTCACCTCGCATACCCGTATCTTATCTCTATTTTAGCATTGTTGACCGCAGGCGACACGCAGGCTTGCAAGCTCTTCATCGCTGAGAAGCCTCCAGGATCCGCACGGAAGTTCCCCCAGTTCAAGCGGACCAAAACGGGCACGGTGAAGTTCGAGGGTCTCATGGCCTACCGCAGCGGTCATGCGACGTACCTGGCGCTTGCGTCCTTCATGGATACCGATGCTTAAACGACTGGTGGCTCGCGCATCCCCCCGTCGCGATCTTAAAAGCTCAACGACCGCCGGAGCCGTTACCCCCTCTTCAAGCTCAATCCCTCGCCGAAGCGCATCGAGCTGAGCCGGTGAAGGAGTCGCCTGCACAAGTGCCTCATACACCTTGGTCACGTGATGTTTGGGATGGAGCAAACGATTGCCTAAATCCCCGTCGGTTGAAAACAGCAACAAACCCGTCGTATCGAAATCGAGACGCCCGATAGGGAAAAGGCCGGGATAACGATCGAGCGGCACCAGTTCCGCCACGGTTTTACGCCCCTGAGGGTCAGACATCGTGGTCACATAACCCGCTGGTTTGTGCAACATGAGAGTCACCGACGTATCGCTTAGGCACACAACGACATCATCGACCATCACTTCATCAACAAGGGGATCGACCTTGCTCCCCAACTCGGTTACCACCCGTCCATTGACACGTACCCGTCCTGCCGTCATAAGGTTTTCAGAACCTCGACGGCTTGCAGCACCTGCTCGTGCTAGAAATTTTTGAAGACGCATCACCACGATGCGTTCCTCTTCAGTCTTCGAAGTTGAGTTCATTAAAATCAATCTTTTCCACCGCACCGGCACTACGCGCTAAAGCATCGGTCATAGCGCGGCGCAAAGTTTCATCGACGGTATCGGCATCATCATCGGCATCGGGGCAAGCCTCCGGGTAAAGAGATGCTTGCTCCTCTTTGCGCGAAGACGTTTCCTTATCGAAAACGAACAGTTCTTCTTCTCCCTGCTCGCCCTCTGGTGCCACACCATCGGCATCGATACGGGTGGCACTCAAGCGAGCGCGGATAAAGGCCCGCGTCTCATCATCGGGTGCATAGCTTTCCAAATCGGGCAGATCATCCACCGACCGCAAGCCAAATTTTTCCAAGAACGTTCGCGTTGTGGCATAGAGAACCGGATTGCCTGGCGCGTTTTCCGTCCCCGCCTCCCGCACCAGTCCTTTTTCAACCAAGGAATTGATGGAGCTATCCGAGTTTACCCCACGAACGCTCGCAACTCCCGCGCGCGTCAATGGCTGACTGTAAGCGATAATCGAAAGCGTTTCGAGCGCTGCCTGAGAAAGCTTGCGAGTGTCCCAAGAAAGCACATATTTTTCAATGAGCTCATGGTATGCCGGATGGGTGTATAGGCGCCAACCGCCCGCGACCTCACGTACGACGATGCCGCGATTTTCCTCTTCAAGTTGAGCCCTCAGATCGACAAGGCCCGCTTCGACTTCGGCAGGCTCGACTTCGAGCATATCGGCAAGCGTGATGGTGTTGACCGGTTCGTCGGTCACGAATAAAAGCGCTTCGAGTGCGCCTTTTAGCTGATCTTGCTGCAATCCGATAAACACAGCTTATCCTTCCTGCTCAATCTGCGTCGAAGTGATCATATCTTCATCGCCTAAAATCAATTCCCCGCTCCCTTGAATATAATCGATTTCGATATCGCCAAAGGTTTCTTTCTGTTCAAGCGTGACCATAGCTCGCTTATAAAGCTCAAGAACCGCCAAGAAGGTCACCACGACCACCGGGGTTGGTGTCCGCTCGTTAACCAACTCAGAAAACGCCACGTGACCGGAATTCACGATGCGGCGATGGATGGCACGCACCTGCATTTCAACGGGGAGAGGTTTGGCGGCGATATGCTCAGATTCAAGCAGGAAGCTATCGTGCCGAGCAAAGGCCTGCGCGCACGCGTACGAAAGCGTATCGAGCGACGTGTCCCGCAAATAATCAGGAAGCAACCTCAGAAAGCTCGGATCGGGACCAAAAAGACGCGCATGCATGCGACCCTCAGAAAGCTGCCGCACCTGCAAGGCCGCTGCAGCATTCTTGAATTTCTTATAATCGAGCAACCGGGCGACAAGGATGTCTCGCGCTTCGCTAGGGGCGATATCGTCGAACTCATCTACCTCATCGCTTCGTTCATGCGGAATCAGACTGGCCGCCTTGATTTCAAGCAGCGTTGCCGCCACCAGCAAAAAATCGCTCGCCACATCCAAGTCAAGCGAATCCCTCTGCAGAACTTCGGAAAGATACTGGTCGGCGATATCGGTGACGCAAATGGCACCAATGGCGACTTTTTGACGACTGACCAGATAGAGCAATAAATCGAAGGGACCTTCGAAACTGTCTATGCGAACACGATACGACACGGCATGAACCCTAGGCTATCCTGAACGGGAACAGCAGATTTCCAAGATTACCCGCCGTGAAGTTAAGATACATGCCCACTGGATTAACGTTGAAAATATAGGGCAACGCAATAAGCACCACCATGAAAACGGGGAGAGCATAACGCTGCATTCGATAGTACTGGGGAAGATATTTACGCGGCAGGATCAGTGCGATAATGCTTGAACCATCGAGAGGGGGAATGGGGAGCAGGTTAAAAAACATCAGGTAGAGGTTGATCAGCGCAAACGTAGGCAAAAACATAAGATAAAATATTTCGAATAACGAGTTTTGCACAACAAGCGCTGGCGCCCAAGGAAGAAGAACCCATGCGACAACACCCGCAACGCAAGCGAGGAGGAGATTTGCGAAAGGTCCCGCAAGCCCCACGATCACATCCCCACGTTTCGGATCTTTAAAATATGCAGGATTGTAGGGTACCGGCTTGGCATACCCGAATACCGGACCGCCCATGAACATCATCATCAAAGGCAAGAGAACGGTACCGAAGGGATCGACATGCTTGAGGGGATTGAGACTTAAACGCCCCTGGCTCTTTGCCGTCGGATCGCCCAGCTTATAGGCGGCAAAGCCGTGCATGACCTCGTGACACACGATGGCCGGAACAAAGCTGAGCACGCCGCAGATAATATATGCAAGTTGAGATTCAGTCATAATTCCTTCAGTTTACCTTATGGTCACCGACGCCTGATTGCGAGGGATAAAACTTCATAACCGTGCCGCATAGCCTGATACCTTAAAACGCTGGGGAAATTTAGCGGTTTGCTCCCTAGGCAAGCCCCGGAAAGCCTCGCTGGCGCAGAACTTCATAAACACCGAGAGCAACCGAGTTCGACAGATTAAGGCTGCGCAGGTCATCACGCATAGGAATGCGGACACACCGCGACGTATGGTCGGCAAGGATTTCGACGTCAATACCTCGGCTTTCCCGCCCGAAAATCAAATAGACTTCGTGACCCGAAACACCGTAATCGACCTCGGTAAAACCGAGAGACGCGTGTCCGGTAAAAAAGAAGAGATCGGCGTCGCGATGGTGCTCAAGAAAGGTGCGGGTACAATCGTGACGCACGATATCGACCTTATCCCAGTAATCAAGCCCTGCG
Source organism: Raoultibacter sp. (assembly GCA_036649035.1). Classification (GTDB taxonomy): domain Bacteria; phylum Actinomycetota; class Coriobacteriia; order Coriobacteriales; family Eggerthellaceae; genus JAVWGW01. Next base: position 52,873 of record JAVWCK010000002.1, read on the forward strand.
CGTCCCAGGTTTTTTTCCGTCAAACGAAACCCCATCGGCTCAACGAGATGCAACGTTGCCCCGGTGCAGGCACAGGTGCGCGCGATATTCCCCGTATTCTGCGGAATCTCCGGCTCGAACAAGACGATGTTGATATCACTCAACGGGCAGCCTCTTGTCTTTGGCGATTCAATTCTTCTTCCAGTTCGGTGGTAAGACGCAACCACTCCTCTTCGGCAGCAACCATGCGACGCTTCAATTCCGCATGTTCGGCGATGGCCTCATTTGACTGGGCTTCACGCACGTAGAACTCCGGATCGGCCAATAATGCCATAAGCTCGGCCAAACGCTTGTTATCTTTCTCCATCTGATCATCGAGCGCGGTAATCCGACGACGGTGATTCTTGAGCACGGAATAGGCTTTGTTGCGCGCTTCGGCTTCGCGACGCTTCTGGTCTTTCGTTTTCGGCGAGCTGCCTCGCGGTGCCGTCAGCTGCGCAGCAGCTGCCTCTGCGGCGGCCTTCACCTCCTGAGGTGTTTGTCCCCCTTGCCCCTTCACCCCGGCCGTCGTTGGCAGCGCGCACCTTTCGGCGGCTGCAGGCTCATCTTTGTGATGTGCGCTTTTTTCTGCAGAGGCTTGCCCGTTTTTTGCCGACGTTTTACCCTTTGCTTTTCCTTCGCTTTTTGCAGCCTTTTTCCCGCTTGCAAAAACCTCATCGACCAGTGAAGGAGAAACGGCAGAAGGGGTGTCTTCCTGCCCGCTTTTATACAGGTAGTATTCGTAATCGCCATCGTAATTATTCACACAACCGGGCTTTATTTCGATGACCCGATTGGCAACTCCGCGAATAAGATGACGGTCATGCGTGATGAAGACGATGGTGCCTTCGAAATGCTGAAGCGCTTGCTCCAATATGTCAGCACTTTCGATATCGAGATGATTTGTCGGTTCGTCCAAGCAGAGCAAAGGACGCGGCGACACCAACATCTTAGCTAAAGCCAAACGACATTTTTCTCCACCGGAAAGCACGCTGACGCGCTTTTCGACGGCATCGCCAATGAACAAAAAAGCGCCAAGCAACGTGCGTACCTGCGAAATGGACCAACCAGGTGCCACACTATCGAGCTCTTCGAACACCGTGTTGCCCGGGTGTAGTTCTTCTAATTGGTGCTGCGCGAAATATGTTTTCGAAACGTGCACGCCGTACTTGATCTGTCCCGCATCCTGATCGAGCGCGCCGGCTATCATCTTCAGCAGTGTCGACTTACCCGCACCGTTAGGTCCCACCAGTGCAATTTTTTCGCCACGATACAAAGACAGATCGAGGCCATCGTATATCACGTGGTCACCAAAGCTTTTTTTGACACCCTCAAGAGAGACCACCGTGTCCCCCGTACGAGGCGGTTGTTGAAAATTAAAGTGCACCGATTTCTTTTCTTCGGGTATTTCGATGCGCTTGATCTTCTCAAGCTTCTTCACGCGGTCTTGCACTTGTTTAGCCTTGGTGGGCTTAGCGCGAAATTTCTCGATAAAAAGCTGCATGTGTTCGATCTCAGCGGCCTGCTTGGCTGCCTCGGCACGCAACTGTTCCAAACGCTCCGCGCGGGTACGCAGGTAGGCGGTATAATTGCCGCGATACAGGGTTACTGAACCATGATCGATTTCCGCTATGCGGTCGACCATGTTATCCATGAAATCGCGGTCATGGCTGACGACGACAATCGTACCGCGATAACCGCGCAAAAACCCCTCAAGCCACTTCACGCTTTCAAGGTCGAGATGATTTGTCGGTTCGTCGAGCAAGAGCACTTCGGGGTTGCGGATAAGCAGTTTCGCCAAAGCGATGCGCATCTGCCAACCACCGGAAAATTCCGACGTCAGACGATCCATATCCTTTTCCTCGAAGCCCAAACCAAACAAGACCGAGCGCACCAAGGGTTCCAGTGTATATCCACCCAGTGTTTCATAGGCATCGCGTGCCCGACCGCACGCGCTCAGCTGCGCTTCGGTGGGATCTTCTCCCAAGGTTGACTCGAGGCGACGCAGGCGCACTTCAGCTTCAAGTACTTCGATCTGCGAGGAAATAACCTCTTCGAAGATAGAACGTTCTTCCATCTCGATCGCTTCTTGCTCAAGATAGCCCACTTGGGCGCCTTTCGCAAAAAGCACGCGTCCCCCATCGGCGTCATCGATACCCGCAATAATATTGAGCAAAGTGGTTTTACCCGCGCCATTAGGTCCGACCAATGCCAGTCGGTCATATTCCTCCATGCGCAACGTTACCTCTTCAAACAGCACGCGGCTGCCGAAAGACTTGGAAATATGTTCGAGTTGCATGATCATGGATGAACATCCCTTTTGTCGCTACAATAAAAAAGTCACAGGCGACAATCGGCCCGTGACTTACCGCTTCGTGGTAGGCGTTACCGAATTTGAACCGATGACCCTGCCGTGTCAAAGTCATTTTGGCTGATACGCATAGTGACCAAGCGCTACGTTTATACACTTCAATCCGCATATATGCAATACTACGCGCAATCGCAGAAAACGATTAAAACAGCATCATTTGTACCGGTATTTGTACCAGATTGAGTTTTAAGCCGTGCCGTACTATAACACAATCTTAACACTCCCCCCACCTAAAGGCGGGTGTAAAAAGAAGTGCCCAGCAACAGAAAGACGATTCCTCATGTATTTATATATTTACGTATTTCGATAAATACATAAATATACAGGGCAAGCTTTAGGCGTGAGCTTTTCGACAGATTTGAGGGCGCGGTTGGAGGTTGGGGAAGATGCACGTACGCTGTGGGGTGTGAAGGCCTGCGTATGCGACAACGCTACACGAACCGACCACTTTCGTGGCATCAC
>JAVWCK010000003.1:0-51463 GCA_036649035.1 Raoultibacter sp.
GACAGGCCAGCGCTCTAACCAACTGAGCTAACACCCCGTGCTCTTAGCAGCAGCGATTATTCTACTGGACATGCAACCCCGATGCAAGGATTAATTTTGACAATTTCAAAAAACTTTCTAAACCGTCAGTCATCGCCCCTGTCGCTACGTTTTTAAAGCTCAGCAAAAAGCGGTTTTCGCCGCAAGGAACAGGGGTCGTTTTATGCGCGACTCATGCCTGGGACAAAGAAACGGGAGATGAAAGGGGAACAACCATGCAGCAAGGATTTCGGCCATGAGCAAGACCGAAATCCGAGAAATCCGCTAGCCCCTATTCGGGTCGCTGCGCGGTGCGGGTAAGGGTTTTAAGCGCCACCTGCGGATTTGCCTTCAAGATTTCAGCCATGAGAATATCCGCGCGCAGGCTGCCCGTGGGGCGAGACACCAGCGAAAAGGTAAGACGCGCACCTGAATCGAAACGTGCGTCTGCCACCGCAGGATCGACGCCCTCGGTTAAAGAATCGTTCGCCGAAAGTTTTTCGGTCGCGATATCCCCCACCAGATAATCGGCGAGGATAAGCTGTTTTTCCTTCTTCTTGCGGATAACCGAAATAGATTCGGGCAGCTCAAGCGTTGTAGGAACCGCAGAAAGCACCGCTTCGTAGGTGCCCACCGGATACGCCGCCGAAGCGGCCGGATCCTTAGCCCCTATAAACGCGCAACGTTGCACCATCAAGTCGGGCACGCTTGCCCCGCGCAGCGCCTCACAGATGGCTTCAGGAGCGCTATAGCGCGTCATCTGCAGGTCGAAGCACTCCTGGGTACCCCCTACCCCTACCGGCAGCGCAGCCCCGAATGATATCTTCATATGGGGCGAAAAACCCTGGCTGATAGCGTAGGGCAAATTTGCCCGTCGCACGGCGCGCTCAAGGGCGCGCGCCACTTCCAAGTGCGAAAGCATGGCGCAGCGGCCGGCTTTCACGAAAAACACCCGGAGGCGGAAATTTTGCGGATCAGCCACAGCGCACCTCCTGCGTTTGAATGGCAACCTTGAGACTTTGGCACACGCCACACACCGAACAGTCGCCGAACGAACAATCGGGCGTCAGCGTGCCCTCCTCGGCAAGCGCACGTTCGTGGCGCAAGAACTCGGGCGAAACCCCTGTGCCGATATGCTCCCAAGGCATGACATAGGAAGTGCCGTAGGTTGTTTGAGCCACGGCATCGGTATCAAGGCCGATCGCTGCCGCAGCCTGTTTCCACGCTTCATCTTTAAAGCACTCGGACCAGGCATCGAAGCGGGCACCACGCATCCACGCCTCTTCCACCCATGCGGCGCATTCGCGTCCGCCGCGGCTCATAACCGCTTCCACGAAACTGGTGGAAGGGTCGTGCCAGTGCACCTCGATGGCGCGCGTTTTTACCGAACCGCGCAGCACATTGACGCGCCTTTGCGCTTCTTCCGGAGCGATCTGACCATCCCATTGAAACGGCGTCTGCGACTTGGGAACGAAAAGCGCCACCGAAATGCTCATCTTGATATGCCCCCGCTGGTCGGGTGACACCGCTTGCTTCATGCGATTGTAGGCCCGCTGCGCCAGACTGGCGATACCGCGAATATCTTCATCGGTTTCGGTTGGAAGCCCGATCATGAAATAGAGCTTGCAACGACGCCATCCGGCGGCAAAGGCCGCATCGAGGGCGTTGAACAAATCATCTTCCGTCACATTCTTGTTGATGACATCGCGCAGACGCTGCGTGCCCGCTTCGGGGGCAAACGTCAGACCGCCACGCTTCTTGCCCGCAACAAGCGTGGCCATATCGACCCCGAACGAATCGAGACGCTGCGAAGGAATCGAGACGCTGATACCCTTTTCGTCGCATTCACGATTGAGGCGCGTGAGGATTTCTGCTATTTGGGAATGGTCGGTCGAAGAAAGCGAGGTCAGACTGACTTCATCGTAACCCGTCTGCTCAAGGCCGGCGAGAACCGAGGCAACGATGTTGTCGGCCGAGCGTTCGCGCACGGGTCGATACATCATGCCCGCCTGGCAGAAACGACAACCGCGCGTACAGCCCCTCAGAATTTCGACATTCAAACGATCGTGCACCACTTCGGTGAAGGGCACCACGCAGGGTTCCCATGCCGGGCTTTGTGCGAAACCCTCAAAAATGCGCTTTTCGAACACCGTCGGAATGCCCTGTTCGCGCGGGGCAATCCACGTACCGGCGGCCTGAGCGCTTTGTTCGTCACGCCAGTCATACAACGAAGGTACATAGCATCCGGGCAGCTGAGCCAACGCGCGCAGTATCTCTGCCCGCGTTGCCCCCTCGGCACGCAAACGGCGATGCAGCTCAAGCATCTCAACAACCGATTCTTCCCCTTCACCCAACGAAAACGCATCGAAGAACGGGGCGTAGGGTTCAGGGTTGAACGCACACGGACCGCCGGCGAACACCAGCGGGTCATCTTCACCGCGCTGATCGGTATGGAGGGGGATGCCCGCTAAATCGAGTACTTCGAGCACGTTGGTTGCCGCCAATTCATGGGGCAACGTGATGCCCACGCAATCGAATTCGGCAACGGGAGCGCAGCTTTCCACCGAAAAGAGGGGAAGATGGTGCTGGCGCAGGGTATCGCAGAATTCAGGCGCGGGCAAAAACACCCGTTCGGCCGCCATATCATCGCACGCGTTGACCACGTTGCACAGAATACGGATAGCTTGATTCGCCTGGCCTAATTCGTAGGTATCGGGGTACACCATGCAGAAGCGATACGCGGCTTCAGGCTTGTGGGTAGCGCCCCATTCATGATCGATATAACGCGCAGGGCGCTGTGCTGCCGCAAGCAGCTGTTCGAGACGCGGCCATAAATCGGTCATCTAGTGTTTTCCTTTTTTAAAATGTCCGGCAACACCCGACATCACCTTATCGGCAACACTGCGTGTGACGTCTTCAGCGCTTACCCCCGCAGCCTGGGCGGCCGAAGCCACCACCTGCTCGGAAAATGGACGCACGTTGGCAGCGGCCGCATGAGCTACGCCGTTAACCTTACCGCCAACCGATTGCGCCGCGGCCACCACGGCAGCCTTTGCATTGGGTTGTTTCCGCGCCGCATCGGCGGCGATGACCACCTTGTCGCGCGCTTTGGCCACCACTTCGGCCAAGTGGTCAATCGAGCCGTTGCCTTCGAAATATTCGATAGCAGCACGTCCCATGGCAAGCGTGCCCGTATAGCCGATGGCGGCTTTGACCGCCCAGCCCAAAGCGGGGACAAACGCCATCACCTGACGCGCAACGGCCCGGCACGCAAAAGCGCCACCCACGACCGCAGCCAATTCTTTGATCCGCTCGACACCTAGCGGCTGACCATAAGCCGCAGCGATCTGAAGCAGCATCTTCGCCTGGTTAAGCGTCATAACCGGCATATCGGCACCAGGGATGAACAGCACCAATCCAACCCCGGCGTTTTGCATAGCGGTCGCTTTGACCGCATCGAGGGAAAGGGGCTTGCGCACAAAGGGGAATGCGAGCGCGAAGGCGAGGCGCTTTTCGCGACAGGCGTCGAGCACCCACTCCCCCATCCTCTGATTGAGCAAGGGCTTGGCTTCTTCTGCAAGGGGGTAGGGCTCGGTCACCGTTGTCGCGCCCGCAGTTTCGGGAAGACTATACTCGTCGGGACGAATATAGTCGGGTGCTATCAAATCGCCTTCGAGAATAGGAGTTTTTTGTGCGCGGGCGATTTCTCGTACCAGCCCGGGCAAGGTGGTGACAATCATGGTTGGCACACCGATTTCTCGAATCGATGCGGCAAGGTGCCCCGTGTTTTCATTGAGCCCCGCAACGATAACCGCCATATCGGCACTGGGGATGGGCGCTACCGGCATGCTGGGATAATAAGACACGCTGACCCGCACATTGGTGGCATTGCTGGCAAAGGCAAACCTTACCTGAGCCTGTATATCGGCGGGCGCACTTTCGTCGACGAACACCGTCACGAGCACCGGAGTAGTGCGTGCCGCTTCGATGTTGGTCGCTTCGTCCATGACCGCTTTGATATCGACGGGAATCTGCATGGTAGCCGCCTTTCCTTGCTAATGAGAGTTATGTGCCCACACTGAGCCGACCAGCCCTAACATGATGAAGTTTACCACCATGAACGATGACCCGTAACTCATGAAGGGCAGGGGAATACCCGTGATAGGCATAAGACCGCATGTCATTCCGATATTTTCCAATATCTGGAACAACCACATCCCCACAACGCACATCACGATAAGAGCCCCGAACAGATCATTGGACGACCGCGCTATTTGAAAGCTTATCAAAAGCAATGAAAGGTAGAGGACAATCAGAACCAAAACACCGAAAAACCCGAGTTCTTCAGCCAATACGCAAAAGATGAAGTCGGTCGGCGCTTCGGGGAGAAACCCGAGCGTTGACTGGGTCGCCTGCATGAACCCCTTGCCAAACAGCCCGCCGGAACCGATAGCGATCATGGCCTGCTTCAAGTTGTACCCCTCGTCGGAGGTGCTGTAACTTTGATCCATGAACACCAGCAAGCGAGCACGCTGATACTGCTTAAGCAACTTGTATTCACCCGTGGAACTCTTGATGACTTCATCGATTGCGAAGACTGCGGCAACTGCGGCGATCAGGGCGATAAGCGTTATGAGCAGATATTTGACGCGCGCACCCCCCACGATAAGAGCCACGGCCGCAATCGCCAGATACACCAAGCCCGTACCCAAGTCGGGCTGGGTCATGATGCAGAAAAACGGGATGGCTAAAATGCCGATTGCCTTGAGGTATTCCCGCGGGTCATCGAGCTTGCCGCCATAACGCGAAACCACGCTGGCCGCCAGCAGGATAACGGTAACTTTAGCGAACTCGCCGGGCTGGACTTGGAAGCCCAGCAGATTCACCCACGAGGTCGCACCCTTGGCATCGACACCGATGACCGGCAGGTGCGGCGACAAGATAAGCACCACGTTGACGATAAGGAACAGCACCGTGAAATCGGAAAGCTGCTGATAATCGAAACGCCATAGCAGCAACATGAATATCAGACCGACAGCCACGCCTGAAAGTTGGCGCGAAAAACTGTAATCCGCATCGGCTGATGTGGCAGAATAGACTACGAGCAGCCCATATCCCACCAAGAGCGCAACAACGATGATAAGGGGGATGTTGAAGGCCTTGAACCGACGGGGGCGCGTCGCATTGATAACCTGTTTATCGACGGCCTTCACCGAAGATATCTGTTTCATTCTCTGTTCAGCCATGGCGATCCTCCTTTCGTTTACGCAAGAATAGGTGCAAGGGTCACATCGAGGGTTCCAGCCTGCGCCTTCAAGGCTGCTTCCATGACCTCCGCAGAGACCGGAGACGCCGCCGCCGCGCCGCCCTTGCCTTCTTCGACGACGCAAGCAACCACATATTTGGGATTATCGTAGGGCGCATAGCACACGAACAGTGCGAAGTCCTGCTTGCCCGCCACTTCCGCCGTGCCCGTCTTGCCTCCTGCGTCGATACCCCGCGAAGCGAACTGCTCGGAAACGGTTGCTTCTTCCTGGCACACGCCGTGCAGACCGTCGCGCAGGATGGCGTAGTTTTCCTTCGTTGCCTCGGGGATTCCCATCTCCACCGTCGGAGCGGTTACCACCACATCGCCCTCCGAATTGCGCGACTCCTTGAACACGTGCGGTTTGACCAATTTACCCGTAGCCAAGGCCCCGTAGCCGACGGCAAGCTGCAAGGGGGTGGCCAGCACATAGCCCTGGCCAATCGCCATGTTCGACATATCACCCGGCTTCCAACCCGCTTCTTCGGGAGCGTCTTTGAAGTATTCTGCTTTCCAGGTAGGAGTCGGTACGCGCCCGGGGTCTTCGCCCGCCAAATCGATCCCCGTCACCCGGCCGAGACCGAATTCTTTAATGTAATTTTGCAGGGCTTCCTCGCCGATGGTACCCGCTGATTCATAGAAGTTTTTTGCGATTTCATAGAACACCACGTCGCACGATACCACGATGCCCTCGCGAAAACCGATGGCGCCGTGACCGTTTAACTCCCAACATTTCTGAGGGAACTTATCGCCGAAACCCGTCCATGTTCCCTGGCAATTCCACGACTTGGCGGCATCGGCGAAACCGTAGTGCAAACCCGCCAAGCCCGTGAAGCCCTTATAGGTCGAACCGGCCGGATAGGCACCGGTAATGCTGCGGTTGAGCAGAGGGAAATGAGATTCTTCCGTGTTGAATTGATCCCATATTTCCTGCGAAATGCCACCGATGAAGCTTTCGGGAGTATAGGTGGGGTAATTCGAAAGCGCTATGATATCGCCGTTGGTGCAATCCATGCACACCAAAGCGGCAGCCGACCCGGTACCACCGCCGATTTTACCCGAAGGAGCGATGAGTTTCGCAAGCGCCCTATCGGCAACCATCTGAACCTTCGCATTGATCGTCAAGTAGACATCGTTACCCTTGCCAGGATCGGTTTCGCTGACCACCTGACGCACATTGCCATCGGCATCGGCCACCAACTTGCGCTGACCATGGTCGCCGGCAAGCATGGCCTCATAGGTTTTCTCGACGCCGCTCTTGCCGACAGAATCACCCATTTCAAGCTTTTGACCAGCAGGGATATTGTTCAATTCCGCTTCCGAAACGGTGCCGGTATACCCCAGGACATGAGCGCCCAAAGCTCCCCAAGGATAGTGGCGCACCGTGCGCGATTGGGTGGTAACTCCGGGAAATGCTCCCTGATGCTCGGAGATAAACGCAATATCGCGCAGGGCGACATCGCTTGCCACCACCCGCTGGCTTTGCGCGCCGCTCGTAGCATCCTGGATGCGCTTGCGCACAATGTTGTAGGGGATCCCCAAAAGCGCCGAAAGCCGCAACATCACATCGCGATCATCCGCCACTTCCGCATCGGCTAAAATCGTCAGTGAGGTCTTGTTCTTCACCAGAGGCTCGCCCGCCGTGTCGTAAATGATACCGCGGGGTGCAGGCGTTGCCACCGTGGTATAGAGGTTCTGTTTAGCGTCGTTGGCATACTTGTCGCCCTGCATTACCTGCAGGCTCCACAGCTTGGCCGTCAGCGACCCGAACACCGCCGCCGCCAGCACGCCCATCGCCACAAATCGCCCGCGCAAAGCGTCGGTCGGATTGGCGGCAGCCGGCTTCGACGATTTGACATGAGCCGATTGCCCGTTGCTGTGCCGGCCGTTTGCCGGCATGCTTGAAGCCACACCGACCGATTTGATGGAAGTCATTTTCAGATTGCTTTTCGCCTGAGGCGTCTTGGTTGCGGTGCGCACCCTGAAAATCACGAAAACCACGACCAGGGCAACGATCAAGGTTATGACACCAACGATAATGGCAGTCAACATAGCAGACACCTCCTAACGGAAATGCGATGGATGCGAAGCGCCGTTTGCCAGCGGCTTGCGCGCGAGAAACCTCTGTCCCAAAGGATAGAGCAAAAGGCCGCATACGCAGTCGTAGAGCGCACAGGGCAAGGCTCGATACATAAAAGCATCAAGGGGCGAAGAAGCGATACCTAAGCCGATTAAAAATGCCGCATAGAAAATCTCAACGGAAAAAGCGGCAACGATGAAGATGAGCAACGGCATGAACGCCGTGCCATTATCGAGAGCCAGAAAGGCACGGCTTACCGCGAACGAGGCGATGATCAGCAAAAACGGCATAGCGCCAACCGGCCCGAATCCCAGCAGATCAGATATAAGCCCCAGCACGAAAGCCATCGCATAGAGCGCATCGGTGGGACGCAACATAGCGACCACGAGAACGTAGGCAACCAAGAAGTTGGGCATCGCCGAAAACAGCGCGATATTCGGCGCGATAACTATCTGAGCCACAACGGCGATAAGGGCACCGATCAACACGGGAAGGCTTTCGCGATTGATCATCACGCCTCGCCCCCTTCGGTATCTTCTGCGGGTGCAGCCGCCGGTGTTGCCGGCGCAGCCGGTGTCGGCGCGGCAGCAGCCCCCTCGGAGTTCATTTTGGTCACAACCAAAACCTCTTCGAGCGCTGAGGTTTTCGCATTGGGTGCGATAACGATCTTCCGCGTGGCATCGCCTTGCTTTTGCTCGATCTTGACCACTTCGCCCACTATCAATCCACGGAAATAACCGCCGCCCAAACCTGACGTTACCACCACGTCACCCACAGTGACCTGTGCGTCGGCAGCGACATCCTCCAAATACAGCAGCCCTTCAAGCGATCCGCGCACGATACCTTCAGCACGCGATGCCTGAACCAAAACCGCAACGCCCGACTGCTGATCGACCAACAACCGCACGTCGGCAGTGAAAGGCGTCGTGGCGATAACTTGCCCGATAAGTCCGGTCGGTCCCATCACGGGAAGCCCCGATTGCACCCCTGAAGCAGCACCTTGATTGATCGTGATAACCTGATTCCACGATTCTCCCGAACGGTTAATCACCTGAGCCGAAACGGTTTCAAGCGCATTGGCATCCTTGATGGCCAGCAAGCCTTCCAGGCGCTGCGCCTCTTGCTTGTATTCTTCCAAGCGTGAAATCATCGAACGCAGTTCTTCATTTTGCTGTTTGAGCCCATTGAGGGAATTGTCGGAAGCCGTCGCATTTCCCACTGATTCGCCCGCAAAATCACCCGCAGAACCAATCAGCGATCCCACAAAACCAAAGGGGGCTACAAGGGCGGAGGTGGTATTTTGCACCGTATGCAAAACACCGTGTTCCCCTTCGCGCGCATAAAGCGTCACCATCGCTGTGGATATAACCAGCAAAACGATAAGCAGCACCGGGCCGCCTATCGCTGACTTTTCTTTAAATTTCAGCGCCATGAAAAAGAAAACGCCTTTACTTGGAACGCATGAGAGTTTGCTTGAGCGCCGTCGGCGTTTCAAGCACCTTCAAACAGCCAACAACAACGTTGGTCAACGCGGTTTCGCTGACCCACACCGGGATTTCAAGTTTCTGCGTAAGATAGCGATCGAGCCCGGCAAGCAAGCCGCCGCCACCGGTAAGCAGGATGCCGTTTGAAATGATGTCAGAAGCCAGGTCGGGATTCGTCTTCTTAAACGTTTCCTTGATGTGAACCACCATTTCATCAATGGGTGCCTGCAGTGCCGCACGCACGTCTTCCGATTGAATGGTAACTTCTTTAGGCTGTTCGGTAACCACATCTTGACCCGATATGATCATGTCGCGTTCGCGGCCGTCTTCAAAGGGCAAGATGGATCCGATTTTAATTTTAATGATTTCAGCCGTGCGTTCACCGATCTTGATGCCAAGCAGATCGCGCAGATGCATAGCGATCGCTTCATCCATACGATTGCCTGCCAGCCGCAAGGAAGACGAAGTTACGATGCCTCCCAATGAAATAACGGCCACTTCCGTTGTACCGCCACCGATATCGACAACCATCGAACCGGTCGGTTCGGTAACGGGCAGATCGGCACCCATAGCAGCAGCCATAGGCTCTTCGATCAGGTACGCCTGACGCGCACCGGCTTGAATGGTGGCTTCGAACACCGCGCGTTTCTCAACCGAAGTGGCACCACAAGGAATGCACACGACGATGCGCGGCTTGGGCTGCCACGGATATTTACGCGATTGAGCGCGACTGATGAAAGCCGAAAGCATGGCTTCGGTTACATCGTAATCGGCGATAACACCATCATGGAGCGGATGTTCTGCAGAAAACGCTTCAGGCGTATGGTTGATCATGTTCTTCGCTTCATGACCAACTGCCAACACGCGATGCGTGCTCTTTTCAATAGCCACAACAGAAGGCTCGTTGATAACGATACCTTCACCGGTAATGGCGACCAATGTATTTGCAGTTCCCAGGTCGATTGCCATGTCGGAAGACATCTGTCCTGTGAACATATCCATAAACGACATAAAGGCTAACCCCTTAAGTATCAAGATGTTCGAATCTGCATTTTAGCACAGGGGAAATTCTCTTGCGGAAAATCCACATGCGGGGCATATGATGCGTCGGGTTGATTTCCAACCGGAATCAACAGATCTCGGCGGTCTTTACCTCTTCGTCAACCATGCTGATCAACTCCTGCTTTGTGTGTATCTCGAATTTGGCGTAGATGTTCTTGATATGAGCCCACACAGTGTTTTCGGAGATGACCAATTCCTCCGCTATGTATTTAGCGGAACGCCCGCGAGCGAGGTATAAAAATATTTCCGTCTCCCGCTTGGTAAGCGACACCCGTTTCGCCAATACATCCAAAACCGCATCCTCTTTCGATGTTGCTGCAACCAGTGGCTGCTGTGATGCGCCCGAAAACTCCCCTTCAACCGGTGTTTCAGACATCCCGACGACCGATTCAGCGGCGGTTACCTTATTGCGGCGCAGTACCAACAGCAAAACGATAGCGAGCGGATAGATAGCAGCGAAGGCCAAAAGCGTCAGCAGGGAAAACCCGTAATCAACCGAAAGCGAGCTAAGAAGCAATCCGATAGCAAGCCCCACAACCAAAAACAGACTCGAACCACCCATGTATAAAGCTGAAAGAAAATAGCTTGAAAAATGCAACCTCCGCGCTTGCTCGGCAATAAACAAAAGGAACACCATCCCGCAAACGTCGTAGCACGTAATCATCACCAATCCCGTAAAAGACCCGAGCATTTCCCCGAAAAACGGCAGCAGGGAAAGGATGACCAGCATGACGGGAAAGCAAATCTTATAGATTGTCGCAGGATTGGGCCGCCGAACCATCAGCGCCGCGATCAATGCGGTGATCGCCGTGGCAACCGCAAGCGGCATCCACATACTGACTTCTCCCACGATATGCTCAGAAGAAGAACCGAGCAGCGCGGTATGCAGGATGCCGACAACACCAACCAAAACAAACAGGCATAGGTACGACTGAACAAGGGTGAATCGCTCCAGGGGAAGCGTTTTGAGGCTTTTAAGATCGATGCTTTCGACAGGAGCATCGATCTGGCGCTTAGCCCACCTCAAAATGAATGCTGAAACAAACAAAATCGCAATGGAAACCACGCCGATGACCACCGAGGAGAATCCAGGCAAAAAAGAGACAATGCAACCCTGAAGCAGCAGACCGATTACGATTTCGATAACCGCGAGCGAAGTTTCCTGCGAAGCAAAGACTTCAAGCCAAACGGCATAAAAAACCACCAGGGAAAAACCACTCAAGGCACCAAATAAAAGAGCTGAGACGAAAAGGGGCATACCCGCTAAAGCATTGGTCAAGCTGAGGAAAAATGCGAGGGTCAAAGCAATGAGGGCGGAAACCTGCGAAAGACCTCCGGTGCGTAAGCGACCACGCAGCAGCAATCCAAGAATACCTGCAGCCGTCACGACAGAAGCGCCGTTTGTGGCAAACATAAAGTCGAGTTCGGAAACAAAACCTACGCTCGAGGAAACCGACCCCATCGCGGTGATGTAGGCCAAGGAAGTTGCCGTCTTGCACAGACCGAAGCCCAGAGCAAAGACCAATACCTGTATTCCTGTCTTTTTCATTCCGTATCCCCTTCGGATGATATTGTATCGGAATCTGCCACCCTTATTGGTAATGATATGCATATTTTGCTTTAATGGCGACCTGAAGACGACCGACGAATTATTCTGGCTCGAATTATTCTACAAACGAAAAATCCCTGCTCAAAAAACGTGCACAAGAAGGGTTTCATCAAAAAGTAACCGATAATCAAGTAGAAAAATCGATCGCTTCAATGAAGTCCATTGATTATCGGTCACGACATTCAATCCTGCAAGATAGACACTGGGTGTTGGAAAATTCACGGCGCGAGGGGTCGTGGAAACCGATACACAGGAGGAATTATTATGGAACTTGACCGCAGGAACTTCTTGAAAGGATCGTTTGCCATAGGCGGTATGGCAGCTCTCGGTGGTCTCGCCGGCTGCGCTGCCCCCAAACAGGCAAAGGACGAAAAAGACACCAAGGAAAACGCATCTACCCCTAACAAAAAAGCAATACCGAAGGAATTCACCGACGGCAAATGGATCGGCACGGCAATGGGTCATGACGACAAACTGCTCGTCGAAGCGCTCATTGATAAAGGAGCGCTTAAGGGTGTTCGTGTTCTGCGCTGCGATGACACCATCGGCATCGGATCAGTTGCCGCACCGATGATGGCCGCCAAGATTCTCGAAGCGCAGAACCTCGATGTCGACACCATTTCCGGAGCCACCACCACATCACGCGCAATCACAATGGCAACCGAAGATGCGATAACGAATGCAGGGGGGAAACCTGACGATTTCCACAAGGGCGCCGTAGCAGCCCCGAAGGGAACCCCTCAAACCGCCGAAGTGGATGCAGTGTTCGTGGGTGCAGGCACTTCGGGCCTTGTCGCGGCAACCCGTTTACTTGAAGCCGGCAAAAAGGTTATTCTTTTTGAAAAACAGGATATACCCGGTGGATCCATGTCGATGACTTATTCAGGTGTTGCCGCAGCGGGCTCCGAGCTGCAGACAAACTACGGACTGAATCGCTTCAACGACAGCCCGATGTTCAACAAAGATGCGATGCTCGGTCTCATGAAGAAGTATATCAAACCGGAAAACGATCGCTTCGGCGGAGCTATGCCCTATCAGAGCGCGATGTATGGCAATTCCGGCAGTCTCGTCGACTGGATGCACACCATCGGTGTCGGTTTCTACAGTCTCGGAGTAAATAAAGCCTACGGCATCACCCCCTACCTAGCCCCTGGCTGCTACATGGGTGGCTGCGGATATGCCATGCAATTCCTCGTTGACCGCGTGACCGCTTTGGGCGGAAGCATCGTCTACGCCACCAAAGTGACCGACCTGATCAAGGAAAACGATCGCGTAACCGGAGTCAAAGCCGAAGGTAAAGACGGATCGACCTGGACCGTTTCGGCAAAGGCCGTGTGCCTCACTTCGGGTGGCTTCGCCGCAAACAAGGACATGATCAAGCAGTATTATCCCGACTATGCCGAATTCACCTTCAATTGCGCTCCGGGATCAACCGGTGACGGCATTGTGCTCGGTCAAAAAGCCGGCGCAGGAATCGAGTGCATGGGTCGCGAACTCGGAGCATTCCTTTCCACCACCGCGCAAGCCGGATCGCGCTTCGAGGTCGCTTTCCTGTATCAAACCACCCCGGGCATCATGGTCAACGCCCAAGGCGACCAGTTCGGCAACATCTCAAGCGACAACCATGGCGTCATGAGCCGTGCGCTGCGCAACCCCGACAACGGAGGTAAATTCTTCCATATCACTGACGAGTCGGGTTATATCACCACGGTGAAAAATGAAGCGTACGCCATGGATATCTACAAGTGCCTGCCCAACCGCGGCGATATGGTGCACTACGACAGCGTGGAAGCGGCCGCCAAGGAACTGGGTATTTCCAATCTGCAGGCAACGCTCGATACCCACAATGCGCATGCGCTGGCCGGCGAGCCTGATGAATTCGGGCGCAAGAAGCTGCCTTTCCTGGACATGCATGATGGCGTTTGGGTCGTGTCCGTTGAGCCGACCCCCTATCTGACCACAGGCGGACTAGCCATCGACCCGGCAGCACACGTGCAGACCGAAGCCGGTGCGGCCATCCCCGGGCTCTATGCCGCAGGCGATGTATGCGGTTCGATTGAAGAAAAAGATGGGCGTGCTTACGCTATGGGATTTGATGCCGCGATGAACTACGGTTATATCATGGCCGAAACCGTCAAGGCAGAAATGTAACCTCCCTCTTCACCCGACACCAACGCGTCGGGTGATTCTTCCCTCCCCATGAAGAAGGGCACCCGCAAAGGTGCCCTTCTTCAGCAATACCTACCTCGTATCCCGTTTCAGTTAGTGAACGCTGCAGGAAAGGCAGGGGTCATACGCCCGCACGAGCTTTTCGATCTCGAGGCGAATCACCTCTTCGGTCCTACCCTGAGCCGCAAGGTTTTCGGCCAGCTGACGCATATCGGCTTCTAAGTTAGCGACGTTTTGAGCGGTCGGTGTGATGATCGAAGCGTGCACCACACGACCTTGCGCGTCGAGTTCAAGCTCATGGAACAAAGCGCCACGGGGCGCTTCGGTGAAACCGGTAGCACAACCCGCCTGCACCTTGAATTCAACCGGCATCGAGCTTCCCTCGCCTTCGGCAAGTTCGCGGCACAGGTGCGCACAGCGCTCAAGCGCATCAACGATTTCAACCGCTTGCGCCACGTTGTTCATCATCGGATTGACCTCCGGCGGGCGCAAGCCCACTTTAGCGGCAGCCACTTTAGCCTGGGAACTCAAAAGATTCCAAGAGGCATTGATACGCGCAAGAGCGCAGGTCATATAAGGTTTTTTCGTTGCTGCCACCCGTGCGAATTTCGCGGCGGAATGAGGCACTTCGTATTCTTCAATAGCCTCGCTTGCCTGGTTGGCATCGAAGGCGATAGCGCTGTTCAGGAATTTAGCCGTATCGCTTCGGACTACCGCGTAGTGATCATCGGCCACCATCGCCAACATATCGCCTTCGCTTTTCAGGGGTGCCACTTCGAAAGAATCGAACAAATCGACCGCTTCGAGGGCAAAGGGCATCAAGGCATCCATCTTGTCAGCTAGCTCAAGATACTCCGCAGCCGAAACCTCATGGGTGAATCCCCCGGTCACCGCCGTGATGGGGTGAACGCTGCGACCCCCTATCTTCGTGCACAGTTCATTGCCGAACGCTTTGAGTGCCAAAGCGCTTTCGAAGAGCTGCGGATTGGTTTCAGCCAGCGGAAACACGCTGGGCATGCCCACGAAGTCGGGGGCGGCGAACACGAACAGATGCGTCGCATGATTTTGAAGATAGGAGCCGTAGACCAGCAGCTGGCGCAAGGCATTCGTCCGTGCGCTTACCTGCACATCGAAGATACGCTCTATCGCTTTGAGATCGGTGACCACATGGCTCGACGAACAGATGCCGCAGATACGCGATGAGATATAGGGGATTTCGGTGTAGCTACGATTGCGTACCATGCTCTCGAACAGGCGGGCAGGTTCGACCACATTCATTTCAACGGTCTTCACCTGGCCCTCTTCAATAACAACGTGTACGTTTCCGTGACCTTCGATGCGCGCAATATGGTCGACGGTGATAGCGGTTTTCGTCATAGAGGTTATTCCTTTTCTTGCAGGGCGGGGTTGGTCTGATTAAACAGTTCCAACGCCTTATCGAAATCGGCAACAGAGACACCGTAGCGCGCCACCACTTCACGCGCGGATTCCAGGTTCGCATCGGGGGAAAGACCACGGCACCCGTTGCAGGGACGACCGAGGTTCACGCAACGGGCGCCGCACCCGGCCGTGGTGACCAGACCGAGGCAGAGTTTTTTTTCGCCGTAAAAACAAGTTGTTTCGTTGCGCTTGCAATCGCCGCACATGGTTTTCGTCGAATTCGTCTTGTTTGAGCCATAGAGCGCATGGGATAAGATATCCAAAAACTCAAGGGAATCGATAGGGCAGCACAACACCTGGTAATCGACATCGATAACCGAAGGCACGCTGCGCGGGGCAACGAGATCGCCCGCCGCTTCGGGCAACGTTTCGTAGACTTCAATCGAGCGCGTTTCATGGTTGGCGGCCGCCATGCCGGGAATGCCAGCGGTGTTGGCGCACGCTCCGACCGCGATGATAACCTTCGCCTTTTCACGCAACTGCTTCACGGTCTCCACGGCTTCTTCGGTCGTGACCGCGCCCTCGATGATCGCCACATCGAACTCGTCGGGCATATGACCGCTTGAAGCCAGCTGCCAATAGTGCAGATCGATCTGCCCAAGCACTTCAAGCAGATGGGATTCTATGTTGGTGATCTGCAACTGGCAACCAAAACAACTGGCCAAACCCACTACCACCACGCGGGGCGGTCGCGGTTTTTCTTCACACGCTATACAATAGGCAGACATTCTACATCGACCCCTGAATATTTTTAGCTTCCCAATAATTAAATACCGGACCATCAATGCACACGTATTGATGACCGATTTGGCAATGACCGCATTTACCCATGCCGCACTTCATATGACGCTCGAAACTGACATAGATATGGTCGTAGCTGATGCCCTTTTTGCGCATTTCGTCGATAACGAAGCGATACATGACCGGAGGTCCGCAAATGGCACCATAGGTATTGGTGGCATCGATATCGAGATGGCCGAAGGGTTTGGTGACCAACCCCACTTCCCCATCCCAGGTTTCATCGGGTTCATCGACGGTCAGGTAGAGATCGAAATCCTTGCGATGGCGCCACATTTCGAATTGATCGCGAAACATCACTTCGGAAGGATTCTTCGATCCATAGATAATGGTAACTTTGCCAAATTCGCTGCGCTCATCGTGGATGTTGTTGATAAGGGAGCGCAAAGGAGCGATGCCCAGCCCACCGGCAACGCACAGGATATCGTGCCCCTTCATTTCCTCGAACGGGAAACCGCGGCCGAACGGACCGCGCAAACCCACGATATCGCCGCACTGCATTTCATGCAGCACATCGGTAACCTCGCCGGCGCGACGCACGCACAGCTCAATAAATCCCTGCTTGGAAGGTGATCCCGAAATGGAAATAGGTGCTTCACCCACACCGAAAATACTCACTTCGACAAATTGTCCCGGGCTATGATGAAATGCCTCGCGGATGCGTTCGTCGATAAGCCGAAATTCGAAAAGCTTTTCGGTTGCGGTCAATTCAGTGATCGAAGTGATCCGCGCCGGCCACGGGCGATAGGGATTAGCCGCCATCATGTCGGTACCCGTCAAGGGAGGGGTGTAGTCGGAAAGCGGCGCCACCTGCACCGTTGAAACCGCACAACTATTTGCCATCTTGTGCCCCCTTTCGTTCGAAGAACTTGAGGACTTCGATGGGATTGATCTGGGCCTTGCAAGCGGTCACGCAGCGCCCGCAGCCAACGCAGAGCATACGGTCGTAGTTAGCCAAAAAGCCATTGAGTTTGTGATAGAAGCGATGACGCACACGCCAGCGACCGTTTTCTCGGAAGTTGTGATGACCCGCAACTTCGGCAAATTGAGGTGCCGTACATGAATCCCAAACGCGCTCTCGCACGCCGGTATCCCCCGAGGGGTCGAGCGTATCTTGAATATCGAAGCAGAAGCAGGTAGGACACACCGCCGAACAGGCCGTGCACGAAAGACACCGACCACCGAGCTCTTCCCAGAACGGATCTTTGTGGAAGGCATCCATCAGCATAGCGACTTCCTGGATATCGGGAATGTCGGCATTGAAGCTTTCCTGGCGACGGCGCGTGGCATGGCGAAACTGGATGCGATCTTCGTCGGTTGCTTCGCGCACTTCACAGGCGGCCTCGAGGATATTAGCCGCTTCGACGCTGCTCATACTCACCAGGTAACGCCCGCCGATATCTTGCAAAAACAGGTCGTAGCCAAAGCGCGCTTCATCGCTGCCCCACAGATGGCAGAAACAGTTTTCCCCCGGCATGCAGCTGATGC
Source organism: Raoultibacter sp. (assembly GCA_036649035.1). GTDB lineage: Bacteria > Actinomycetota > Coriobacteriia > Coriobacteriales > Eggerthellaceae > JAVWGW01. Next base: position 17,454 of record JAVWCK010000003.1, read on the forward strand.
CGACAATCAACGTTGCTTTGCGGCGCGCCACATAATAGGGATCGGGATAGCGACCATCTTTGAACACCAAATCAAGACGGTTGAGCGCATTGATATCGCATGCGTGAGCACCGAAGATAACGCGCGGCGTGATTTCGGCCGCATATTCGGTGACCTCGTTTTCCCGCACATCGTATTTAAAGAGCGTTTCTTTAGGAGGGAGAAAGTATTTCTTGGGAGACGCGATCGTCGAAACATAATCCAACTCGATTTCCTCAGGCGATTCAAGGGGTTCAAAAACGTAGCCCCGGTCCCGTTTGACCGGAGCTACCACCTCATAAGAATCCATGAATGCGGAAACGAGTACGGGAAGCTCTGTCGCATCGATAACACGATATAGCATACAGCCTATCCTTTTCTCATCTTCTCACGTTTATTCGGACGGGTAAAGAATCGACCAACGAACGATTAGGCGAAGAAAATACCCATTTCGCGTTCGGCGGATTCCGGAGAGTCCGAACCATGGATAACATTTTCGTCCATCACAAGGCCGAAATCGCCACGAATAGTGCCGGGGGCTGCGGCGGCAGGGTCAGTGGCACCCATCAATGAACGGCACTTCGCAACAGCACCCTCGCCGGAAATAACCATTTTAACTACGGGACCAGAAGTGATGTAGCTGACAAGACCCTCATAGAAAGGCTTGCCTTCGTGCTCGGCATAGTTTGCTTTTGCCTGTTCGGGCGTGACCATACCCAGTTCCATGCGCTCAAAGGAAAGACCCGCGCGCTCGAAACGATTGACAATTTCACCGATGTGTCCGTTGCGTACGCCGTCGGGTTTGATCATGATATAGGTTTTCTGAAGAGCCATAGGTTCTCGTCCTTTCGTAGTGCCTGTTAATTTTGAGAAGCGAAATAAAGTTCCACGTTGGTCACTTTCCAGCCGATCCCATCGCGTACGAACGATACTTTATAATCAACGTTGCCACCTTCGGCGGTTTTTGCTGTTACGTAGACCTCTGAATTGGTCATCGCGCGCTCAACCCCGTTGATGGTAACGGCTTCATCCGCTTGAACCGGTGCAAGCATGCCATTGATCTTTTCGGTGCTCAAATCCTTAGCAAACGACGTCTGAGCTGCCGCTTGCTTATTGGCGAACAGCTGCTGGGTTATCGCTTCCTGGGTGGGATAACCATAGCCTTGGGTAAAGGCGAACAAACCCGCCGCAAACACAAGGAGGAGGATAACGATTATGAACACAAGAATCTTAAGACCGACGTTGCGACGCTTGCGATCTTGGCGCGCAACACCCTTCGACCACTTTTCCAATTCTTCATCGCTTGCGTTGAAGAAGCGATCACCGCTCGTTGCATAGCCATCATCTTGCATACCGTAGGTATCAGGATAGTAATACGGATCGAGCGTTGCCGTATATTGGTCGGTTTCGGGATACATGGGCGACCCATCGGCTGTCACATCGAGTCCCGACATATCCGCCGCAGGTTCGATCGCCTGCATTTCGGAAGTGCCGGTGGCTACCGCAGCCACGGCCCGTTGATAGTCGACACTGGCCGAATCGCTGAGAAAATAGGTTTTGTCGGCAAGCGCCTCTTCGAATGCCGATGCCGCCTTCTGCATTTGGGAGCTGGCAACATAGGCCTGACCCAAGTTGGCGTAAAGCTTATTCTGGGTAGCGGGAGCCATGTCGAACTGCAAAGCGCTTTCGTACGACGCCACTGCATCGAGGGGACGATTGAGTGCCATGAAGCATACACCCAGGTTAAGAAGGGATTTCGTGGGATCGGGATTAGCTTCATCAAGAGCCGACGAACGAAACGCCGCCCCTGCTTCCGCCGATTTTCCCAATTTCAAATAGGCATTACCCATACCCGAATACGCTTTGTAAGAGGCATCGTACTTCGCATCGGAAACCGCTATTTCAAAGTGCTGAAGCGCATCTTCGTAATCATGCAAAGAGGCATATGCCATACCGAGATTATAATTGACCGTGCCGCAAGCGTCGTAGGCCGCATCGGCGGTTGCCTGCGTATAGGCATGGATCGCTTCATTGTAATCATTGAGCTTGACCAAGCAGTTGCCAATTTGATGATAGAGCAGACCTGTTTCACCAGGGAGCAAGGCACCGGGAGAATCCTGGAGACACTGCGTAAAAGCGGCAAGTGCCGCTTCGTAGTCCCTCTCCCCATATGCTTGTCGCGCGTGCTGAAAAATCTCGTTGTTCATCTGTTCCTTCTATCTTCGGCCTCTTTGCACCCATCAATCGTATTTTGCCATATTTCGGGTACAACCGCTCTTCGTGTGCGTAAAATTACCGACGCGCTTTTGCTATTTGACCGCATTTTCGATTTCGATAGACTCGATTACATCGCCAACGCGCAGTTCCTTCACGATATCCATACCTTCAATGGTCTGCCCGAACACGGTATAACCGGAATCCAGGTTGTGTTGCGGCCCCAAGCACAGATAGAACTGCGAACCCGCTGAGTTCGGGTCCTGCGAACGAGCCATAGCAAGCGCGCCATCAAGATGCTTGTTGTTGGGATTCGTGCTGTATTCTTCCTTGATCGAGTAACCGGGACCGCCCGTGCCCAAATTCGACATGCGGCTTTTCCCTGCCTCGATGACCTGTTCGGTATCAAGATCGCGCGTATTGGGGCATCCACCCTGAATGACAAACCCGGCAACGTAACGATGGAATTTCAGGTTGTCGTAAAAGCCTTTTTGAGCCAATTCCACAAAATTACCCACATGGATCGGCGCGTCCTTACCCGCCAACTGCACCTTGATCGTGCCCTTCGTCGTTTTGATCAGGGCGATCTCTTCGCCGCTGGGCTGATACTGAGGGCTATATTGCGCCATGATGGCTCCTTTTTCTTCGTGTAATCCCTCCGGGGATCCCTACTTTTCACTGCACGTGTTTTATGGTGCCCTCTACAGGATTCGAACCTGCGACTTTCTGCTCCGGAGGCAGACGCTCTATCCCCTGAGCTAAGAGGGCACAAAACATGGATGATTATACGCTATTATGGGGTAAAATAAAAAACCTGCACGCAACTTATTCATATAAGGAATCCCCGTGACCCTAGAAGAAATCATCACCATCGACGCTTTAACGTATGGAGCCGCCGGAATCGGTCGAACAAAAGAGGGGAAAGCCGTCTTCGTCGCCGACACCGCTCCCGGTGATATCGTGCGCTGCGCCATCGAGCGGGACAAGAAAACATTCAGCACCGCTCGCCTGCTCGAAGTTATCGAGCCCTCTCCTTTCCGCGTACCAACACCCTGTCCCTATGCGCAAAGTTGCGGGGGGTGTTCCTGGCAGCACGTTGCCTACGAAACGCAGCTTTCCGCCAAACGCGACAACGTCGTGTCCTCGCTCACCCACATCGCGCACTTCGATGACGAACGCGCCGAAGCTCTGGTAGCCCCCTGCGTGCCCAGCAAGCGGCAAACGGGATATCGCAACAAATTGGAATTGGGAGCCGGCTTCGACACGCGGAAACAGTTTATGCTCGGCTTTCGCAAAGAGGGCAGCCACGACTTTGCCACCCCCGATGCCTGCCTTCTGGCTCACTCATCCATCGCCAAGGTGCCCAAAGCGCTTCGCGGAGCCCTGCGCTACGTACAGGGAAACACCGACCTCGGCATCTTCCGCGTCGGCATCAGGCACAGCCTCCATACGGGAGATTTAGAAGTGGCGCTGTGGACCTGTCCCGGCGAATTTCCCCGCAACGTCGTTGCCAACACCATTAAATCAGCCGTGAAAACATCGAGTGTCGTCCGCGTTTTGGCCGACCCCGGCAAAAGCCGCAAGATCAAAGGGGTTGAAGTGCTTTCCGGCAAGGGTCTGTGGCGAGAAACGCTCGGCGGTGCTGAATTCATGATCAGCGCACCTTCTTTCTTCCAGGTAAACACCGCACAGGCAGAAACCATGATCGAAGCGGTGGTCGAAGGCCTTGAGCTCGATGAAAATTCAGTCGTAGCCGACCTGTATGCCGGTGCCGGTACGTTTTCGATTGCACTCGCCAATATCGTCGATACCGTCTTCGCCGTTGAATCGGCCGCTTCCTCCGTACGCGACCTGCGCCGCAACGCCGACGCCAACGGCGTGTATGTCGAAGTGATCGGCGGCGATGCCGCACGCGAACTGCCGACACTTGGAAATCTCGACGCTCTCGTCGTCGACCCGCCGCGAGCAGGTTTGGCCGAAGGCGTCGCCGAATCGATCGCGGCCGCAAGCCCGAAACGGGTTGCCTACGTCAGCTGCGACCCCGCCACTTGGGCACGCGATGTCATCCGACTTGAAGCCTGCGGATACCGTCTGAACCGCGTGATTCCCTTCGACCTTTTCCCTCAAACCTACCACAATGAATTAGTAAGCATCTTCGAAAGAACCATCAAAGAGTAGAAGAGGAAGCAGTATGGACACGCTTGAACAAGCAACCTTGGCGGATTTACCTGATTTTTGCTTCGGCAACGCAGCAGGCTATCCTCCGCGGAGTTCAACAGGCGAAAACCGCATACGGGTTGCTGGGTTTGGCCGGTTGATATGACTTTTACCCGCCTTAAGAACCAGACGCTGTTTTTGATCGCCGTGGCGCTTACCGGTGCCATCGGCGGTGCCTTCGTTTGGGGCTTCTTCGTCCTTATGAACATCGGATTGAACTTCATTTGGAAAACCGTTCCGAACGCCATCGATTTCGCCTACTACCCCTTGGTCGTCTGCACGCTTGGCGGCATCCTTATCGGCCTTACCGAAAAGCGCGTCGGAAATTTACCGGCCGAACTCAACGAAGTGATGTCCGACATCAAGCGCGACGGGCGCTACCGCTATGACAACATCGGCAAATCGAGCTTTGCCGCCATCTTGCCGCTCATCTTCGGGGGATCGATCGGACCTGAAGCAGGATTGACCGGAGCGATCGCCGGATTGTGCACCTGGGTTGGAGAGCGCATGAAACGGTTCGGAGCCGATTTTAAGGAATTGACCGAAATCGGTACCTCGGCAGCCCTTTCCGCCATATTCACCGCACCCCTTTACGGTTTCGCAGCCCCCCTCGTGGGAAACACGGAAAACGACGATTCGATCACCTTGCCTAAAAAAGGTAAGGTGATCTGCTATTTCGTGGCGATCGCCGGATCGCTGGGAGCCTTCTTCCTTTTGAAATCGCTCGTCGGCGATAGCGGCGGACTCATGCGATTTTCCTCCCTCGACATCGGCGTCACCGAACTTCTGTGGGCTCTGCCGATTGCCTTGATTGGCGCAGGTGGTGGCTGGCTCTATCACGGATTCAACGCGCTTGCGAAAAAGATAGCGGGGATTTTCGGCGACAAGATAGTGATGCGTGCGGTTTTCGCCGGCATAGTATTGGGCGGTGTCGGCTGCGTGCTTCCCTATACGATGTTCGCCGGGGAAACGCAGATGCATGTTCTTGCCGATAATTGGCAGAATTTCGGCGTCGCTACCCTGTTTTTGACCGGCATCGTCAAATTGTTCATGGGGCCGCTCTGCGTGCAATGCGGTTGGCGAGGCGGCAACATCTTCCCCGTTATATTTTCAGGAGTGGCGCTCGGTTACGGGATCGCTGCCATAAGCGGTGCCGATCCCGTATTCTGCATCGCCCTCTGCTCGGCCGCCGTGTGCGGCGGCGTGATGCGCAATCCGCTTATGTCGGCCTTCCTACTGATTCTTTGCTTCCCAATCACTGCGATAATCGCACTGTTCTTGGCAGCAGCTTTGGGCAGTGCCCTCCCCCTACCCAAAGCCTGGCTACCTCAGCAGCAGGCTTCGAAAGAGGAGGAATAAGCGCGTTATTCCTTACCGAGGAGCTTTGCGATGCGGTCGGAATATTCAACATCGGTGATACCCGCTTCAGCCAAATCGATAATGGGAGCATCGTTCCAGAGCGCTTCAAGACGATAGTAATCGCGCGCTTCAGGCTGAAATACATGCACGACGAAGTTACCGTAGTCGAGCAACGCCCACGTCCCATCCCCCGTACCTTCACGATGAATCGGCTTGACACCTGCTTTTTCGCGCAATGCGTCTTCGATTTCATCGATAATGGCGTTTACTTGACGGTTGTTCGCTGCCGTTGCGATCACGAAGTAATCGGTCACCGAGATAAGCTCGCCAACTTCCTGCACCATGATATCGGTAGCCTTCTTTTCATCAGCCGCCCGTGCTGCAATCAGGGCACACTCTTTTGAGGTCGGGGTCGTAAGCTGCTTTTCAGTCACCAGGTGTTCTCCTTCATTTCAAAATCTCTCGTTCATTTGAAATGAAGTTTATCATTGATTGAAGATTTCACCGAAACTTAGAGTGTTTGAGCACAAGATAAACGACGAGAAGAGGGAAATAGTGGATATAGTCGACTATATGTGCAATGATATCATTATCAAATTTATCTCTCTTTGAAAGGTTCTTCCATGTGGAATAGCTGCAATCCCAAAACGGATGCCGATTTGCAAGAATGCGCCGAACTGGGTAAATCGCTCAATCGGCTTTCCCAGCCGACCATTTTGACGTTGTTGGCTCAATCGGATACCCCGCTGCACGGCTACATCATCGTGCAACAGGCGGCTCAATCTCCCATGTTCGGCGGCAAAAAACCCGATGCAACCGGGATTTATCGCGCACTGAAACGCATGGAAGAAAACGAACTCATCTCTTCGTATTGGGAAACGCCGGAAGAAGGTTCGGCAAAAAGAATGTTTTCTCTAACCGACAAAGGACGAAGCTGTCTGCGCCGCTGGATCGACGCTCTGGCCTGCTACGAAATAACCCTTGAAGAGTTGCGCCACGAAGCGGCAGACGCGCTCGGCATCGATGTGCCGCAAGCTCCTCACTGTTCGCACTAACCGCCGGAGGGCAACGACCAGGGGAACCTATGACACACGAACACAACACGCACAGAGACGAACCGCCCACCTGCCAAGGGGGGTTATCTTCCAAAATTCAAGACCTTAGAAAAGGCGAGGTGCAGGGGCGCGATAGGGCAGCTCTGCTCAATCCCCGCCCCGTGGCGTTGGTGGGAGCCTATCGAAACGACACGGCCAACTTCGCAACCGTTGCCTGGATAACACCGGTTTCCCACGAACCGGCACTGGTTGCCTTCGCGCTGCGTGCGCGCTCGCTCACCCTTGAGATGCTGAAAGAAACACAACGCTGCAGCATCAACCTGATCGATCAAAGCCTTGCCGACCTCGCACTGTGGTGCGGCAACCACTCGGGGCACACCGAAGACAAGGATGCCTTCGTGCCCCACGAGCTCTCCCCCCTTCCCGCAACCACGAAAACGCTTCCCTTTATCACCGGTGCGCTTTCCGTTTTGACCTGCAGCGTGAAAAGCATTCAAGAAGCCGGGGATCATTTGCTTGTCATCGTTTCACTCGAAAAAGCCTATACCCGCTGCCCCCGTGATGATCGGGGCAGAATCTCACCCCTCGACACCCTTTTGTGCGTACAGCACGACACCTTCACACAGGCAGGCGAAGCTGCCCTGCCGCAAAAGCACAACGCGCCACCCCTCTTCGAGTAGCGCACTACAGAGCGGTTCCTTTGACGGGAGTGTAAAGGCGGCTCATATCGACCCCTTCCAGCTGCAGCAAACGCTTTTTTATCCCGAGGCCACCCGCATAACCCGTCAGGCTGCCATCGGATCCGACAACGCGATGACAGGGAACGACGATCGAAAGAGGATTGTGACCGACCGCGCCTCCAACCGCCTGTGCCGACATCTTTTCCTTGCCCAGAATCCGTGCCATCTCACGCGCGATATCTCCATACGCAATCACCTGCCCGTAAGGAATGCGGGTCAGAATCCGCCACACTTCCTGGCGAAACGGAGTGCCCGTTAAAGTGTAAGGAAAATCGATCGGAGGGTTTTCGCCCGCAAAATAAGCTGCGAGCCACAGCACCACCTCATCGAAAAGAGCAAGGGGGTGTTCCTCGCGCTCTTGTATCGTGCGTGCAAAATACTTCTGCCCTTCGATCCACAGACCAACCAAAGCTTCACCATCGCTGGCAAGCGTGATAGCGCCTACCGGCGAATCCACCTCATGCGTATACACCACCGCTATCACACCCCTCGCTTCAAACCTCATCGACCACGTACGTCTTTAAAAGTGGCGCTTGCTTATACCGTTTGCCCTCTCTGGAATACCTATGTCAGCTGCTGACACACCCACGGACCGTATTCGCCGCTCCACATGCCTTCAAGCTGGGAAAATATCATATCCCAGTCAAACTCCGCCTCAAACATGAGATCGAGGTAGTTGCAATGGGCATACGCCTCCCCTGCGGCGGTGCGCATACCCGTTCGCCCTTGAGCGGCGAACGTATAACTGCACGTGGGGCAATTTGCCACCACCACATCGGCGTGCGCTGCACCCTCATCCAGCACCCGCTGCGCACGCCGTGTGCAAAGAGCAGGATCGACCAGCGACACCGCGCCGCCCGCGCCGCAGCACAGCGTATCGGCACCGTTATGATCGAGTTCACGCAGACAGGTTTCATCGAAAAGAGTACGGAGAGGATCGCCGAAAACACCTTCTCTGTCGTGGCATGAATCACATACGGCAAGAGTGAAAAGCGGGGTATCTGCACCCTCGGCGATACCCATAACCTTACGCAACTTGGCAGGATTCATCTTCATCCCCGCATCTGCCAGCAATTGAGGCAGCGCGACGAATTCCACGTTTTCCATACCGTCAGCTTCCCGCAGCTCATCTAAACACCCCGGACAGACGCACACGACTCGCCGTATGCCAGCATCGGTGATAACGCGCGCGATATCGCGCTTGAATTCACGCGCACGATCGCCGAAACCAGCCGATTTCAGCGGACTACCGCAACAGGCTTCCGACAGCGCAACGTTCATCCCTTGGGCCTGCAGCCACGCGAATATCTCACGCGTTAATTCGGGGGCATAACTGGCTAAGGGGCATCCGGGGAAAAACAGGGTTTCGGCACCTTCGGCGGGCACGCCGCCCTCTCCCCCGACATGCGGCAGATCGACATAGTTGATGCCGTAGACCGCACGATACACGGAAAATATATGCCACTCCGTATCGACCTGCGTCGATTCGAAACCTTCTTGCGTGGTGATACCCGCTATCGACAGCACTTCGCGCACCGCGGCAAAAACGCTGCGGGCATCAACCCCGGCCGTGCAGGTTTGCGTGCAAAACGCGCACATACAACAGCGCCGCACCGCGAAAACCAACATCGGTGCAGCGCTTGCTAACGCATTAACTTTTTCGATACACGCCGCTACCCCTTCCTCGGTTGCAAGATCGCACCCTTCGGCGGCGACCGCATATGCTGCAGCGAGCTCGCCGATCGTGTGGGAAGCATCCGTGAGAACCTCGCAGCGAGGGGTACACTTTCCGCACCCGTTACAGGACTGCGCGGCGCTTGTTATCACTGAAAAGGCAGATTTGATAGACATGGCTTTCAGCTCTCTCTTTCTTTTGCACCTCTACTCAGGGGAACCGGATGGCATTCATCCCGTAGTTCACATTCCGTGCATTCTTCAACAATTTCAGGTTTTATCTCATCCCAGGGAAGCGGGGTGAAGCCCAAGGCCTTATAAAACGCAAGGCTGCTTCCGCGGGAAACCAAACGCACCTCACCGAATCGTTGTGCCGCGTAATCGATCAGCGCACGTCCGAGACCAACCCCGCGCCAAGAGGGATACACCACGACAGGGTTGACGTGGCACACCTTTGCGTCGTCGAAGACAAGACGAATGAAACCGACGATTTCGTCGGAATCATTGACCGCTACGCAAACGTGATCAGCGCACGGGATATTCCCCATACCCTCGGCGGCGGCATAGGAATCAAGAACGGGAAGATCCCGATCACTGGCAGCTCTCAGGAAAAATAGGGCTTCGCTCACAACGACTCCTAAAAAGGCGGCAGATATATTTTATCGCGCGACTGCGGAATAGCTTTTTTCCCTAATTCCGTCAGTCCGGCAACGATCGTCGGCATTACCTCCGAAGGAATACCCATCATCATCAGGTTATCGCCCACATCCGATGAGGCGCGGCAACCGTAACAGCCAAATGAGATGTTGAGCTCCCCGTTTACATAGGGCAGCAGCGTCGTTTCCACGCACTGCGCATTGTAGCCGCTCGCGTGCAAATCATGGCGATGCCCGGTGTAATACGAAGCAGACATGCACAGCCACATAATCTGTTCGGGCTCGGCGATAACCGCCACCACATCGACGGGGCACTTCGCCTGCGCCAGCGGGGTAACCACCGTAGCGTCGATAGTGCGCGGGGGCAGGCAGGGGCGTTCGGCCACCATGCGCTTGGCCGCTTCGATGGAATCAAGCTTATGGAACAAAACGTAGAGCTCTCCACTTGCCAGCTTCTCGGGTATTTCGGTCAATCCGAGAATCGCCGTTCCATCAGGGCACGCATGACGGTACGCAGGCAGCATGATCGATCGCCCACGACGCGCGGCCATCAATGATTGGCAGTAGCGCATGCGTTCTTCGGGTATGGGCACATCGGGTAGCGGTTCGCCCGCAGCGATAAGCGAAACAGCCACCGGATTCCAACGCAAGCCCAGCACGTCTTGAAGGGTGTGCGACCACTGGGCATACGTGGCGATCGCCTCTTCGGACAGCGGCGCTGCGATGGTGCGTTTTTCCCGGACTGCCGCCACCTCCGAGGAAACCTCGATGCGGATAGCGTGTTCAGGACACTGTCCGACACACGTTTCGCAGCCCCAGCAATCCTGAGGGCGCACCGCCACAGGACCGTTTTCCATCACGAATACGTTGACCGGGCAAAACGCCTCGCACAGCCCGCATTGCGTGCACCGGGCAGCATCTATATGAATGATATATGCCACCGAACCTTCTTTTTCTTCCATAGTTTCCCTTTCCCTTTCCGCAGAGGTTCTAACGGGCTAGTTGAGGCTTGCACCAGGGAGGATACACACGCGTACCCTCAGTGTTCGTCAAATGATATGAGCAAAACGGAATGGTGCGCCCGTCCGGCGTGACCACTACCATGCTGCATTCCCGCAGGCGCTGCGTGTCCATCGAGGCGGCATCCATGTAATTCATGATGATGAGGGAAAGCCCCGACTTCACCTCCACACCCTGTTTCGACAGGATATCAAGAAAGACCGATCCCTGTGGTGAAGCGGGGTTATACCCGCCAAGATACGCCTTTCGTGTAAGGTTGCGCGTCGCAGGAAAAAAACCGGAAGGGTGGGTGGCCTCATCGCTTTTCACAAGAAACGTGCCCGTATCGCACAGGGGATGAGAGCAACCCAAAGGCCAAATATCGTAAGGTTCCAGCAATCCCTCGCTTTGTTGCGCTAACTCGAAAATCACATCGCCCATCGTCAACGGGATCACGCGCGAAGCCTCGAAACGCCCCGAGGTGAATGCCGGCTGCAACGCAAGACCCGCAACCACATCGGCATTGTTGAGTGCAAAACGCAAAATATCGCCCAACTGCGCATCGTTGACACCGGAAACGATCGTGGCAGCCAAAACGCACTGCACACCCGCCGCACGACAACGCTCAACCACTTTGAGCTTGATATCTAAAATGCGCGAACCACAGGTAACTTCATACACTTCATCGGTCAATCCATCAAAGGAAAGGTATACCCCCGTCAAACCTGCGGCTACCAGTGTTTCGAGATACCCCTCACGCGCGGCGATGAGAAGCCCGTTGGTATTGATTTCGATACCCCAGAACCCTCGCGCGCGCCCTCGCGCGATGATATCGACCAGATCATCACGGCACGTGGGCTCCCCTCCCGTTATCTGCACGGCACCATCGACCCCCACGCTGCGCGCGATCGTCTCATACATCGCATCGATTTCAGAAAGCGTCGGGTCGCCCTCGCCGTCTTCGGCGCTCATGAAGCAGACAGGACAATGCAAGTTGCACTTCTGCGTCACCTCGATTTCAAGCAAGGTAGCACGCCGCACATGCCTTGAGCATACCCCGCAGCCCAGCGGGCACGGTTTATCGGCAGGCCTCGTATCGGTGGGGGCAATCGGAGGAAATGCCAGCGAGCGCAACCATCTATAGTGCTCGGCATCAGGCCACATCCGCGTCGTAAAGTAACCGTGGTCGGGGCAAGTGCGCTCCATCCACACCGCACCTTCGGCATCCTCGTACACTTGCGCTGCGAGCTCTTTGAGGCATTGAGGACACAGCGCCTCTGTCGCGTGTATGGGTTGCTTGTACTCTTCGATGGCCATAGCGGCTCACCTATCCCTTATGCGTCGTCGGATATCATCGATCCGAGGTTGATGATTACTTGTCGATGTACTGGCGCGGATCATGCTCGTCGTTAGGCGGCGTGCTCACCCGAAAGCCCATGAAATCAATCCAGTCGAGCACGCGCTGCGCAACATAGAGATCGGGCTGCGATGCCGAAGCTTGCTTGATAGCCCTCAAACAAGAAATGGCATGGGCCAAATCGCCACCTTCGTCGATATCGGAAACAGGCGACAAAAATGCCGAAGGAATGTTGCCCTGGCGCAGCTTTTCCACGTAGGCATCAAGGGCGGCAGTACCCTCGAGATTGTAATACACCCCTTGATGGTTGAGTGGCGTGTTGTAGCTCAACCCCACCAACGAAGTACCGCATTCCTGACACGGAGCCTGCACGAAACCGGGCGTACCGAGCGATTGGAAGTACTCAAGCCAAGCGAACGCCTGGGAAATGTGCGTTTTAGGCATGGTGGGAAGGTCGCCGCCCACCGAAACGACGCTTTCATACCCTCGGGCAAATATCTGCGAGAACGCATCATCGAAGTGATCGTCGAAGGTGACGCCAGCATCGGTGATGAAGTGGATTTCCATCGGCCAAAGGCCGAGATCGGCATAGGTTTGCTTCATAACCTCAACGTTTTCAGCAGGTGTCGTGGAAACGAAGAAATCATAGGTGATAGTATCGGCCGAAGGATCGCTGGCGACACGCTCATCGTTTTCCGCCTGCAGCCCCATCAGTGCATGCATGGCCAGCTCGCTGACATCATAAAGGCTGCGCTTGAAGAACTCGGCCGCCTGCTCTTCACTCAGCGATCCACCCCGCGCTATGGTTAAACGCGTCTTCACCAGACCGGGAATAGGAGGTTTGCTGAAGAGGAGTAACGCCTGTTTTCTCGTTGCCATAATTTTCTCCTTCATTTACAGAATCGCTTGCCATACAGGGATGCGGCAAAGCCCGATTCGATAACCACACAGCGCATTCAATGGCGTTGTATGACCACGTTCCGATCATCGGCTCTGCCGCCTCAAGCGAGCAATCGGTTAAAACATTGACATTCGAACGCCAGATACCGCCCGATTCCGGAGTGCTCGGATCGTTTTCAGGAAACCACCAACCATAATCGACGCTTATCATCTCATCGCGCATCAAAGCTATTTTCAGTATAAAACGCGCGCACCCTTTATCCGTCGCCACAACCACTCTATCCCCTTCGACGAACCCGAGTTTTTCAGCGGTTTTCGCATTCATCTCCGCCACTGGATCGGGATACTTTGCACGAAAATCAGCATTATCGAAAAATACAGAAGCGTTGTAGGGCTGCTTGCGCGCGCCCGTTATCATCGTAAGCACAGACCCCTTACGTGCAATCGCCGGGGAAACCGATACCTTTCGCACGATAGGAGCAGGAACGCGCTGTCCGCCCAATTCATCAAGAAGCTCGCTTGCCAATTCGACCTTGCCGGTTTTCGTAGCAAATCCAACGGGAAGACCCCGCGCATCAAGCGCCTCGTGCTTGCCAAACGCAGGTGGTCTAAAATACAGACCGGTTTGGCAAAAATGCTCCCATGTCATCGCTGCCGGCTCAAGTGCGGCAGCAAAGGCTTCCTCAAGGGTGACCTGAGGCCAGAACTGTTTTTGCCCGAAACGCAGACCCAAGGCGCGAAAGAAATCGTAATCGCAACGACGCTCAAAAGCAGGCTCGACTGCAGCGGGACCTCCATAGGCGATATTGGCAACGCCGCCATGCGCCTGAAGTACCGGACGTTCCATCGCTCCGGCAGCGGGCAGCACATAATCGGCCATAGCCGCTGTGGGCGTCATGGAATATTCAAGAACCACCACCAGGTCAAGCGATGAAAGCGCCTCGAAAACGCGATGGGTATCGGCATAGGTGAGCAAGGGATTGGTAGCCTGCACGATAAGGGCTCGCACCGGATAAGGCTCACCCGTCATCATAGCCTTCAACACCAAATCGGGATGCGCCGATGTCATATAGCGCGCGGGCAAGGTGCGTCCCAGCTTTTCGGTCAGCGCCCGCACCCGATCGTAGCCAGCGTAGGATTGCAGGGGGGTAAAAGAAGTGTTGAGGCACTTCGAACGCGCCGTATCGCTTAAAGAACCGCTCATCTCCAGTTCGACTTCCGAGACAAAATCACTCGCTTCGGTAAGGGCGCATGCCCCGGGTTTATCCACATTGCCGGTAATGGCTCGCAAGCAGGCAAGGGCGCGATGCGTAGGGGCGACAGCGGCACCCACCTGATCGATACCGCGCCCTGAAATAAGAACAGCCGCATCTGCCGTGGCAAAGATACGCGCCACGCGGACGATATCGGCAGCGGGCACTCCGCACACCTGCGCCACCTTTTCAGGGGGATATGCCGCCGCTTGATCGGCAAGCTCATCGAAGCCGTGACACCAGGTTTCCACGAAAGCGTGATCGTAGATATCTTCGGAGATAATAACGTTGATAAGACCCAGGGCAAGCGTGCAGTCCGTTGCCGGACGAGGCGCCAACCACACATCGGCGCGGGCAGCCGTTTGCGTGTAGCGCGGGTCAATCACCACCAACGGAATATCCGATTTCGAAAACTCAACCAGCGAATGCCAGAAAGCAGAATTATCCGATTGCGCCGGATTGGTTCCCCACATAACAAGCGCGCCGGTATGCACCGGATCAAGATCGGCTTCCAGCGTCCACCCAAAGGTAACCACATCCATCCAGATGCGCGGATTCCAGCAGATCTGTCCGATTCCCATATTATTGGGAGACCCCAGCAAATTCATGAAACGATGCAGGGGCCAAAATGAAGTATGGGGTCCCCCTATTGCAGTCGCTAACGTTTCGGGACCGGATTCGGCAATAAGTTCATGCAGTTTATCAGAAATATCCTCAAGCGCCTCATCCCAGGTAATGCGCTCCCAAGCACCTTCGCCCCGCGCACCGGTGCGGTGTAGCGGATAGTTGATGCGATCGGGCGATTCAATCGCCGCAAGGTTCAACGGCCACCGGCGGCAACGGCGCATAAGGGCTGCATCGTAGGGATAACGCGTCGGGTCGGGAGCGATATCGACAATGCGCCCCTGATCCACCGTGGCTTGCAAAGCGCAGAGATACCCGCAAAAATGGCAATTTGTGTGAGCTATCGTGCGCGTCATCGCTCATCGTTTCCGCTTGCGCTGGATTCTCCATGGTACTCTCGTGCGCCATGCAATTCTTCAAAGAGAAAGCGTGTCTTCATAAACGGCGGCATACCCGTCCAGTCGATATCCTCATTGAAGAGAAGTTCAAGATAGTGGCACACCAAAGCATCGCTTTGCCCGGTTGCCAGCTGATAGGCACAACTCATACAGGAAGTAACCAGCACGTGCGCACCCGCTTCGCACGCCTCTTCGCCATGTTTGCGCGCGGCGACATCGGCCGCACGAGCATTGCCCGCCGCCCGGGCAAGAGATCCGCAGCAAAACGAAGTCGTGCGATTATGGGCGGTTTCCACAAGCGTCCCCTGGGGAAACAATGCGCGCAACGCTGTGGCGAATTCCCCCCTACTTCTATCGGGGCAGGAATCGTGCACCGCAAAAACGGTATGGGGGCTTTTTCGTTCAAGCGCCCCTTCATCGATCCTCAAGCCTTTCTCCCTTAGAACTTGAGGCAAAGCCACTACCTGCACCGCCGCGGTTGCCGGATCGGCGGCAAGCACCTCACGCAGGGTTTCGACGCAATTGGGGCACATGGCCACGATGCGTCGAACTCCGTGTGCGGCCACGCTGTCGGTCAACCGCTTTTCAAAAGCCGGCCGCACCGTTTGCGCATCCGGCTCGAAAGCAAGAATCTTTCCGCAGCATAAAAGCGATATGCCGTCGACGGCGCCTAAGGCAAAAAGTTGGTCGTACGCTTTCTGCATAAGCCCCGCAGCAAAATTGAGTGCTGAGCAACCGGGGAAAAAGAGAGAGGCACACTCCTTGGTTGCACCCGCCGACCCTATCGCCTGCCGCATCGGCAGTGGATCGTCAAGAACGATAACGCTCTCGGTCAAAACGTCAACAAAAACCTGATCGCCCACAACGTCCCCTTCCTTATCGTCACGACGATTTTACCAGCCAAGAGCAGGGCGACCCATCAAAGCGATCCCCCTGCCCTCCAATCATCTTGCTTAATAGAGGTTTTCTTTATCTTTCCACGCAGTCAAGAATGCCTCATCACCCTTGGGAAGACGTTCGTAAAACGCTTTTTCACCGGGGACAAGACGACGGTCATCAGCAAAAATAACCAGAAAACGCAACAGCAACCCACCCGATAAAACCAACACCGGAGCGATCAGCGCAGAAAGCAGACCGCCAATCGCATAACAGATAAACGGGATAAGCAACCCACAGCACACCATGCCTCCCCAAAACGCAGGAGCTACCCTACCGGTCAACCATCGACGGGCAACTTCTTTGGAGCACACGTTGCCCGCCCCCATCAGCAAGAGCACGTAGAGCATGAGCACCAACAGCTCGATCACAATCAAAATCATATCGAGCGAATGAACCAGTTCGTGGGCGAGAAGAACCAACCAAAGATCCTGTGCTGAAGGCCATAAGCCAACCGTTACCGCCAAAGCTGCGCAGCCGGTGGAAAGCGCCGAAACGGTGAACAGCACGGGCAAGGCGGGCGTATTCCAAAACGCATGTGCTTTGAGACTGGAAAGCAACACACCGGTATAGATCATGATGCAGGCCCCGGTAACACCGGCAACGGCCAAACACGCCGTACGGGCGCCGATGAAGATCGCACACCATTCCCAAGGCATATACGAAAGAAAATAGACGAAGCCGAATATCATAGCGAAGGAAAGCAGAACCGCGCCCCACTTGATAATGGCGGTCGCCGATTTGAATACCCGCCAGAACACCAACGGCTGCCCCAGTTCGAATACGAGGAAAAAGCAACCGACACCCAAACAGGCAACGGCTAAAAACACACCGAAGATAAATGATTCGCCCAGGCCGAACCCGAATTCAAAAAGAGCGACCAACGTAAGAATACCGCCACCCAAACCACCTAAAAACAGGTACAGGGCAATAGGCCATGTCCAATAATGATTTTTCATCGACGGCCTCCTAACGCGGGAATGTAATAGACCTGAGGTTCGGTGCCATACTCTTCAAACAACCGATAGGTTTCAACTGAATTAATGAGTTTTGAAACCTCGCTTTCAGGATCGTCGAGATCACCGAAAATACGAGCTTTCTGGTGGCAGGTCTGCACGCAGTACGGCTGCTCACCCTCGGCTACGCGATCGCGGCAGAACGTACATTTACGCACAAATCCATCCATACGAGCAACCATGTGCGAAACGTCACGTGCTCCATAGGGACACGCATTCACACACACCTTGCAGCCCATACATTTTGCGGAATCAACCCAGACGATGCCGTTTTCATCCTGTTGGCTCGCACCGGTCGGACAGCATGGTACGCACGCAGGATTTTCGCAGTGCATGCAAATCATCGGGGTCCAATTACGGTGAACGTCAGGAAATTTGCCCTGTACACCTTCGGTCACGACGGGATTGTAGATGATATCCATCGGTAGGTCGTTCCAGGTTCGGCATGCCACCGTACACGATTGACATCCAATACAACGACGTTGATCCATCACCATCGCATAACGTGTCATGATTACTCCTCTCCCTTTTCGACCGCGGCAGTTTCGGCAACTATTTCTGCGCGCGTTTCCATGTCGTAGCGCTTGCCTGTTTCCATATCAACCAGATTATTTTCAGTGGGGTCGTATGCATAGCCGGTATGCAGATCGTAGTAAACCTGGCTTTCCTGGTCAATCAGCCAGCCCGAATCGGGGTCGTAGACAAATCCCGTCGATTCCTGGTAGGCGACCTTGTTCTCCTTGCTCCACGTCAAACCCTCTGGCACCTCGAATGTCGGCTTCGGATCGTAGGGGATCGGCTCGTAAGCAAGCTTGGAATCACAAGGCATCACGCTTATACCCGGCTGGGAAGAAGAGCCGGGTATAGAAAATTGCGTATCGGATTTTTTATCCTTATCCAAATAACCCACCTTGTACACCTTGCACAAAAGACCCCGATTCGCCCAGCTGCCGCCGATAGGATCGCAATGTTCATCATCGACCGAGGTGAGCACGTTGACGTTTGACTCAAGGCATCCAAAAGGCTCTTCGGGATCGCCCACGCCCCGTTCGGGATACCACCAGCCGCGCTGCGCGTAAATCACGCGTTCGGCAACGGAGGGCTCCACGTTAGCACGCTGCTTGATGCGACCACGGCGCGTTTCGATCCAGCACCAATCCCCTTCCTTGATACCAAGCTCGGCAGCTTTTTCCGGATTGATGGAAAAATAGGGATCGTGATAGAGATAGCGCACCGATTCGATTTGGAATTGCTCAGAATGGTGGTAGGGCATAAAGCCGCCACCCGTGGTGAGCACGAGAGGGAATTCTTCCGCCAATTCAGGATTGTCGATTTCGTTTTCCGCACACCCAATATAAGTCGGCAGAGCCGGATAGCCGAGCTCTTCCAAAATAGAAGATTTCAACTCCACGCGGCGAGAAGGAGTGTTAAAGCCACTGTCACCGTACTTGTAGTAACGCAGCGGCGGATAATACATGCGGTATTTTTCAACAAACTCATCGTAGCTGCTGATGGGGTAGTTGAGCGGAGAGAGTATATAGAAAAATGCCTCTTCTTCGTTTTCCCACGGCCATTGGTCGGCGGGCTGACCGGTGGCAAGCGCCAAATCGTGCCAGAAGGAATAATCGGTATGGCGGTCGTAGAGCGGCTGGATAGCACGCTGCGAAGCCACGATGGAATCGGTCACGCCGTAGTTCGTGTGAATGGTCGGACGCTCTAGCGCGCCGGCAATCGGCATAACATAGTCTGAGTAGAGTGCGGCTGGCGTCATCCAGTAATCGCAGGTAACAAGGAATTCAACTTCTTTGAGTGCCTGCAACGTCATCTTGGCGTCGCCATAAGAGTTCACCGGATTGGTTGCCGATACGATCAGCGCACGCACTTTGTAGGGATCCCCTGTCAAAATCGCTTTAAAGACAGAAGGACCATGAGCCTCGCACATCCATTCCGCAGTCGGCGCTTTTCCCCACGTAGCCTTCGCTACATCGGCAATGCGCTGATAGCCCGGCCACGAGGTAAGCTTGAACTTATCGGCGCCAATCTGCTTGGCCTTCTGTTCTTCGGGTAGCCAATCGTTCGCCTCAATTTCCTCATCGGTCAGATAGCCAAAACTAGGCCCGGGCATAAGATCGCCACCGGGACGATCGAGGTTGCCGGTAATGGCGCGCATGATTGCGCGGGCATGCATGCCGGCACCCGATGCGGTACCCAGTTGATCTGCCGTACATCCCCACTGAATGTTGCTCGGCGCGCTTTTCGCATACAGGCGTGCGGCTTCGCGAATTTGCTCAGGCTTGAGCCAGGTCAGTGGCGCGGCCCATTCAGGCGTATACTGCGCCATATGTTCAACAAGTTCATCCCAGCCCACACACCAGTTTTGAACGAAGTCGGAATCATAGAGACCTTCGTAGATGATGACATTCACCATCGCCAAAGACAACGCGGTATCGGAACCGGGGCGCAGGGGCAACCAAAGATCGGCCTTTGATGCGGTTTCGGAATAGCGAGGATCAACGACGATTATCTTTAGACCGTTCTTCTGAAGGTCGGTATATCCCTTCATACTGGGCATACCCGATGATCCCGGGTTGAAGCCCCACAATATCACACAGCGGCTTTCGCCCAAATCGGTCTCAAACGGACTCCAGCCTGAAATAGCCGTTTCCACCATAAAGGTGGGAATCCAGCAGAGAAGTGCGTTGTGAAACGAATTCGGGGAACCGAATATGTTCATGAATCGACGGCGCGACCAATCTTCCGTACGCAGCGTGCCACCGGCGGTAGCAACCGCTTCGGCACCGCTTTCTTCCTTGATTTTGTTGAGCTTGGCTGCGATTTCGGTGATAGCCTGATCCCATGGAATCTTTTCCCAGACATCTTCCCCCCGCTTACCAACCCGCTTGAGAGCATGATTGATACGTGCCGGGTGATCGAGATGCTTCAACGCAATGTTGCCGCGGCAACAAAGCCCACCGGTATTGGTGGGATGATTCGGGTCGCCCTCTATCTTGAGAACCTTGCCGTCTTTGACATAGGCAAGCACCCCGCAGTTTTGATGACAGAAATAGCAACATGATTTCTTGACCTCAACGCCAGGAGCATGGATATCGATTGCTTCAGCCATATACCTTCCCCTCTTCCCGTCTGTCTCGTTTCAGCTCAACCAATTACGACGAACAAACCGCGCACAAAAGAACCTTTACACGCCTTCTCTACGCTCATCTGAACAAAGTGTATAAAACATTTCTCTTGGCCGCATCACACTAAAAGCTTTATTTAAACGATACGGCTAGACCTTTCTGTATTAAATATCAGTCCTACTGCATGACTGACCCCTCAATAATGGAGCAAGACCACTACTGGCTCTTGTCATCTAGTTGATTATATCCAATAAACGTTCAAGATGCGGGAGGATGCAAAAAAATGAGGTAGCTTCGGCTACAAAAAAGGGTGGCGGCAAAAGCTTGATAGGTCGCAAAACCGATCGGGCGTTTTCAAAAAGTTTGCGAAAGTGCCCCGACGCATCTTCGCGCAGAGGTATCCTAGCGGGATACAACAGTATCATCCCCCTGGGCAGCAAAGGAGACCCCCCATGAAAGCTAGCACCCACACGTTCACGTTTCTGGGCACGGGAGCCGGTTGCGGTGTTCCTGCTTTTTTTTGCGATTGCGCCGCTTGCCAAGAAGCAAAAATCAATCCACGGGCGCGTCGTGGATGCTGCGGGGTCATGATCGAAGGAGCCCAGCGGGTACTTATCGACACACCACCGGATTTGCGTCATCAGCTGTTGCGCGAAAAGGTATCCTCCATCGACCGACTGCTTTACACCCATGCGCACTTCGACCATCTAGGCGGATTGGGTGAACTCGAATACCTCGTACGCCTCAAGCGCCAAAAAACTCTTCCCACTTCAGCAAGTGCTGGCGCTCTTGAGGGCATCAAACGGGAATTTAGCTATTTAATCGACTGTCTAGCGTTAGAAGAATTAAAGCCTTTCGCCACCTTTGCCTTCGATGGCGCCACCTACACCGCACTGCCCGTCACCCATGCACCGGGTACCTTTGGCTATTTAATCGAGACACCCACGACGAAGCTTTTCTACGCTTCTGACACCGGGCCCCTTACTCCAGAAGTAGCACAGTACGTACAAGGTGCCGATATCGTTGCCCTGGACGCGACATTCTGGAAAAACAATTGGTCGCCCACCGCACACCACAGCGTGCAGGAGGCCATTGAAGAGGGCCTGGAACTGGGAGCGGGCACGCTCTACCTCACTCACCTTGCCATGCACTACGACGAGCCCGTCACGCTAGCGCAACTTGAAGATTATCTTCAGCAATACAAGGGGCGCGTAAAAGTGGCCTTCGACGGATTGCGACTAAAACTGTAGCAACAAACTGAAAAAACCTTCCCCCTATGCGGGGCATCGCAACAAGGTAGTGCTTATTCTTCCAAACCCGCCGGAGCAAGGCGCCCTTTTTGGGTAGAGGGCATGCGTACCACGTAATGATTCCATACTTCGATTGTTGCGGGATGCATCAGACGATTATGCTGCACCAAAAAAACCACGATACGCGTAAGCGCCGCAAAAAACAATTCCTCAAGACTTATGCGGCCCACGGCATCTCGCACCTCGGCGATATCTTGGAATATTCGGTTCGGTTCGATGAGATCGGCGATATAAACGATCATATCAAGCGCTGACATATCCGTTGAAGCCGAGGTATGTCGGGCAGCCGCCTGAAAAACACTTTCGCCCAATTCGGGATAATCGCGCGCAAGAACAGCGGCGGCCGTTGGGCCGTGAAGCAACCAGGGCATCTGATCGATAACAAGAGGATCGACATCCAATTTGAATTCGACGACCAACGCGCGCTCCTCCTCATGCGTGCAGGCCTTGTCCCAATCATGCACAAGACCAGCCATGCGGGCTTCGTTTCGGTCGTAACCATATACTTCGGCAATATGGGCTGCCGTTTTCGCCACGCCAACACTATGCTTATAGCGAGACGCGCCAACCCGTTGTTGTAACACGCGCTTCATACGGTGATAGTTCTCATCACCGAACGGCTCATTGATTGCACCCATATCCACCTGCCCTCACCTTCCCCGCATCACCTACCGCTTCTTCACCCGCATCCGCGCCCCTGAAACGCTTCTTGCCGGGATTTCAAGCTCCTTGCGCATCCCCTTTATTCCTTCTCCTTCATGATACTCGCGAGGGCAATCAATCATTGCCGTGATACAGGCCTTTTTCGTGGATGTAATCGAAAACATGCTGCATGGTCAAGTAGCGGATCGATCTACCCTCGCGCACTCGCTCGCGCAAGTCGCTTGAGGATATTGCAAGAGCAGTCACTTCGGCATAGGTGACCGAAAAAGCAGAATTCTCGGCAAGGTAGGCACGTTTTTCCTGCGAAAGCGCATAGCCCGGTCGCGTGACCGCAATCAAATGGGCAAGACCGGCAATCGCCGCGCTCTCGCGCCATCGTACGATACTGAACACGGCGTCGGCACCGGTGATGAAGTAGAGTTCAACGTTGGAAGGATAATAGGTGCGCAGTTCGCGCAGGGTATCAACCGTGTAGGTGTCGCCTGGACGCCTGATCTCAATATCGCTCACATCGAAAGAAGGATTGCTTCTCACCGCCAACCGACACATTTCCAGACGCTGCGCCGCAGGAGTGATTACCTGGTTTTTCTTGAACACCGGATTGCCCGCAGGAATGAAGATAACCGCATCGAGACCGAAGGTGTCGCGCGCCTGTTCCGCACAGGCCAAATGCCCTATATGAATCGGGTCGAACGTACCGCCCATAATACCCAAACGATAGGTTTTTTCCGGGTTATCGAATCCTAACGCATCGAAGCGTTCACTGATCCGGTTCATGCGCGTACCTGTCCCACCCCATGCACCACATACTTGTACGAAGTGAGCGCTTCGGCGGCAAACGGACCACGCGCATGCAGCTTCTGGGTCGATATACCTATTTCAGCCCCGAGACCAAACTGGGCACCATCGGTGAAACGTGTCGAAGCATTCACGTACACCGCCGCTGCATCGACTGCCGCCAAAAAACGTTCAGCCGCCACAGTATCTTCGGTGATAATGGCTTCGGAATGACCGGTGCCGAACCGATCGATATGCGCCAGTGCCTCATCGAGGTCCGCAACGATATGCACGCTCATTTCAAGAGCAAGATACTCGGTAGCCCAATCAGTTTTCGTTGCCTCGACAACCGCTACGCCACAGGCTTCTCCCGCAGCACACACAGCACCATCGCCGTGCAGCACCACTCCCTCAGCGGATAAGGCCGGCAGAAAAACTGCCAACGCTTCGTCGGCGATAGCAGCATCGATCAATAACGATTCAGCTGCATTGCACACACCCGGTCGCTGGCATTTCGCATTGAGCACGATAGCTTGCGCCATCGCGATATCGGCCGCAGCGTGCACGTAGATATGGCAATTGCCCACACCGGTTTCGATAACGGGTACCTTCGCATTTTCGACACAATGACGGATGAGCCCTGCGCCACCTCGGGGAACCAGCACATCTACCGTGCCATGCAAGCTCATAAGCTCATCGGTTGCCGCACGGTCGGTGGTCTCGATTATGCGGATGCAGTTCTCAGGCATACCCGCATCCTGTGCCGCCGCATGAAGCACCTGAGCTATTTTCACGCAGGATCGCGCAGCAAGCGAGCCTCCGCGCAAGACCACGGCATTGCCCGTCTTGATGCAAATGCCGGCCGCATCAGCCGTCACATTCGGCCGAGCCTCGTACACCATGGCAACCAAGCCCAGAGGAACGCTGATACGCTCAATATGCAGACCGTTTTCAAGCGTGCGATCAACCTGCACGCGCCCCAGCGGATCGTCTGCCGCCGCAAGGGTTTCAAGCGCCTTGGCCATATCTTCTATTCGTCCCTCGGTAAGCAACAAGCGATCAAGCAATGCTTCGCCTGTCCCCTCGCTACGCGCCGCCTTCATGTCGTGGGCGTTTTCAGACAAGAGAGTCGCGGCGTGCGTACGTAAAGCCGCCGCCATAGCACACAACGCCTGGTTACGTTTTGCGGCCGTTGTCATAGCGAGTTCTTTAGAGGCGCATTTAGCCGCCTGGGCAATACCGGTTACGCTTTTCATTCAAACACCACCAATTCATCACGATGAACAACTGGTCTATGCGCCATGTTGACGAGCAAACGATTATCCTGCACTTCGGCCTGCGAAAGACCACGCGCAAGTTTAACCTCATCGCTCGATGCTCCCGCCTTGCCTCGAGCGAATATGTGATGGGTTCTATCTTTGATGTCGATCACATCACCCGCCTCGAAACATCCCTCAACCGCTGCAATCCCAACAGAAAGCAGCGACGATCCTTTCGCAGTCAAAGCCGATTTCGCACCCTCATCGACGATCACCGCGCCTCGCACGGCATCCCCCAGGGCAATCCAAAGTTTTTTCGGCGTGATTTCGTGAGGTTTTTCATAGGCTTCAAACCTTGTGCCCACCGATTCTCCCGCCGCAAGGCGGCTCAAAACATCCGGAGTGCGCCCATTGCAGATAATCAGAGGAATACCGGCCACCATGAGCACCCGTGCAGCCTTTATCTTAGTAATCATGCCCCCGCTGCCCACGCTCGAAAGCGCACCTCCCGCCGACGCCAACGTTTCCTCCGAAATAAAATCAAGGGAAGGGATGAGCGTGGCCGTGGGATCGGTTTGCGGGTTGGCGGTATAAAGACCGTCGATATCGGAAAAGATGACGCAGAGATCGGCCTGTATCAGACAGGCCACAAGCGCCGCCAGCGTATCGTTATCGCCGAAACGAATTTGCTCGACAGACACGGTGTCGTTTTCATTGACGATCGGCACCACCTCAAGCTCGAGTAGACGCCGGAGCGTATCGCGCGCATGGAGATACGCATGGCGATTCGCCGTATCATGGCGCGTCAGCAGCACAACCGAGGTGAGCATATCGTAACCTGCAAATATTTCGGCATAAGCCGTCGAGAGCGCACTTTGCCCCACCGACGCCGCCGCCTGCAAGCTTGGCATATCGGTAGGACGCCGCTCGATACCCAATGCCTCAAGCCCGCATGCAATAGCCGCCGAGGTCACGATAATCGGGCGCCAGCCGCCAGAGCGCACCTCGGCTATCTGAGCGGCCAGACTCTCAAGGTACGTGCGATCGACCTTGCCCTGATCATCAACGAGCGTCGAAGAACCTATCTTGATTACAAGCGTTTTCACGACAGACACCTTATCTTATATATCAATTCCTTTAAATATATCTTCTTTAAAGACCGATGATTCAAAGTTGAAAGCGCGACCGACGATACGCACTTCATCACCGTCGACAGCACCCGCCTTTTCAAGAGCTTTTTCGACGCCCAAATACTTGAGACGATGCTGTAAAAACGCCAAGGCCTCTTCATTGTCCCAATCGGTCTGCACGATCATGCGCTCTATCTGGCCACCGGTGACACGGAATATGCCTTCGGAAAGCTTCGTTACCGCAAAGCGGCGATCGCGCTGCTCGCGCTTGTGCTCCCACACGTGCTCATAGTGCACGTTGGCTTCCTCTTCAACGCGCAGGGCTTCGCGCAGTTCATGAACCTTCGTTGCGGTAGCCGCAACCAGCGAATCGACACCGAAGCCGGTCAAGGCACTTGTGCAGTACAGTTTCGGATCGATCGAGCTTGCCGCGAACTCGTTGCCGCCCGCCGCGGCAATCGAATCAGCGCGTACCACTTCAGCCAAACGCGCCACCGCTTCTTCCGTACCCGGCTCATCAACCTTGTTCGCAATAACAATGCGCGGACGATCGGCTAGATCGTGTGCGTACAGCTCCAATTCGCGATTGATGGTTTGGTAATCTTCAACCGGATCGCGTCCTTCATAACCACCCGTCATATCAACGACGTGCAGGATAAGCGCCGTGCGTTCGATATGGCGAAGGAATTCATGTCCGAGACCCTTGCCCTCGTGAGCCCCTTCGATCAGGCCCGGCACATCGGCGATGACAAAGTTGTAATCTTCACCTTTGACAACCCCGAGATTGGGAACAAGCGTGGTGAAAGGATAATCCGCAATCTTGGGCTTGGCAGCACTCACGCGAGCGATCAGCGATGATTTACCCGCTGAGGGCATACCAACCAACGCCGCATCGGCCATAAGCTTCATCTCAAGCTCGATCCAACAATCCTGAGAAGGTTCCCCCAATTCGGAAAAGGAAGGGGCGCGCCTTGTGGGGGTCACGAAATGGATATTGCCACGACCGCCCATGCCGCCGCGCGCAACCACGATGCTTTCGCCATCATGCGTCAAATCGGCGATGATCTCGCCCGCTTCTCGCGTCTCTTCGGAATACTCGCGCACGACCGTGCCCACAGGAACTTTGAGGATCATATCCTCCCCTGTGGCACCATGCATTTTCGCACCCTTGCCATGCGTTCCGCGCGTGGCCTTGAAATGGTGCTTGAAACGATAATCGACAAGCGAGGAAACACCTATATCGGCACAGACGACAATATTGCCACCATGTCCGCCATCACCGCCGTCGGGACCACCCTTGGGAACATGAGCTTCACGACGAAACGACATACATCCCGCGCCGCCGTTGCCGCCCTGAACATAAATATGTACTTTATCTACAAACATAATAACCTCAACTATCAGCAGTGCCACCGACTACGTATCGTGACAGCAAAACCATCACGCGCTTACGCAGGTTACCTCAACGCAAGAAACAACGGACGCCTTATGGTGGTGCAAATCGCCTTGGAAGTTCGAGAAGCGTTACGGTAAGCGTACTCCTTGCACGCTCCTCAACGCAACGAAAAACTTGAAAGGCTGGATGCCCACCACAAGGCGCCGTCAAGATAGAAAGAAAAAAGCCCCCTGCAAGCAGCAGAGGGCTTCGCGGCTTGTATAAACCGGCCTGATTACGCTACGGGGCGAACGTGAACCCTGCGGCGATTACCTTTGGTGAATTCAACCACGCCGTCGCACAAAGCGAACAGGGTATCGTCTTTACCGCGCCCTACGTTGTCACCCGGATGAAAGTGAGTGCCGCGCTGGCGAACAAGGATGTTACCGGTGATAACCGATTCGCCGCCAAAACGCTTGACGCCTAAGCGCTGAGCATTTGAATCGCGACCGTTACGGCTTGAACCAAGACCTTTTTTGTGTGCCATCTAAATCCCTCCCTTACGACTATTCAGCATCTGCAGCTGCAGTAGCCACAGCCTTGGCAGCGGGCTTTTCAGTCGCAGCCTTAGGTTTAGCGACCTGTTTTTTAACAGCAGCTTTAGCGGCCGGTGCCTTAGCGGAGCCGACGCTTTCGATACGGACACGGGTCAAGTTTTGACGATGACCGCGCATTTTTTTATAGTTCTTACGCTTCTTGAACTTGAAGACCAACTGCTTTTCGCCCTTGAACTGATCGAGCACGATAGCTTCGACCTTGGTCTTGCCCGCCGCAGCCGGATCGGCCTCGACCTTTTCGCCGTCGACAACGCAGATAGCATCGAGCGCAACTTTAGTGCCAGGCTCAACGTCGAGCTTCTCAATCTCCAAGATGTCTCCGGGAGCAACCTTATATTGCTTGCCGCCAGTTTTTACAATCGCATACATGAAATTCTCCTTGAAATGTGTCAAAACGCAAGGCGATATCTTATCAGCGTAAAAGGGCTAAGTCAATGAATTCGCCACGTAATTTACCAAGTTACACAATATTTATTCACCAGGACAACACTCTTTGCCTTTCTACGGTAAAAAAGCAAGCGTTGCGCAGTAAATCCCTTTAATGTGCCTCGGCCCAGTTGTCGCCAAACGATATGCTGACATCGAGTGGCACGTGCAAATGCACCACGTTTTCCATAACCTCTTTCACCATAGCAGAAACTTCGTCGATTTCGTTCGCGGGAACAGAAAAGTCCAGTTCGTCATGAACTTGCAACAAAAGTTTCGCCTTGAACCCCTGCGTGAGCAACCGGTGGGCAACTTCGGTCATGGCCAATTTGATGATATCGGCCGCACTACCCTGCATCGGATGATTCATCGCCGTGCGTTCGCCAAAGGAACGCGTATTGCCGTTGGCGGATTTCAGTTCAGGAATATGACGCTTGCGCCCGAACATGGTCAAAGCGAATCCTGTCTGGCGGGCATCAACCACCGTTCGATCGAGATAAGCGCGCACTCCGGGATATGCGGCGAAATAGCGCTCGATCATATCCTTGGCCTCGGCGAAGGGAATCCCCAGACTTTGCGCAAGACCATACGCTTGCTGACCATAAACGATGCCGAAATTTACCGCCTTAGCCCGCGAGCGCAGTTCGGGAGTAATTTCTTCAGCAGGCAGACCGAATACCCGACAAGCGGTTTGCGCATGAAAATCAGCGCCCGAACAAAATGCGGCGATGAGTTGTTCATCCTGCGAAAGATGAGCCAAAAGCCGCAGCTCGATTTGGGAATAATCGGCCGAAAGAAACTTCTCCCCTACGGCAAGCGGCACAAAGCACTCCCTGATCTGACGACCGAAATCGGTGCGCACGGGAATGTTTTGCAGGTTCGGGTCAGATGAGGAAAGACGCCCCGTCGTCGTCACTGTTTCATTGAACGTGGTGTGCACGCGGCCGTCTTCCGCGCGCATGCGAGGCAACGCATCAAGATAGGTCGACTTCATCTTAGCCAATTCGCGATAGCGCAAAACGAGCGCGGGCAATTCATGGCGGCTCGACAGCTCCTTTAAAACGCTGGCGTCCGTAGAATAGCCACGCTGATTCTTCTTCAGAGGAGCCAACCCGATAACCTCGAAAAGGATACGGCCCAATTGGCGGGGAGAATCGACATTGAACTCCTCGCCTGCCAGCTCGTAAACCTTTGTGCGGGTCGTTTCAAGCTTCTCAGCCGTAAGGGTACTCAGCTGCGTCAAACGGGTCATATCAAGCGCCGTGCCCGTTCTCTCGATGTTCACCAACACCGCCACAAGCGGCATATCGATGCGCTCATAGGCTTCGAGCGTTCCATCTTCTTGCAATGCATCGCGTAAGGGCTGTTGCAGCGCGCTGGTGGCAGCAGCCTGAACCACCAAAGCATCCCGTTCTTCTTTGGTCTGCGGCAAACAACCCCCGTAATATTCATCGAGCAGCACATCAAGGGTGTATTCCGTCACCGACGAATTGAGAGCATACCCGGCAAGCCCCAAATCGAAGAAGCGGGCATCCATAAGCTCGCTTTCGGAAATAAGAGCCTCACGGGCGGTATCGGGCGGATAGATGGTCTTGAGCAGGCGCTTGGCTTCAAGGGTGACAAACGATCCCTCCACCACGATACGCGCGAGCATGGCCGAAGCGGCTTCCCCGACAAACAGCGCCGTCGTCGTGTGCGCGTTGACGGCCAAGCGCAAGGGAGGTTCAAACAGGGAAGCTTGAGCGCTTTCGGCAGAGGCGATTCCAAGCATCTGACCCGCAGCAAGCGCATTGACGACGAAAGCGGTCGCCTCATCATCTTCAAGGACGATGTTCTCTTCGAGACGGGCTTCACTCTTCACCACCTCTTTGCCGACCAGCGCGAGCACTTTGGAAAGATGCGCATTGAAGCGTAGTTTTTGAAAATGATCGCTGACCCGTTGTTCGTCGAAGTCGGGAAAACGCACCGCCTCAAGATCGAGAGGAAACTCCAAATCGCACATAATGGTCGCAACTTTGCGACTTGCAAAAGCGGCTTCCTTGTTATCGCGCACATTTTCAAGCTGTTTGCCCTTGAGCTTGTCCAGGTTTTCGTACAACCCCTCGAGCGTGCCGTAAGCCTGCAGTAACTTGGCTGCGGTTTTTTCTCCCACCCCGGGAACGCCGGGAATATTGTCGGAAGGATCTCCCTTGAGCCCCAGGAAATCAGGCACCTGGTCGGGGCGCACACCATAGCGCTCCATAACCTGCTCAGGCCCGTAAATGGCCACATCGGTAATACCCTTTTTCGTGGTGACGATACGCGTCAGATCGGTTGCCAGCTGATAGGCATCCTTATCCCCGGTAACAAGCAGCGTTTCGTACCCCAATACATCGTTGCGAGCAGCAACGGTGCCCAAGATATCATCGCCCTCCCATCCCTTGATGCGGATGACGGGAATATTCATCGACTCTAAAAGATCTTCGATCAAGGGGAACTGCACCTTAAGATCTTCATCCATCGGCGGGCGCTGCGCCTTGTATTCTTTGAGAGCCTCCATGCGAAACGCCGGACGCCCCGCATCGAAGGCGCAAATAATCGCTTGAGGATGCACGGTCTCAATGAATTTTATCAACATGGACATGAACCCGAAAACAGCGTTGGTGGGGGTGCCATCGGGGGCATTCATGGAAGGAGGAACCGCATGGTAAGCACGATGCATCAACGAATTTCCGTCAAGGACAGCAATCTTTTTAGACATTGAGCAAACGCCCTTTCAGCCAAAGAATCCAGGAGACTATACGCAACCAATACCGGTGTTGTTAGAAATTACATGAACGATATGAAACAGGGGTCGCAACGCATTTTCGAAAGGTTGCCCCAAGGATTCCCCTCGCAGCAGCCTCTCTCGAACCGTTTTTAAGTTTGAAATATGATTATAGCCCGTTTTACACCGCTACCGACCACCCCAACAAAAACCGCACCATCCTGATAGGGAAATTAATCCCTTACAAGATGGTGCGGCAAAGCAAACACAACCAACCGAATAAACGAATGGTTTTAGAACATGATCACCACGGCGTCACCGTAGGTTTTTTCAATATAAGCTCTCACCACATCGGATTGGACAGCGGAAACAAGAGCTTTCGTCTTTTCAGAATCGACATCGGCGGCACGTACCGCAATGACGTTCGGATAGGTTTTCGCCGCTTCAGAAGCCGCCGATTCGCCCGCGATAGCCCGCGAGGAATCAAGACCGGCAGACAGCGCATAGTTGCCGTTGATAACCGCCAGATCGACATCTTCGAGCGTACGGGGCAATGCTGCAGCTTCCGCTTCGATAATCTTGACATTTTTCGGGTTGTCGACGATATCGTTGGCGGTCGCCGTCAGACCAACGCCTTCTTTAAGCTTGATGATGCCCTGATCCTGCAAAAGCAAGAGGGCGCGCGCTTCATTGGTTGTATCGGAGGGCACCGCAATCTGGGCACCGTCCTTCAAATCGGCAACGGCCGCGCTTTTGCCTGCATACAGGCGCATAGCTTCAAAGTGCACCTCTGCGGCAGATGCCAAATCGGTCTTGTTTTCCGCGTTGTACTCCTTCAAATAGGGAGTATGCTGAAAGAAGTTGGCATCCAGTTCCCCTTCGCTTAACGCAACATTAGGCTGGATATAATCGGAGTATTCCACGATTTCGAGCGTATACCCTTGATCGGCAAGAAGAGGTTTTGCCTGGGCAAGAATTTCAGCATGAGGAGAAGGCGAAGCTCCCACCCTGATTGTCTTATCTGCGGTTTTCGCCGGTGCCGCAGCATCCGTCGAAGACGAGCCGCATCCAGCCAAAGTACCCGCAACCGCACCCACAAGCGCAAACGCCACAACCGCTTTCGCTATATTTTTGATTTTCATAGTACTCTCCCTTACTAGTGCTTTTCTTTTTTTGAATTTCGGTTTCACAACAGAGCACAGCAGCCTGATTCCCACACCAATCCGCCTCGGTTTCGCTTACCGCTTATCAATTCTACGGGCAAGCAGGTCGCCGGCGCTTTGGATAAGCTGCACCAATATGATACACAAGATCACCGCCGCTATCATGACGTCTCCGTTGAAGCGCTGATAGCCGTAGCGAATAGCAATATCCCCCAACCCTCCGGCACCGACCGTACCCGCGATGGCAGAATAACCGAACAAGGTGATAAACGTGATCGATGCGCCGCGCACCAACGAAGGAAGGCTTTCCTTCAACAGCACCTTGACCACGATTTGCCAGACCGAAGCCCCGAAGCTTTGCGCTGCTTCAACAAGGCCGCCATCGACTTCCGCCAAACTCTGCTCGACCATACGGCCAACAAACGGCGCCGATGCGATAACCAAAGGAACAACCGCTCCGGGAACCCCGAGGGACGTGCCAACGATAAGCCTCGTGAACGGAATAAGCGCCACAAGCAAGATAATAAAAGGGATGGAGCGCCCAATATTGATAATCCAGCCGAGCACCGCATTGAGCGCACGATGGGGGCGCAAGCCACTAGGCGCCGTCACCGACACGAACACGCCCAAAGGAATGCCGAGCAGGTAGGCGAACAAGGTGGATACCCCCGTCATGATAACGGTATCCCCCGTGCCCTGAGCTAAAAGCATGCCGTACTGGTCGAAAAATGCCTGAAAAGCCTCCATCAGCGCACCTCCTCCCCAATCAGCTCACGGGTAACGGAACTGCTTGGGTTGCCCAGCACCTGTGCCACATCGCCGCACTCGACGATGCTGCCATCATCGATGACCGCCACTTTGTTGCAAATTTTTTCCGCAACAAAGAGCGAATGGGTGATAACGACCATCGTGACACCGAGCTTCGCATTGATATCGCGCAAAAGCTCCAAGATAGAAGCAGTCGTGCGCGTATCGAGCGCACTGGTCGCTTCATCGCATAGCATGATTTTGGGGCTATTCGCCAAAGCGCGGGCGATGGCGACACGCTGCTGCTGACCACCGGAAAGCTGGCTGGGATAACTACTCGCCTTTTCACCCAAACCGACCAACTGCAGCAATTCTTTCGCACGCGCCTCGGCGACGGCCTTGCTTTCGTGGCGGAGCTCTAGCGGAAACATCACATTGCGCAACACGGTACGCTGCTGGAAAAGACTGAAGTTCTGAAAGATCATCCCGATACCGCCACGCAGATCGAGCAGCTTCTTACCAGAATAATTGGTGATGTCGCAACCGTCGATAAGGATGGAACCCGTTGTGGGTCGCTCGAGCAAATTGATGCAGCGGACAAGCGTTGATTTACCGGCGCCGGATTGTCCGATAATACCGAAAACATCGCCATCTTCAATCGTGAGGGTGATGTCGCGCAAAGCAACGTGGGTATGCCCGGCTTTGGAACCATATGTTTTAGACAGATGTTGTATCTGGATCATTGTTCTCGACTACCTCGTACGAAACCAATATGACAATGCGGCTTTAAACCGCCTGAAAGCTATGCCTGAGTGTCGGCGCACACGCCTACAAGCCCAGGCTTGGGCATGTGCATCATCATGGTATGTACGAATTCAAAACTCATCGCGATTCATCTTAAATGAAGTTCGCTTCTTGTCAAGCACTCACGTTAATTCAGCAAAAGTGAACACCCATTGCAAGCGACACACCGACAAAAAAAGCTCCGAGCGCAAGCCCGAAGCTTTTGTCGATGAGAGGTTATCTGTCCCTGATTCAGATCCCTTATTAGTGGTTACCCCTCATCAGTATGGGCAAATAATAGCAAAATACCCCTGAAAATATCAGTAGTGACTTTATCTTTTTTCAGGCAGAAAATGAAGGTTTACGTGCAATTTTGCCGAAATGTCGAAAAGGGGCTATCTTTGAGAAATTTCTTCAAGAAAACCGTTTTTTTACGTGCCAAAAGCCTATAACGAGGA
>JAVWCK010000004.1:0-43121 GCA_036649035.1 Raoultibacter sp.
CGTTGTGCTGCGGCAGCCCTGGAAGCGGGGGATACCTCCAAAGTGGGACTGCAGTGCTATGTTGATGCCTTGGAAGCCAGTTTTGTGCTTAAGGATTTGAAGCAATTTAGTCGCTTCCCGCACTTCATGGAATCCACCCCACGCATGTTCAATGAATATCCCACTATGATCCGCGACATCATGAACACGATGTTTATCGTCGATGGGCAACCGGTCAAACCCTTGAAGAAATCCCTTATGCCCATCGTGAAAAGCGTGGGCATGTTAAACATCTTCAAAGATGTCAGAGGAGGCATGAAGGCCCTATGAGCAGCATAAAACCGATAATGGTCAACGTTGATGAGTTTTTGGCCCTCAACAAATACGAAGTCGATGAGGGCAGCGCCCATATCGAACTGGTGGAAAACCCCGATGCAGAAGAATTTATGAAACTGGTGCGCCTGTGCCCGGCTGCCCTGTACAAGATAGATGAAGAAGGCAAGCAATCCTTCGATTACGCCGGCTGCCTGGAATGCGGCACCTGCCGCATAGCCTGCGGCGACACCATCATCAAAAAGTGGGAAAACCCCCAACCTACGATGGGTGTCGAATACCGTTTCGGGTAATCAGCCAACGCCCCCCTTTAGGACAAAATACTTATATCGCTGGTCGACGGCGGGAAACTCTTCGGGTAGACTTAGTGT
This sequence comes from Raoultibacter sp., assembly GCA_036649035.1. GTDB lineage: Bacteria > Actinomycetota > Coriobacteriia > Coriobacteriales > Eggerthellaceae > JAVWGW01. Next base: position 684 of record JAVWCK010000004.1, read on the forward strand.
CGAAACAGGAAAGAGGCTCCCATGGATTTCCAGCTGTCGGCCGACCATGAAAAACTTATTGAAGCGGTGCGCACCTTCGGACGGCACTACTTTACGCCCGAAAGCGTGGCGCAGTGGCAACGCGACGGGGGCTTGCCCGACGAAGTTGTTCGTGATTTTGTGAATCTTGATTTTAATGGGTTTAGTGTTATTCATCGTCGCAATCACACGGATTATGATTTATTTGCCCAAGTTCTCGTTTTAGAAGAGTTGGCGCGGGTTGCGGGTGCGACGTTGCCGTTTTCTAATGATTTTCTCAACCTACAAATTATGGAAGCATTTGCGGCAACCGATCAGTTTGCCTTTGTCCGCGAAGGGTATCAAACTCATGGACGCCTAGCGTTTGCTTTGGCCATATCAGAACCCGAAGCGGGTTCTGATACCATGAATATGCACACGGAAACGCACACAGTGGGAGGGACCTGCCTACTTAACGGACGTAAGACGTTTGTCAACAACGGTGAATATGCTCCCTATATTTTGGTGGCCGCACAGGACAAAGATGCACAAGAAGTCATCGCAAACCAAGCTGGGGAAAGTGCGCAATTTGAGGGCACTCTGGATACGAAACCTTATCCACCGCTTTCGCTGTGGCTTGTACCCCACGATGTGCCGGGCATTTCGGTGTATCCCATCATGAAGATCGGTCAGTCCATTCTTCCGTTTTCAGATGTTCACTTCGACAATGTGATCCTTGAAGAATCTTATCGCCTTCATGGCACACAGAGTGGTTTTCCGCAGTTATTTCGCTTCTTTGAGTTGGGGCGTCTGTTCTCGTGTGCCACGGCTTTAGGACTGGCCCAGGCTGCCATGGAAGATGCAGTGGCCTACGCGGCGAAACGTTCGGCTTTTGGCGTGCGCATTGCCGATTTTCAGCAAATCGAACAGATGTTGACCGATATGGAGATCAAGCTAGAAAACATGCGTAACTCCGTATATAAAAATGCTTGTATTCTTGAGGGCGGAGTGCAAAACCGTTTGGGCATCGCTTGTATGAAACGCTACGTGCCTGCAGCCGCCACTGAAGTGGCAAGCGATGCGTTGCAAATTTTGGGCGGGAGGGGATACACCCGCAACGAGCGTGTTTCCTCTATTTGGCAGGATTGCCGTGGCTTCCAAATTGCAGAAGGCACTGACCAAATCATGGTCTACATCGCCGCTCCGCTCATCATGAAGAAATATCAAGAATAGCAATTCCTTCCTTATTTTACCCAGATTCGCAAAATTGATGGTGCTTTTCTGTGGTGATTGGGAGGATTATGCTTTGTGAGAGTTTGTTCTTAGTGCGATTTTCTTAATGGAGGTCGTTCGATTTTTTGCGTCTCGGTAAATTTTAGAATTCTGAGGCAAAAAGCGAGCGAACAAACAAGGAGGATTACATTGAGTACAACAGAAAAAAAGGGCAAGATGAGCACCCGGCACGTTCTGCTTATCATCACCGGAATCATGTTGACATTTGGTTGTTCAGCGCTCACGTTTTCGACGTGGACAAACTTCCAGCCGGTTGTTTCTGAGGCCATGGGACAGCTTACTGCCGATGGTAAGGTGAATACGGCACCATTCGCGCTCTATATCACCGTTTTGTATCTGACCATGACCGTTGCTTCGCCCCTTGCGGGCAAGCTGATCCAGAAGATGGACATTCGTCTGATCTTAAGTGTTTCTGCAGCACTGGTTGGCTGCGGGTTCCTTTTGATGAGTGTTTACACCGAAATCTGGCAGTTCTACATTTCGGGTGTTCTGTTAGGCTTGGGTGAAATTTCCATTTTGTGGCTTGCCATTCCCACACTGCTCAATCGCTGGTTTAAGAAAAGTGCCGGTTTCTTTATCGGTATCTGCATGGCTATGACCGGTGTGGGTGGTGCCATTTGGAATTCACTTTTCACTGCGCTTAACACTAGCGGCACCCCCTACCAGACAATCTATCTTATTTGGGGCGTCATCGCGCTGGTAACCTCTCTTCCGTTTACGCTGTTCTGCATCCGCTCCACCCCTGAAGAATGCGGTCTGCAGCCCTATGGTGCTGAAATCGCTGAAGACGGTACGGTTGAAAAGGCAAAAGGACTCTCTTCGGCATTAGCCATGAAAAGCCCCGTTTTTTACGCCGTGTTTATCTATGCGGGCTTGATTAACTTTCTCACCATCATTGCCCCGCAGTTCCCTTCCTATATGAAATCACTGGGCGCTGCTGGTACTGTAGCCTATGATGTGGCTGTTGTGGGCGGTATCATGTCCGTTGCGGTGATGATTGCTCAGGCTATCTCTAAGGTTGCTATGGGTGGTTTTGCGGATAAGAATGCTCGTACGACGATGATTGCTGCCTTTGTTGCTGGTGTTGCGGGTATTCTGCTGGTGTGGCTTGGCGCTCAACAAGAATTCCTGCTCTATGCCGGCGCCTGTGTGTATGGTTTCTTTTTTGCAAGCGCTGTTGTGTTGTGCCCCATTGTGGTTCGTCAGATTTTCGGAACGCGCGAGTATCCTGAAATCTATTCGCGCGTTTCGGTATTTGTCAATCTTATGGGTGCCTTCGGCGCCACTATCTGGGCGTTCTTGGGTTCTAACTTCGGTTATACCAGCGTGTTTATCTTTGGCTTGGTTATGCAGGTTGTTGTGGTTTCCCTTGGCTTATATGCCTTTGCAAATGCTAAGAAAATTAAGGCACAGTGGACCGAATAAGTTCTGCGCTACTTTGCCGTTTTCACTAGGTCGCAACATTTGTTGTCCGCGACTAGCATCTTATGGAATGTGAAACGAAAACGGAATGCACCGTTATGGCGTGTTCCGTTTTTCTTTGCAAAAGTGAGAAACTATATCTAAAATACCGTCAATTTTGAAAATATAACCATGTATTTAACCTTTTTTAACCTATAGCATATTATGCAAGGCAAATCATCTGATCATTCTTAACCATTTTTCATACTGTGGGGTACGGGGGAATGCAATGACTGTTCAAGCGAAAAGTGTTCAGGGGATTACTTGGTCCCATCGGTTGGTTGTTCTGACGGGGATTTTACTTTGCTTCGGTCCTGCCGCCATCGTTTTTAGTTGCCCTGGTATTTTTTATGCGCCGGTATGTGCCTATCTTGGTGTGGCAACAGCTGAGTTGACTCTTTACATGACGATTATCTACCTTACCATGATGGCGATGTCTCCTATCATGGGTACGCTTCTTGAGAAGTTTGACGTTCGCATTATTGCAACGCTCTGTTCTCTTTCGGTTGGTACGGGGATCGTTTTAATGAGCACCTATACTCAGGTGTGGCAGTGGTGGCTTTCTGGCGTTCTTATTGGGTTGGGTGAGATATGCAACCTTTGGCTTTTGGTGCCCGTGCTGATCAATCGTTGGTTTAAGGAAAAAGCAGGCTTTTGCATTGGGTTATGTATGGCATTTACCGGTATCGGCGGTGTTGTATTCAACCTGTTTGGGCAAACCATTATCGGTCATGATCTTTCTAACTGGCGGATGACCTATCTTGTTTTTGGTATTTGCGCCTTAGTGCTTAGCATTCCGTTTACTCTGCTTTGCATTCGTAATTTTCCTGAAGATAAGGGGCTTTTGCCCTATGGTGCGACGGCCGCCGATGCCGAAGAGCACGATGGTAAGCTTGCACCCCACCTCACGGGGCTTACGGCACGGGAAGCCATGCATAAACCCTTTTTCTATACGATATGTTTGTGTGGCGGTTTATTCAACATAGTCAGCATCATGGCTCAATTTTTTCCAAAATATGTTGTATTTTTATCAACGGATAACTTTGGTATGCCGATTGTTGCGCTCTTGGGCCTTACCGGTACGCTCGAATCCTTCACTATGGCTGGTCAGGCAGGGGGTAAGGTCATTATTGGCGCTATAGAGTCACGGACGATTAAGGGAGCGTTGCTCTTCTCGTGTCTCTGTGGGGTTGTGGGTATTACTGCGTGTTGGCAATCAGCCACGCTCGCTTCGCTACCTATTTTGTTTGGCGGAGGTTTGATATTCGGGTTTTTCTATGCGAGCGTTACAGTTATCATGCCTTATCTTGTACGTATTATTTTTGGTATGAAAGATTATGACAAGATTTACTCTCGCGTTCAGGTAATGGTCAACCTTTGCGGTGCGTTCGCGGCGGTTATGTGGGCTTGGGTTGCTGATAACCTGGGCTTCCCGATGGTGTTTACGCTTGCGCTTGGCCTTGTTGTCTGTATTGTCGTTCTTGCTTTATATTCGCTGCGAAGTGGCATGAAGGCGTATCGACAGCAAAGGGAGACAGAGGGGGTTGAGATCGATTCTCCGGTGGGTGTTTCGGGCATTGCGGAACCTGTTTTATAAGACATTAAGGTCTTTGCCGGCACGTCTAAGTTTTTTTGCGCTGAGGTTAAGGAAAAACCAATCGCATTTAGGTAAGGTGGATGCGTGTTGGGAAATCGATTATGGGGGCAGTGCGTCGTATGCTGCTAGAATGGGAAGGCAACGAGGTTCAATCTGTACTGCAATCGGATAGGAGCTGTGTTGCCCCATGAATCTTTCGCAGTTGTACTACTTCAAGAAACTGGCCGAACTTGAGCATTATGCCAATGCGGCCAAGGAGCTCTATATCACGCAGCCCTCGCTTACCCATGCCATCAAATCATTGGAAAGCGAGCTAGGTGTGCCCCTGTTTGAGCGTGCGGGGCGCCGCGTTAAGTTAAGTGCATTTGGCAAGGAATTCAACGAATACGTCAAGCGGGGCTTGCAAGAGATTGACAAAGGCATCGATCTTGCTAAAGAATACAATTCCAAACTGACAGGATGCATTGATATCGGTGCCATCTATACCGTGCAGGGCGATTATCTCCCCGCGCTAATACGCGCTTACCACGAAGAATATGGCACGGCGGTGAAGTTTAACCTATTTCAGGGATTTTCGCTGCCGCTGATAGATGGGTTGGAGCGAGACGAATATGATCTGGTGTTCGTGGCGCGGCCGCCCGACAAACCAAACCTGTGCTTTGAGCACGTGGTTTCTCATGAACTGGTAGTGGGCATGACAAAGGATAACCCACTTGCTTCCCGTAAATCGCTTTCGCTGGAAGATTTGCGTGGGCATGTGATTTATACGTATCGCCGTGGAACCCCCATAGGTGAAGAAGTGGCTGATTTGTTGGCAGAATATGATCTGTGTGCCGTGCAGGATTTTGAAGATGAAATCACGTTGGGTGGCATGGTGTTGGCCGATACGCGTGCTTGTGGCCTGATGACGCTCTCGATCGGGCTTAAGTCGTTTCCCGATTTGGCTGTGCTGCCTCTTGAGGATGTACCGAAAGATTTCCATCGTATCTATATGACATACAAGCGCGATAAGTTCAGAAACCGCGCCGTGGAAAGCTTCCTTGAATTCACTGCCAATTTTGTCCCACCTAAAAACGCGATTCCGCGCATGACGCAAGATTAAGAAGAAGCACCGGTAGCCACCATGCGGGTGAGGGGTAGGCGCACTAGGCCGAAGCCTTCGATAAAGGCATAGATCACAAAGCCACGTTTACACATAAATACGCATTCCAGACAAGGATCTTCGCCGCAGTAGGCATAGGCATCCTCATCGGCTAACGCAAATATGACGGGTGGTTTCTTATGGGGTAGTAAGTATTTCATTTGCATGCCCGTAAACGTTTTGAGCGCTATCCAGTGTAGGGTATAGAGTGCATCTTCAATTTCCCAGGAAACCGTGATTGCGTTATTGTTGAAGCCGCCGATTATTCGGTAATCAAGTTTGATGTTCGCAGGCAACTTTTCTGCTTCTGTCACGCGCAGGTGTTGTGTGGTGATTCCGCAACAGGTGGGGGCAGGTTGCATAGCAGCTTCGGTGGCTGGAAGCATAGCCATGCTGGCAGCATTGATATTTAATGGCATAAGGGTGGGGTCGACGGGGGTAAAGGCGGCGTAGGGCAGTTCGGCCACCAGAGAACGTCCCGTGCCGCAAAACGTGGCGGGCGCACCTGCGCTTAGACCCATATGTATAGCCCCGCAGGTTCTGCAGTAAAAAAAGGGCAGATCGCTTTCGGTGACCCGTGGTTTCCATGTAGCTTTTGTACGTGTGGCGCTGTAGGTTTGCTGGGTCATATTTCCTCCTGGCAGGGAGTTTTTAGTGGGGTTGCGGTAATGTTGATGCGGCGCTTCAAATCGTTGAAGAGATCATTGCACTTGATTTTACCGCTCTCGGTACGCGGAATGGCATCGATATATTCCACGTGCTCGGGCCATAGACGTTTAGGTACGTTCTTGTGCTGTAAATAGGCAAGAATATCTTCTAGGGAAGGACACTTTTCTCCAGTAGCTACGGCGTAGAGACAGATACGTTCGCCCAGGCGCACGTCGGGAAGGCCAATGGTGGCCTGGTCGGTTATGCCGGGGCAGCCCATAACGGCTTCACTTACTTCGCGTGTGGAAATATTTTCACCTCCGCGGATGATAATTTCCTTTTTGCGCCCACAGATGCGGATGCGACCGCGTTCGTCTTGGGTGCAAAGGTCACCACTGAAAAACCAGCCGTCGCTATCCAGAGCCTTGGCGGTGGCTTCTGCTCCTTTTAGGTAACCAACAAACACGTTTGGTCCGCGCGATATTTCTTCTCCTTGCACTCCGGGTGGTACATCTTTCCCCTGTTCATCGACCACGCGCACTTCGATGCCCTCAAACGGTCGGCCAGAAAACCTTCCATTCCATCCCAGTGCATAGGCGGGGGGCACAAATATATGGGGGCAGCTTTCCGTTGATCCATAGACTTCGCACAATACTATGCCGTGGGTGCGCGCGCGGTGTACCATCGACCCGGGTACAGGCGCGCCACCGCATAGATAGAAGCGTAGTGTTTGGGGCGTTCCCGCACCTGCTTCCGCAGCGCACAACAGGTCGTAGATCAGCGGCGTTGCACCCATCGACCAGGTAACGCCTTCGCGGTTCATCAGATCTATGGCTGTTTTGGCGCAAAAATCTTGCTGCAACACGGTGGTGCCGCCCAGAATCAAGGGTGAAAGCAATCCGTGGTTGAAGCCGGTGGCATGGTTTAAGGGGGCTGGCATAAACATGATATCGTTTTCATCCAACTCAAGTTCTTTGGTAAATTGACGCTCGGAAAACAGCAGATTGTTATGGGTAAGCAGTGCTGCCTTTGGCTTGCCCGTTGTGCCTGAGGTAGAAAGAATCAGTGCCACATCGTCAGCACTTACCTGTGCTGGCGCGTGGGTGTGGGCGGGGTAGTGAGCAAGAATATCCTCGTAGCGCGGCAGATTGCTTGTCAGCGGCGTGCCATGTTCTATTACTGCAATGCCGCCCACGCTGGGTATGCGTTCGGCCACGGCACAAACTTGCGCTTCGTAATCGATTCCGTGAAACGTTTTGGGACAGAGGAATGCGGCGCTTTCCACTAAATTAACGGCATAGACAACGTCTTCACCGTTGAATCGTAGTGAAATCGGGTGCATGACGGCACCAACTTTTAAGCAGGCTACAAAAACGACCGCAAATTCAGACCAAATGGGCACCTGAAACGTGACCACTGCACCTGGCGTAACGCCCACTTCGAGCAGCCAGGACGCCAAGCGCGCACCACGGGCATCCACTTGCGCATAAGTGAGGCGTTGTCCCTGATCATCGATTACATAAGTGCGCTGGGGGTGGCATGCTACTTGGCTGTTCCAGATATCGTTGATGGTGTCGTGCGTCCAAAACCCTTGGGCGTAATAGGAGCGTTTGCGCTCTTCGTTGCTGTACGGGGTGGCAATCATCCTCTGAACTCCTTTGTCGATCACCGTTGCAGGTTACCTGCGCCAAGGTACCTTCGTTGGTTTAGGCCTTGGCGCAGGTGTGCCGGATCGGGCAGATGTTATGCAAACAGAGAAGTGTCGCCGCGCACATCTCCTTGTGCTAGCGCAGTGTCAATTTGTGCTTGGGTGTAGCCTAAATCGCGCATGATTTCAATCGTTTGCGCACCCATGTTGCCATGATTGGTGTAGGTGGGTACCTCCAACGAATCGAAGTGCACGGGATTTGTTGCCATAATGCGTTGCCCGGAGGGATAATCAATCTTGACTAACATATCGTTATCCCAGCAATTTTGATCTTCATAGATGTCGGTGGGTGTGGCTGCTGGTTCGCAGGGCATATCGTTATTTTTGAAGTTAGCCAAGATTTCAGGTTGCGTGAAGCGAGCAAATGCAGCATCAAGTAAATCAACCACCTGGGTGTTAAGCGCTTTCTCGTTCACTTTGGCGCAGATATTTACCTCTGGGTCGATGGCCATAAACGTGGTCTTATCAATGTCGAGTACGCGGCACATTTTGTCGAAGTCGCGATCGTATTCAGGTAGGCACACACAGACCCACTTGCCGTCAGAGCAGCAGAACATGTCATTGAAGGGATTGGGAACCTCGCGACGGTTTTTGGGGTATTCGTTGCCGTATTGCGCTGAAATGATGCCAGTGGAAAGAGTGTAGAGGCCTGCATGTTGCAGGGGAATGGCCACGCGATCGCCGGTGTTGGTGCGGGTGCGGTTGAACAGTGCTGCTGCTATACCGGAGGCAAGAAACATAGAAACGCCGAAATCGCCCAAGCCGTTTGTGGGGATAAGTGGAGCATCGCCGCGGTTGACGGTTGTGCCAAACACGCCACCACGCGCCATGTAGCACGTGACATCAAAGCCAGCTGCGTCCTTTTCCGCACCCTTGTCGCCATAGCCCGTTACCTGGGCGTACACCAGTTTAGGGAATTTTGCGTGCAGGGTTTCGTAGTCAAGTCCCATCTTTATAAGCGATTTGGTGCGGTTGCTTGTCAAAAACACATCAGCTTCGGCTAAAAGCTTCATAAACACTTCGATGCCGGTGTCGCTTTTTAAGTTGAGCGTCATAAATTTCTTATTGAAGTTCGCAAAATCAAAGGCAAGGTTTTCGTCGTCGGAAAATGGCATGTTAAATACGCCACCCTGCCTGCGTGCCGGGTCGCCACCAAATGATTCCACCTTAACAACATCGGCACCCCATTCGGCAAGCACGCGCCCGGTGGTGGGGGCGGCAAGATAGCTGGTCAAATCTACTACTTTGATACCTTCTAATGGTTTCATGAAAAGCCTCCCGTGAAGCTTGGTCGTTGGTATGAGAAAAGAGAAAAGGGCTATCCACACATTGGCGGACAACCCTTATATTTAATTTGAGAGTTTGCTCTCGTGCGAGAGTGTAAGGGTTAGTCCTGGTAAGTGACCACGCCACCAAATTTTTGGCAGTTACGCGCGATCGTAATACGCTGGACGTTTGGTGCGCCTTCTTCAAGCCACATCGCGCGACAATCGCGATACATGCGTTCGACCGGACCGTAGGGGCAATCTTCGAAGTAGCCGTCGCCACCGAAAATCTCCAGCATGCCATCGGAAACCAAACGCACGGTATCGATTGAGAACAGTTTGCACATAGAAGCTTTTTCCTCGATGTAAGCACCGGAAGGGTCGACATCGTAGTCGCGAGCAAAATCGTAGACCATGGTGCGCAGTGCATGGATGTACATTTGCATGTTGGCAATAAGGGTTTTGATCATCTGCCGGTTGGCGATAGGCTTACCAAACGTGATACGGTCGTTGGCGCGAGCGAGGCTCATTTCCAACATACGTTGAGCCATACCCAGGTTGGAAGCGGCAATGTGAGCGCGAGAAACAGAAAGAGAGTGAATGGCGATTTCCATGCCTTGACCTTCTTCACCCAACAGATATTTCTTGTCAAGTTTCATGTTGGTGAATTTCAAGCCGGTGTGAGCAGCGCCGCGCGCACCCATCATGTGGGGCATAGGGGTAGTTTCGTAGCCAATGGTGTCAACGGGAACGAAGAAGGCGGAAAGGCGGCTATCTTTGGGGTCATCAGGATCGGTTACGGCAATGACGTAAGCAAACTCGCAGCAGTCAGTATGCGAAATGAGCCATTTTTCACCGTTGAGTACGTAGTTGCCATCGGCATCTTTGACGGCGGTGGTGTGAATGTCGGCACCGGTTCCACCAGTCTGCTCAGTTAAGGCAAAGCACGTGAAGATGGTTTTGTCCTGGAATTTGTCCATATACTGGGCTTTAAGATCTGCTGAACCGTAATCGTCTAAAATGCGCCAGTTCAGATCGGCAGCATAATGCAGGTGCATACGCATGCCGCCCGGTCCGCGAGAAAATTCTTCCTGAACCTTTAAAATTTCAAGTTCGCTGCAATCCCAGCCGCCGTATTGACCGGGTAACGCAAAGCGGTATAGGTCGTTTTTGATGGCTAGATCGTAAAACTCTTGCGGGAATTTGTTGGTGACTTCGATCTCGGGCTGCATTTCTTCCAACGGACCTTCGGCCAATGCGCGAATCTGTTTTAGATACGCTTCAAACTGTTCTTGTGACAATTTGCTCATAGGGACCCCCTTCATAAGGTGTTGAGCTTTCCAGTTGATGGTCAATCACCATCGCATGTCCCCATTCTGCACTGCGGCGCTGCCGCCGTCTAATTGTCTTACGGGGAGGTTTTGGGGGTATTCGATAGATACCGTCTATCGAATACCCCCAAAAAGAGCTTTCATGAAGGGAAAACTCCCCATTTTGCATTTAATGGGGGAATCACTAATCAAGCAAAGGAAGATTTTATCACCCAAATGATTCAATTTGTGGGTATTGCAAAGAAGCCACCTAGGTGGCTTCTTTGCAATACGGGTATCTATGGCTTGGGTTGCGCAGCCACTCCCGCATGTATGCCTAAAGAAAACTCCGTGCCGTGCCCCTGGCTAGTAATCAGATCGCTGCATATTGATGTAGTTGAGTAAATCAGATCGTTTGTGTATCTGCATTTTGTCATAGGTGTGGCGTATGTGGGTGTTGACAGTATAGGGGGAAATGACAAGCTTCTTGGCTATGCCGTCGGTTGAATAGCCGTGCGCTAGCAGCGTAAGGATTTCGGTTTCTCGGCCAGAAAGCTTGAATTCCTCAGCAACCTCCAAGCATGTTTTGTCGAGACTCGATGTTTCGGGTGGTGCTGAAGTGAGGGTGGCGATGCTGTATTCCTGGCGCACGAGGGGAATGATGAGCACCGCGATGATGCAGATAAAGGCCAGCGCGGTTTCGGGGGTAAAAGCTGCCGCAAAATCGGGATTATGCTCATAGATGATGGCGAGCGCGTTGCCAAGGGCGATGCCTCCCCGAATGCATCCGCCAGAAAATCCGAAGGCAACCGCGGGCGCTACGTAGCCCTTAGAGGTAAGAATGCCGAAATACATCACCAGCAACACTTCGAAAATTGACGATATGGCAAGCGCCAGGATGAAGGCTGAAAAGAAAAACAAATTGTCGGCTAAAAACAGAGCGAAGGCTACCACCACGAAAACGAGCAACCAGGGTAGCATCTTGAATATATCGATCTTATCTTTCGAAGCGATGCATACGATGGAGATGGCAAGCATTAAAAATGCGCCACCGATAACACCGAAGGTAAAGCTGGTATCGGTTGTGGGAAGCGTTTCCCAGGGGATGATGGCCACAAGAAAGTAACACGCGGCCGCTGCGATAAGCGATATGGAGGACACGACTCCGACGTTTCGCAACCCTTCCTTATTTGCGCTTTTGGGCAGCAGGGGAGGAAACGAACGCGAAGCATCATTGCTGCTTTCGCTTAAAAGGAAGATTCCGGATACGATGGGCAGCAATGATACGAAAACGGCCGAGAAATAGACGGGCAATACCCCCGCAATAGCCAATGACCCCAACAGTATTGATCCGAAAACGGGGCCGATGTGGCTCATGGAGAAGTTCGCTTTCACGCAGGCGTAATGCTCCCCCCATAAAATCCAGAGTACGGATCCCGTGATTCCCAAAAGAGTCGCAAAGGCGAAGGATAAGGGGGGAAAGGCGATGCTTGCAGAAAGCAGAGTCAATCCCAGCGACCCTAAACAGGCAGTGATAGGCGCTGCCCATAAAAGCCAGCGGAATTGAGACAGTTGCCGATTTCTTCCCAGTGCGATAGGGATTAAGAAAAGCGCCGCCACCGAAGCTCCCAAGCAGATGAGCCAGGAAAACGTGATGGTTTCTGCTAGAAGGGGAGCGTGTGCGAACACGTGGGGGACAAACCAAAGCGAATAGTGCCATCCCAAAATCAGGGCAAATCCTAAGTATTTAAACGAAGGGTGTTTATGGACAATGCCCCGGGGACCATCGGTAAGTTTTTTTCCAAACTGTTTCATTGTGAGCATCCATTCTTTTGCTTATGTGCAGATTGCCAGGGAGCGGCAGCAGCTTGATCGATGAAACGGTTTGTTTCTTTGTTTTCGCCACGCCTATATCTGGCGAAAACAAAGAAACATTGATCTGTGTGATTGATAAGAAGGATTCGGTGCTTTTAGTGATGCCGTGAATATATCACTAAAAACTAAGCGGTGCCCTCGCAAGAAAGTAAGTAATCGCGGGTTCACTGTTATTTCGCGATGCAAAAACGACCGTTCGCCGCGCACAATGCAGGCATCTTCAGTTGGCTCTTCGCAGGGAGAGAGCCGGTTACGGAAGAAGCCGTTATCTGAGAAAAGGAGAATAAATGAGTGTATGCATGTTGAAAAAGGAGGGGTCACTATGATGAATATCTTGAAGGGCGAAAAGAAGGTCAGCGATCTAGGGAAGCTGCACAGGATATTCATTCTCATCCTCGTCAGCGTTGGTAGTTCCACTATTTATGCACCGGCTTATCTTAAAGGCGTTTTTTACGATCCGTTGATGCAAGCTCTCGGTTGCACGAACATGGAACTGGGTGCTCTGCTTTCCGCTTATGCGGTCACCGCGATGATCTGCTATGTACCTGCAGGCATCTTGGCGGATAAAATTCGCTGCCGTACCCTTTCCTGGGTTGGCTTTGTGGGCACGGCTCTTCTAACTTTCGTATACGCGGCTTTGCCGTCATACGAAGTTTTGCTCGCTGTCTTCGTTGGCATGGGCATCACTTCCATTCTCATTTGGTGGGGCGTGCGCTTCAAGCTCGTTCGTTTGATTTCGACCGAAGAAGAGTACCCGAAGAACATCGGTATGAGCTATGGCATCTATGGCGCTGGTGGACTTATCGTCGGTTTCATCAATTTGGCAATCGTCAGTGCACTTGCCGATAACATGGGTTCGGCCGTTACCGTCCTGCTCGTGTTCCTCGGTTCAATGATTTTGCTGCTGGGTATTTTGTCCTTTCTCTTCATTCCGAAGTTCGAAGGTGAAATCAAGAATGATGGCAGCTCTTTCAACTTGAACGAATTCGTCACTTCCTTGAAGACCCCGGTTGTGTGGATGGCCGCTGCCTCCATGTTCTTCGTGTACTTCTTTTACACGGGTGTTACCTATACCACCCCGTATCTCACTGAAGTATTCGCGGCTCCGCTCGTTATCGTTTCTGCGGTAAGCGTTATTCGTACCTACGGCATCACGCTTATCTCCGGTCCTATCTTCGGCGCAATCGCCGGCAAAGTGAAATCTCCCGCTATCACTATCGCCGTTGGTTCGATCATCTGCGCTATCGGTTTGGTTGCCTTCGGTGTCCTCCCGACGGAAGGCGGTATGGTCGTCGTTGCCGCCGCCATCATCGTGTTGCTGGGTTTTGTGGCAAACGGCGTGTTCGGCATCGTTTCCTCGCAGCTTACTGAAGGAAAGGTGCCCCTGACCATCTTCGGTGCTGCCACCGGTATCGTATCCGTCATCGGATTTATGCCCGACACCTTCTCGAGCGCATGGTTTGGCGCCATCATCGACGAAAAGGGTGCCGCTGCTTACCCTGAGATATTCACCATCATGGCCGGTGCTGCTGTAATCGCCGCCTTGATTTCCCTCGGTTTGAAGTTCTACGTCAAAAAGAACAACGCAAAGCTTGAGGCGATTGCCGAAGCTGAAGCTGCCGCTGCTTTGGGCAAAGTCAATGAAGAAGCAGAAGCTGCCGGCACGATCGCATAGAGCATATCGATCCAGAGTTCGGTACTGAAGTGGTTTCCCGTGGCGACAGGCGAATCGTTGCCACGGGGTGTTGAAAAGAAGGGATAGGGTGAGAGGTGAATATGAACAAACTCGATGTTTTATCACGCTTGACTCCGCAGATGACGGCTGTGCTCGCCAAACAAAACGAACTGGCAGCAAACGCATTTGCTACCGATGTGGGATTCGACGAGATGCGCACCAACTATATCAAGGAGCGCGTGTTTTGGAACGAAGGCGGTCCGGTGCTTCATGCAACGCATGACGAGGTGGTTTCCGGTCCTTATGGGGATATCCCCGTGCGCTATTACGCGCCCAGCGATGAAGCCAATCTGCCGTGCATCATCTATATTCACGGCGGTGGTTTCGTGGTGGGCAACCTCGATACCCACGATCGCATCATGCGTATTCTTGCTGAAAAAACCGGCGCGGTTGTGGTCGGGGTTGACTATCGTTTGGCGCCCGAGCACAAATTCCCCAGCGCAGTCATCGAATGTGCGACGGTCGCTACTTACTTGCATGAAAACGGTGCGGCACAGGGCATCGATGGTAACCATCTTTCCTTTGCGGGGGATTCGGGTGGTGCTCATTTAAGCCTTGCTTCAACCTTGTACCTGAGGGACGAAAAGAAAGACAGTTCTTTTATAAAATCGCTCATCATGTACTACGGCTGGTTCGGCTTGAAAGACTCCTCTTCGATGCGCCTTTTAGGGGGAGAGTGGGATGGGCTTACAAAGGCTGATTGGGATTACTACATGGGATGCTATTTATCCGCGCCCGAGGATGCGGATTCTCCGTATGCCAATTGTTTGTCTGCCGATTTAACGCAGAATATGCCGGCTTGCTATATCGCTGCCGCCGAATTCGACCCGCTGAAAGACGACAGCATCACCCTTGCCGCTATCTGTGAAGAGTATGGCATTCCGTATCGATTTGAAATGTTCGAGGGCGTTATCCACGCTTTCTTGCATCATTCCCGCATGTTGGATCAAGCCTGTGATGCTCTTGAGCACGGCGCAACGTTTTATCGAGAGCATCGGTAGTATGCGTAAAAATTTCTATCGGTAGTAACGTGCGACTCCGCAGGAGCGCATTGAACAGTAAAAGAAAAGAAGGGAATCATTATGGATTTCAGCTTGAGCGAGGATCAGGAATTATTTGTATCAAGTATCCGCGACCTTATGGAAAGCGAAAACTGGGAAACCTATTTCGTCGAATGCGATGAAAAGCATGAGTATCCCGAGCGCTGGGCGCATGCGCTGTGTGAACTTGGCTTCGATCAGATTATGCTTCCCGAAGAACAGGGTGGCCTGAACTTGGGCGTTGTGACGCTTATGGCGGCATACGAAGAGCTCGGTCGCCATGGTGCGCCGACCTACGTGCTCTATCAGCTTCCCGGTTTCGAAACTATCTTGCGTGAAGGTACCCAAGAGCAGATCGACAAGGTTATGGCATATCTGGGCACCGGCAAGCAAATCTGGAATTCCGCCTGCACCGAGCCGGGTGCCGGTTCTGATGTGGGTAGTTTGACCACGAACTATACGCGTCGCGATGGCAAAATTTATCTCAATGGCCACAAAACGTTCATCACCAGTTCTGCTGGCGTCGCTTACCTGGTCATTATGGCCCGCGACTCCGAAAACCCCGACACGTTCACGGAATTCTTTGTGGATATGAAGCTTCCCGGCGTGAAGCTTGAGCGTCTCGAAAAGCTCGGTTTGCGCATGGACAGCTGCTGTGAGGTATATCTCGACGAAGTTGAACTGGAAGAAAAAGATATCTTCGGCACTGAAGGCAACGGCTTCCGTCGTGGCATCGGCGACTTCGATTTTGAGCGTTTCTTGGTGGGTGCCTGCGATTACGGTACCGCTTTGTGCGCGTTTGAAGATGCTGCCAAATACGCCAATAAGCGTGAGCAGTTCGGCAAGACTCTCGGTCGTTTCCAGCTCAATCAGCTGAAAATCTGCAACATGGCCATCAAGATCGACGCCATGAAGAACATGCTTTATGAAACGGCTTGGTGCTATGACCAGGGCACGATGACATCCGCTCAGTCCGCCATGTGCAAGTTTTATTGTGCCAATGCCGCTTTTGAAGTAGTGGACGATGCTATGCAGATCATGGCCGGCGTTGCCGTTGTGGGCGACCATCGCGTTCAGCGCATCTGGCGCGACTTGCGTGTCGATCGCGTTTCCGGTGGCACTGACGAAATGATGGTTCTCACGGTTGCCAAGGGCATTCTGAAGCAGTATCGCTAGGCCACTTTACCGATTGTTTTACTGAAACCGAAAGGGGCGGGTGTGCAAAACCGTCCCTGAAGAAAAGGAGACTTACATATGGCAATCGAAACAAACAAACCTTCCTTTGGTGTTCTCGATGGGGTTAAAGTCGTCTATTCCGCTGTGGAGCTTGCTGCTCCCAAGGCAGCCGATTTGATGGCCGACTGGGGTGCCGATGTTACCTGGATTGAAAACACCGGTGCTGGCGATACTATCCGCGATACGGCCTATATCAAGCAGGCCGAACGCCGCAATCAGCGTTCCATCGCGTTGAACTACTTTTCCGATGAAGGCAAGGAAATCCTCTTCAAAATGATCGAGGATGCCGACATCTTCATCGAAGCCAGCAAGGGGGGCACCTATGCCCGCCATGGTGTGACCGATGAGGCCTTGTGGGAGCGCAATCCCAAGCTGGTTATCGTGCATGTTTCCGGTTTCGGCCAAGAGGGCGAGCCCTCCATGGTCAAGCGCGCCGCCTATGATCTCACCGTTATGGCCTACAGCGGTTACATGAGCCAAAACGGCACCCAGGATCAGCCGATGAATCCCGGACCATATGCGGGCGATTATTTCAATACGCTCATGATCGCAAGCTCTGCGCTCGGTGCCTTGTACAAGGCTGAAAAAACCGGCAAGGGTGAAAGCATTGACTTGGCCATGTTTGAAACCATGTTGGCTATCGGCCAATACTACCTGGTCGATTACCTCAATGAGGGCATTTTATGGCCCCGTCCCGGTGCGCGTAATCAAAACCTGTGCGGCATCGGTGAATATCAGTGCAATGACGGGTTCGTGGGTCTGTGCTTGTACGGCGTCGATCAGAACAAATACCTGCTTGAAACTATCGGTCTCGGCCATTTGTGGGGCACTGAAGAAATTCCTGAAGACACTTCCGGCCTGTGGCTTTCCGGTGTGCATGCGCCCGAGATCGAAGCAGCACTTGATGCCTATTGCCTGACGCACGGCAAGCACGAAATCGAAGAAGACTTCGCTGCGCATCGCATTGCTGCTCAGGTTGTTATGGACATTCCCGATTTGGTGGAAGAAGAGCATCTCAAGGCGCGCAACGTGTGGCTTGAATGGGAAACTGCCGATGGTGATACGTTCAAGGGCCTCAATGTGTTTCCGAAATTTAAAAACAATCCTGGTCAGGTGTGGCGTCCAATGCCGAATCAAGGCGGCGACACCGCAGATGTCTTAACCAAGCTCGGCTATACCGCCGAGCAGGTTAAAGATCTTGCCGATCAAGGCATTGTGAAGCTCGGAGAGTAGCTTGCGGGAAGCGGATGCGGCGTTTAACGGTGCATCCGCTGAAAGCTCCACGCGTCGAAGTGCCGTATGGCGGATGAAATTTTTTTAAGGAGGTTTGTCTGATGACCGATATTGTGGGAAATGAAACGTTGCGAAGTCTGTGGGACGGTCTTGCGACCGCGCACGGCAACGAGACGTTCCTTATCTTTCAGGGTCGTCAGGGTTCGGTCTGCGAATTCACCTATAAGCAGTTCAATGATGAAATCAATAAAACAGCCAACCTTTTTCTCGAGCGCGGCATCCAGCGTGATGAAAAAGTAGCCGTTCAGTTGCACACTTCTCCCGAGTTTATGATGTGCCTTTTTGGTCTTGCCAAAATCGGAGCCGTTATGGTGCCGATGAACGAACAGTATTTGCAGGAAGAATGCGAATATGTGCTTGATAAGTGCGAGGCGACAACGGCAATCATCGAGCCAGAATTCCTCGAGCTGTACCAGTCTATCGCGACGCGTGAAGGTTTTCTTCCCAAGGGGATATTGCTTGCCCGAGGGAAGTCGGGTCGGACGGGTATTGAGGATTTCGGGGCTTTGAAGCAGAAGCAGCCATCCCTTTTAAGAGAATGTCGTCCGCTGTGTTCTGGGGACGTGGTAGAAATTATCTTCACATCAGGCACCACTTCACGTCCTAAAGGTGTTGTGCTTACGCATTGCAATATGCTCTATACCGGAGTTTATGGCGATTGGGAAGTGTCGCTGGGGGCAAAAGATCGTCTCCTCACCACGATGCCGGCGTGTCATTCGAATTTTCAACTGGCCGCAATGACGCCGGTGCTGTGCGCCGGTGCCACGTTGATCGTCATTGAGAAGTATAGCGCCAAACGATTCTGGCAGCAGATACGAAAGTACCGTGCAACCGTTACGCAGTGCGTCGCGATGATGGTACGCACCATGCTTATGCAGCCGGAAGATCCCGAGGAAAAAAATCATTGCCTTCGCGAGGTTTTGTATTTCATGCCCTTAGCCGAGAAGGAAAAGCGTGCTTTTGAAACACGTTTCGGCACGCAGATCATGAATACGTACGGATCGACCGAATCTCTTGTGTGGGTTTTGACCGATCCGCCCACCGGCGCGCGCAAGTGGCCATCAGTGGGTAGAGTGGGACTATCGTGTGAGGTGAAGATCGTCGATGACGCTGGAAAAGAAGTTGAACCAGGGGTAATCGGGGAAATCGTCATACACGGCGTTGTTGGTCGTAGCATCATGAAAGAATACTACCGAGACCCCGAAGAAACTGCTCGTACCATTACCCCTGAAGGCTGGATGCATACCGGCGATAAGGGGTATGTCGATGCGCAAGGGTGGTTTTACTTCGTTGACCGCAAGGTCAACATGATCAAACGCTCGGGCGAAAACATCTCTACAACCGAACTCGAAAACGTATTAACCACCCATCCGGAAATTGCCGAAGCGGCGGTTATCGGCGTGGCAGATCCCGTGCGCGACCAGGCCGTTAAGGCTTTTATCCTGCCGGTCTGCGGCGCGCATATCACCGTAGATGAAGTGTTGGCATATTGCGAAGAGCACATGGCTGCGTTCAAGGTGCCTTCGTTTGTCGAGATCGTGGATAGCTTTCCACACACCTGTAGCATGAAGATAGAAAAAAAGCTCCTGAAATAAGCGCGTAAGCGCAGGTGATGGCAGTGTCTTTGCCATTTCAGTCAAGGATAGATGATGGCTTCGGCCACCATAGAAACCTAAGGAAAGGAACACCATTATGACCATCAGTACAGAGATCGTTGGTAAAGAGTTCGGACCATTTATTCGTGAGTACACGTTCAAGGATCTTGAGATTTGCGCCTTGGGTTGCGGCGCTGCCTTTGACGGCAAAACCGACCTGGAATATGTCAATGAAAAAGATGCCCACAACCCCGATCTCAAAGTGCTCCCCATCTTCGGCGTGCCGCTGACGGTGAATGAGGAAATGACCACCACGCTTGATTACGGCTATAACTATGCCGGTTCGTTGCATTACGGCTTTGAAATCAAGTTCCATGCACCGTTTAAGATGGCCGATCGCGTTGAGACGTTCGTTACCCAAGATGCCCTCTATGATCGCGGCGAAGGGCGTGGCAGCCTTTCGTGTCAGACCGGTCGTTCCATCAGCTCGGATGGCACGCTGCTGTGCACGACTGAAACCTGGGATTGCTGCATCTATGATGGCGGCTGGGGCGGAGAGAAGGCTCCCAAGGATATCGTCGAGATTCCCGAACGCGATGCCGATGCCACCGTTGATGAAACCTTCCCCCTCAATCAGCCGTTGATCTATCGTCTCATGGGCGATTGGCATCAACAGCACATCGATTGGTCCTATACCGAGCAGACTGGCCTGGATCGCCCTATCGCTCATGCCATCAGCTATGCCGGTATGGTCATGCGTCATGCCATTGCCACGTATTTCCCCGGTGAGCCCGAGCGTATGACGCGCTTCAAAACTCGCGTGACTTCTCCGTTGATCCCCGGCACGAAGTTGACTACCGAAATGTGGAAGGTCGGCGAAAAGGAAATCCGTTTTCGCTTGGTCGATGCAGATTACAAAGAAACCGGCGCTAAGCCCCATCTGAACTACGGCATCATCGAATGGGACTAGTCGGATAGCGTTATCTGATTTTCGGGGTAGGGAAGCTGGTTGTACCTTGGCTTCCCCGCCCCCCTGATGCATCGGCGATGGGGTTTTGGCGCGAACGTACAACCTCTCCGCGGGCGCATGTGCAGGAAAAGTAAGGAAGGTGTCAAAGCTATGGAAGATGTGAAAAAGTTCACAAAAGTAATTAGTCCTCCTCGTGAAAACAAGGTATTCGATGCAGCGATAAAAGATGCTGCGGTTGTGGAAAAATCAAAACGCGTTTTAAAAAAGACGCTCGATGATGTTGCCATGACTCCGTTTTTGCGTAAGATCACTTTCTTTTCAAGCGGCGGGTCGTTTCTCGATGGCTACGTGCTTTCTTTGATTGGGGTAGCTCTCACTCAAATCGTTCCCCGGTTCAATTTAAACAGCGAATGGAGCGCGGCTATTGGAGCCGCTGTTTTGCTGGGCATCTTCGTGGGCACCATAGTGGGCGGCTATTTGACCGACCTCATCGGGCGCAAAAAGATGTTCATCATCGATGTTGTCGCTATCGGCGTCTTCTCGCTTCTAAGCGTTTTTTGCTCTAATCCCTTGGAGTTGGTGTTGGCCCGTTTCTTCATCGGGGTATTCATCGGGGCTGATTATCCTATAGCCACCTCGCTCATTGCTGAGTTCACTCCCAAGAAACATCGAGCTATTTCGATGGGCATGGTTTCGGCGGCGTGGTATTTAGGCGCAACGGTGGCTGCTGGAGTGGGATATGCGCTCTATGGATTGGAAAACGGGTGGCAGTGGATGCTTGGCAGTGCCGTTGTTCCCTGTGTCTTCCTTTTGATTGGCCGTCACGATATCCCCGAATCGCCGATGTGGCTCGCTCAAAAGGGACGCACGGCTGAAGCCGAGGAAATCACCCATCGCGTCTTCGGCGATGATGTTGAAATCGAGATGGAAGCGCCTGGTGAGAAGACGAAATTCGGTAAGATTTTCAAAAAAGGATACCTTAAGCGCATTATATTTTTGGGAATATTTATTTTGTGCCAGGTGGTTCCCATGTATGCCATCTATACGTTCGGCCCTCAGATCATGACAGCTTTCGGTCTCGGCGTTGGGCGCGAAGCTATTTTGGGCGAAAGCGTGGTGAGTCTATTTTTCCTGATCGGTTCGATTCCTGCGATGTTTTGGCTCACTTCTTTGGGGCGCCGTCCGTTGCTCATCCGCAGTCTTGCCCTGATGGCGGTTGGATTGCTTATCCTTGGGTTTTTCCCCGACGCTCCGATATGGGTTATCATCGCGGCGTTCGGGCTCTATGCATTTTTCAGCGGGGGTCCGGGTATCTTGCAGTGGCTCTATCCCAATGAGCTTTTTCCCACAGAAGTCCGTGCCTCTGCCGTGGGCGTCGCCATCGCCATTTCGCGTGTTGGCACGATTATCGCCACGTATGCTACCCCGTTATTTTTGGCAGCCTATGGAATCGGACCGACGATGCTGGTTGCTGCGGGGTTGGTGATTTTCGGGCTGGTGCTTTCGATCGCGATGGCTCCCGAAACAAAGGGAAAATCGTTGATTGAAACAAGTTCGCTGAAAAGATGAATCTGTTATGCGACGTAAAATGCCTGATAGCCCCTCGTTAAAAATTGAGTAATGAGGGTTTCGTCGCATTTTTGCGATGGAAAAAACGAGAGGGAACGCCACACTGACGGTACTTCGCTTGTGGCGGATGTGCGTGTTGCATCTTTGCTTTACGACAAACAGGCACCTATACAAAAGGTATATTCAAGAAGGGAAAGGTACAGGATGAAAATCGTTGTTTCTTTAAAGGTTGTCCCTGACGACCAGGACATCCAGGTATCAGGCGACGGGAGCCTTGATTTTTCCAAGGCTCACAATGTCGTTTCTACGTACGACTTAAACGCCATGGAGGCTGCGGTTCGGTTGGCTGCAACAGCGGAGGGTTCTTCCGTTGTCGGCATAACTGCCGGTGCGGCTGGTATCGATGACTCGAAGCTCAAAAAGAACATCCTCGCACGCGGCATCGATGAACTGTATATGACCGCCGATGATGCCTGCGCCGCCATGGATGCCCATGCGACCGCAGAAGCTTTGGCGGAACTGATGGCTAAAGTCGGCGCCTTTGACGTCATCGTGTGCGGCGATGGTTCTGCCGATAACTATGCGCAGCAGGTTGATGTGCAGCTGGCAGCGAAGTTGGGGTTGCCGGTGGTTAACGCTGCAACCAAAATCACCGCGCATGAAGATTTTCTTGAAGTCGAGCGCACGCTTGAAGACGTTGTTGAATCTGTCAAGGTTTTTTTGCCCGCAATCGTCGCGGTTTCTCCCGATATCGCCCTGCCTCGTATTCCCGGCATGAAGGATATTTTGGCTGCCGGTAAAAAGCCCATGGACGTCGCTTCTGCTCAGGGCTGTTTTGCCAACAAGGTGGAAGTGCTTGATTGCAAGGCTCCGAAACAGGCCGATCGTAAACTGGAAATCATTGATGCTTCCGATGATGGTGCTATCGAGAAATTCGCTGCCGCCCTCAAAGCTGCGCTGTAAGGAAAGGTGAATACTATAATGAGAGCTTTTGTTTTAGCTGAACGCTCAGAAGCCGCTGCGAATCTGTGTGCTGGTGCCCGCAGTGTTGCCGATGAAATCATCTTGGTCGCACTCGGCGAAATGCAGGTACCTGCAAATTGCGCCGACACCATTGCGCATATCGCGATACCTGAAGGAGCTGTCTGCGATGATGCTGCCGATACGGTTATCGCATTTTTTGACGCGCAATCTCCCGAAGTGGTATTCGTTGAGCCGACCCGTCACTTGAAGGTTGTTGCCGGCAAGCTTGCCGCCCACGTGGGAACTTCGGTTATCACCGATGTCATCGAATTCAATGATACGGGTGCCGCAAATATGTACTTTGGTGGCATCGCTCACAAGACTCAAAAGGCCGTTGCCACTCCTATCTATACCGTTGGTGCCGGTGTGTTTGACGATGTTGCTCCAACGGGTGCCAACGCTGTAACCGAACTCGATTGGGTTGCAGCGTTGCATCCCCTTGAGCTTATCTCTTCTTCTCCTATCCAGAAAAGCGGCGTTGATCTGTTCAAGGCCGATACGGTGGTTGCTGCGGGTCGCGGCTTCGCTGAAAAGGAAGACCTCGATATGGCACGCGCCTTATGCGATGCCCTTGGCGGCGGGTTGGGTTGCTCACGTCCTTTAACGGAAGGGGTCGACTGGCTTCCTTCCGAGGTCTATATCGGGGTATCTGGTCTGATGCTTTCCCCGAAGGTCTATCTTGGCGTGGGCATTTCCGGTCAGATGCAGCACATGGTGGGCTGCAACCGTGCAACAACCCTGTTCGCGATAAATAAAGATAAAAACGCCCCGATCTTCAAACAGTGCGACTACGGTTTGGTGGGCGATATCAACCTGGTGTTGCCGGCACTGACTGCGGCATTGTAGAAAGAGGTAGACATGTCAGATTTTGATGCAATCGTTGTCGGCTCGGGCTGTGCGGGCTCGATTGCAGCCTATGAACTTGCCCGTGCGGGAAAATCCGTGCTCGTGGTAGAGCGCGGCAATGCCGCCGGTGCGAAGAATATGACGGGTGGGCGTATCTATTCCCATTCGCTCAAACGCGTATTCCCCGATTTCGAGAAAGATGCTCCGCTCGAACGCAAGATTACCCACGAGCGCATTTCGATGCTTTCCCCCGATGCCAACTTCACGGTTGATTTCACCTCCGAAGAAATGCGCCAAGAAGGTAGGGATTCCTACTCTGTTTTACGCGCTGAATTTGATCCGTGGTTGGCCGCTCAGGCTGAAGAGGCCGGTGCTGAATATATTTATGGTATCGCGGTGGAAGACCTGATAGAAAACGAAGGGCGTATCGTAGGCGTCATGGCGGGTGAAGATGAAATCACCGCTGATATTGTACTTTTGTGCGATGGCGTAAACTCTCTTTTGACTGAGAAGGCGGTTGGTTTCAAACGCCCGGCTGCGCACACGATGGCCGTTGGTATCAAGCAAATCATAGAGCTGCCCGAAGGCGTTATCGACGATCGTATGCTGTGTGCTCCCGGCGAGGGTTCGTCGTGGTTATTCGCTGGCGACGCGACGCATGGTCACGTTGGCGGCGGCTTCATGTATACGAATAAAAATTCCATTTCGTTGGGGCTCGTAGCCACCATTTCCGATGCGGCAACCTCCGAGGTTCCAGTTTATCAAATGCTTGAGGATCTGAAGGCTCATCCAGCGGTGGCTCCTCTTATCCGTGGCGGTAAAGTGGTTGAGCATTCCGGACACATGGTGCCTGAAGGTGGATTGAATATGATGCCCGAGCTTATCGGCGACGGTGTTATGCTTGCCGGTGAATCGGCCATGATGTGCGTTAACCTGGGGTATATGGTGCGTGGTATGGACTACGCCATCGCTGCCGGCATGCATGCCGGTCTCTGTGCGGTCATGGCGCTTGATGCGGGGGATACTTCCAAAGCGGGCTTGCAGTGCTACCTCGATGCACTCGACGATAGTTTCGTATTGCGCGACCTCAAGCAGTTCAGCCGTTTCCCTCATTTTATGGAATCGACTCCGCGTATGTTCAACGAATATCCCACCATGATTCGCGACATCATGAATACGATGTTCGTCGTTGATGGCGATCCGGTCAAGCCGTTGAAGAAGTCGGTTATGCCCATTGTGAAAAAAGTTGGCATGATGAACATCTTCAAAGATGTCAGAGGAGGTATGAAGGCCCTATGAGTACCCTTAAACCTATAACCATCAATGTCGATGAGTTCTTGGCACTCAATAAGTATACGGTCGATGAGGGAAATGCCCATATCGAACTGGTCGAAGACCCCGATACGGAAGAATTTTTGAAACTTGTCCGTCTGTGTCCGGCTGCCCTTTACAAAATCGATGAAGAGGGCAAGAAATCCTTCGATTATGCAGGTTGCCTGGAATGCGGGACCTGCCGTATCGCATGCGGCGATACCATTATCAAGAAATGGGAAAATCCTCAACCGACGATGGGTATTGAATATCGCTTTGGATAAGGAATGTCGGTGATCGTCAAATGTTTTGCCGTTTGATTTTTCGATCATCAATTTAGTCATCATGAAAATCTCATACTTTTCGCAACGTCTTCGTGCTTTTGGGTGCGAAGGCGTTGTTCTTTCTTGATCGGGTTGTAAGCATTCGGGTCTTTCCGTCTGAAAATCGGCAAGACGAGTTTCAGCGAGATCAACGTTACGCACACTGCCATGAGTGCGGGAGCTATGGTGGCAGGTAAAGGGCCGAGACGCACCGCTTGGTCTTTTCTTGAAAGATAGACAAGGTCCGATAAAAAATGGTTATCTTTTTTAGGAATAAGAGGCTTTCCTTTGGCAATCTGTTCGTGGTACTGTTACTTAAGTGTTAAATAGCCACTGTTGACCAAAGTTCTATTGGAAGGGGAGGGGTGTGTGAGCACTGTGCGCCGAAAATTCTTCTCGAAAGATAATCGTGTTTACCCTCTTGCAGGGCTGCTTTTTTTAGTGCTCACGGTAGCGGTGGGAATTGCGTGTTTCCAGTATTACCTTCATCTTCAAGATACCGTCAAAACCGAAGCTGCTGGTTATATGACGGAAATATCAAAGCAAATGAGTACGAATGCGCGCAAAACTATCGATGATAACTTTTCGGTATTAGGCACGGTTGCGACCGTGCTGGAAGATCCGAGCATTACCACCTACGACCAGTTGCAGGCTCTGCTGACAAAGCAACGCGATCTCTGGCATTACCAAAAGATGATGTTGATTGATTCGTCGGGTGTTTCCTATGATGATCAAGGGAATACCGTCGCTTTGGAAAACAGTGGATATATAGGCGAAGCCGCCATCAAAAAACAACCCGCTTTTTCCACGTCGCAGATAGTGGCGGGACAGGAAGCCGTTATTTTTGCTATTCCGCTTAACAATGTGGTGATCGAAGGTAAGCCTATGCTTGCATTGGCTACAAGCTACGATTCTGCTACCTTTGATACGATTTTGTCTATGTCGGCCTTTGATGGACAAGGCTATGCCCATATCGTTCGCAAGGATGGCAGCGTGGTCGTCCGTTCGAGCTCTTCTGCGGCTTTGGAAACCGGGTATAACATATTGAACTCGCTTTCCGAAGGATCGATAGTCGGCGCCAATAGCTGGAGTGGGGTTAAAAGCGATATTGCGGCGGGAAAGAGCGGCCAGATAGAGTTTCACCGAGGGTCTGATCGGGAATATATGACCTACCTTCCTCTAGGTACGCAGGAGTGGAGTCTGTTGACGTTCGTTCCCGTATCGGTGGTCAATGCTAAATCGGATATTTTGATGATGATCACTGTGTTGCTCTGCGGGTTTGTCACTCTCGCCTTCGCGCTCCTTACGGCATTTCTTCTACTGACCTTTTATCGAAGCAATAAAAAACTTGAACGTATCGCTTATGTCGATCCGGTTACGGGCGGTAACACTATCCAGCGGTTTTATGCCAGGGCGAATGATTGCCTGAAAGGGACAACCAGCGCTCGCCGTGCGTTGGTGTATGTCAATATCGAAAAATTCAAAGTGCTCAACGAGCAGTTCGGCAAAGATGCCTGTAATGAAATTTTACGTAGCATCAATGTTGGTGTCGGGGAGGATTTGGCTCAAGACGAATGCCTTGGACGTCAGTACGCCGATAGCTTTTGTGTTTTAGTGCACTACGCTGACGAGGAGACCCTGGCGTTCCGTTTTGATAGCTGGTGCGATAATGCCGTACGGGCTATGCAAGATCAGGGCTTTTCTTGGATACCGCTGACGATGAAATTTGGGATATTCGTAATAGACGACACCTCCATGCCCTTCCCCTACATGATTGATCGGGCGAAACTTGCGCTCGATGAAGCTCCTAATGTGTTCCGGAGCAAGATGCGCTATGCGATTTACGATGAGCAGATGCGTCAGTCGATTGTGCGGGAAAAGCAGCTTGAAGACATGATGGAGTCAGCATTGGCTCAAGGGGAATTCCAGGTGTATTTCCAGCCTAAATACACCGTGCAAACCGAACAGGTGGCCGGTGCCGAGGCTCTCGTGCGATGGGAAAGCGCTTCGGAAGGCATGCTGTACCCCGATGAGTTTATCACCTTATTCGAAAAGAACGGCTTTATTACCCGACTTGATTTTTGGGTGTTTGAACAAGTGTGCAAAACACTACGACGGTGGATCGATGCGGGGCTGCAGCCGGTTAAGATATCGGTAAATTGTTCGCGTATACACTTGCGGGACGCTGATTTCATCGATCATTATCAGGCTATTTCTGAAAAATACAACATCCCTAAACGCTACCTTGAAATTGAGCTGACGGAAAATACGGTCTTTGAAGATGTTGAGCATCTTTCTCAGATCATCGATAAAATTCGTGCTGTGGGCTTTGGCTGCTCCATGGATGATTTCGGTAGCGGCTATTCTTCTCTCAATCTTATTCAGGATATTCCCGTGGATACCCTCAAGCTTGATAGGGTCTTTTTCAGAAATGGCGTTGCCGATATGCGGCGCAGCGAGGCGGTTGTGAAAAGCATCATCTCCATGGCCAAAGCTCTTTCCATGGAGACGGTTGCCGAAGGAATAGAGAAGCGCTTTCAGGTCGATATGCTCAAGC
The DNA here is from genome assembly GCA_036649035.1 of Raoultibacter sp. Classification (GTDB taxonomy): domain Bacteria; phylum Actinomycetota; class Coriobacteriia; order Coriobacteriales; family Eggerthellaceae; genus JAVWGW01. The sequence continues at coordinate 28,477 of JAVWCK010000004.1, forward strand.
GGTTGCACTGTGATTACATCCAAGGATATTTCTTTGCACGGCCTATGCCTATACCCCAATTCGAGCAGCTTATGTTCAGCCGGCACATCGAGGATAAGCATTCTGCAGAGGAGGAAGAATCTTAAATGGTATCTTTTCGCAATCGTCCTACGAGGCTAGCGCTTGCCGGTGCACTTGTCTGCGCCGCGCTCTTGGTGGGAGGGGGGCTGGTGTCGTGCGGATCACCGGCACATCAGAGTGTTTCTTCCCCTGCTGTTTTAACGCAAACGGTTCTTGATTCGGATAAAATAGAAGTGACTATGTTGGTGAAAAATGCCTTTTCGCTCGATTCGTTTGAGCGGAGTGCAGAAGAGAAGTTTCCGCAACTCGATATCATCCAGGTGGGTAATTTTACCTCCGATATGGGAATCGCCGAATATGACGCGCGTCTGAAGAATGGTGATTTGACGGACATCGTGATGACGTGGCCTTTGGATGTGGGCAATGAATACTGGGAAGATCAGTTGCTCGACCTTTCGGCCTTGCCTATGACGGGTAAATACGTCACGACGATGCTCGATAACATTTCCCAGGATGGTCAACTCTTCTACCTGCCCGGTCCTTCGCAGTTGAGGGGCATCGTGTACAACAAAACCCTGTTTCAGGAAAAGGGCTGGGAAGTGCCCCGAGATTTCGATGGCTTTATCAAGCTGTGTCAGACTATAGAAAACGAGGGCATTCGGTCGCTGCAGCTGGGGCTTGGCAATGAAGAAGTGCTTGATACCGCTTTTGTCGGCTATGGTTACAAAAGCGCTTTCAGCACCCCCGAAAACGCGCAGTGGCGTGCGGCCTACGATCAGGGAATCGGTAGTTTTGCCGACAACTGCGCACCCGCTTTGCAGACGTTTCAAACGCTCATCGATGAGGGTGTTTTGAAGAAGTCCGACCTTGATATCACCTATGCGGATCGCGAGTTCATGTTGTTTTCTCGGAAGTGCGCCATGGTAGAGGATTCAGTGCTTATGACGCATATGGGAAACGAAAAAACCGGGACAACCGACGAATTTGCCTTGATGCCTTTTTTCAACCCTGGAGCCGAAGGTGATTGGGTCCGTCTCTATCCCGTGTGTTATGTTGGTGCAAATAAAAACCTTACCGAGCCGGAAAACAAAGAAAAATACAATCTCGTGATGCAGTTGTTGGAGTATATCAGCACGCCGGAGGGGCAAGTGGCTCTGATTGGCAACAATGGGACGATGTTTTCAAGTCTCAAGGGAGCCTCAGCTCCAAGGGTGCCTGAAATAGAGGCATTGTCGTATTCTCTGGACCAAGGGCGCTCTGCGGTCTTTCCCACGTTCAAGCGCTCGCAGAGTGCCTTGCGCGAGGGGCTAGCCGGCATGGTGGGCGGAACCCTGACCGCTAACGACGTAATCGGCATGGTTGATGCGCAAAATGCAGCGCCGCCGCTGCCGGCTCGTCCTCCGGTGCTCGGAAGCGCGACAGCCGATTTTACGCTTACTGAAACGGGTGATTTTATCACCGATGCGATGTGTGCTGAAACCGGATGCGAGGTGGCTCTTTTTCTCGATGGCGGTAAGGATGGTAAAACCAATGGTAAGGGCGTGAACGCTCGTTTTTATCAAGGGGAGTTGACGGCTGTCGACATCAAGCGAGTGTATCCCGACGTAAGGCGTGGTGAAACGGGAGAAATTTGGAAAGTCACCATGTCGGGTGAAGATTTGCTGAAGACTCTCGAATATGCAATCCCTGTCGACAATGGTCAGACTGGTTGGTTCTATTATTTTTCGGGCTTGCAAATGGAGTATGCACCGGCAGCTGAGCCGGGAAGCCGCATTCATTCAATTAAGGATAGGGAGGGTAAGGCGATCGACCCCCAAAAGAGGTATTCCCTTGCGGTTATGGAAGATAGCGTACCGGCTGAATATCTGCAGTCGTGCGAGAAGACCGGTGTACTTATCCCTGAGCTGCTTGAACGTACGATTAAACAGCAGCATACCATCACCCCAAGCGGTGATAGCCGTTTCGTGATCGCGCAACCTTAAGAGTTCAGGCTTGATGGCCTGATGTTCGCCTTGGACGCGACGGGCGGGGTGCTTGCACGGTGGCTTTTCTTAAAAGGAAGGCTTCATGCAGGAGAGATAGTTGCGAGAGAGGCTGTCACCGAAAGAGTATCTTTTATGGCTTGACGCGGATGCTTTGCTCTTTTAGTCTGGATATCAGAGTATGCAAGCGCATATGAAGGGGCGCACCACCACGGGTGCGGCTTTCTTCGTATGCGCTTTTTTGTTGTCTGCACACAAGATTTTGAGCGGTTTTGAGGGAGAGGAATTCTCATGAGGGTAAACGGTGCGTTATGCGAAGGGGTTGAAGGAATGACCCTTGCGCAGTTCATTGCCGAGAAGGGCTATGACGGCACGCGGGTGGCCTGTGAGCTTAACGGCGAAATTGTAGGGCGGATATGCCGGGAAACCTGTTTGCTCGCAGAGAGCGACAGTCTTGAAATCGTCCATTTTGTAGGAGGCGGTTGAGGTGGAGGTATCGCAGGAAGAACTGCAGCGGGCATTGGCTGCGCGCTTGTCGCCCGAACAGTGCGGGTTGCTGCACCAGGCTCGGGTTGGTATTGCCGGGCTTGGTGGTTTAGGCTCTCACATCGCAGTCCTTTTGGCGCGGTGCGGAGTGGGTATGTTTCATCTGGTTGATTTCGACCGTGTGGAAGTAAGCAATCTCAATCGTCAGCATTATTTCATAGAACACCTCGGACAGTTGAAAACCGAAGCGCTTGCCGGACAATTGGCGCGCATAAATCCCTGGATTGACGTGAAGCTTGATTCTGTGCGGGTAACCGAGGAGAACGCTGCGGGATTATTCGCAGATGACCTGCTGATATGCGAAGCGTTCGATGTGGCTACCAGCAAGGCGTTTTTGGTAAACACCTTGCTGGCCGAAAACCCCGCCATCCGCATTGTGGCGGCTTCGGGAATGGCGGGGGTTTCTCCCGCAAATGAGGTGCACACCCGCGCGGTTGGTCGTCGGTTGTATGTGTGTGGCGATGAAACGACTGCGGTCGGTGGGGACGCGCCGCTGTTTGCCTCCCGTGTTGCGCTATGCGCAGCCCATCAGGCACATCAGATTGTGCGTTTGATTTTAAAGCAAGACTAATCGAAGGGAATTACCATGGATACCATGCCGGATACGTGGTCGCTGGGCGACCGTAGGTTTACCTCGCGTTTCATTTTAGGATCGGGGAAATACCGCCTCGATCTCATCGATGCCGCGTTGCGCTACGCGGGGGCAGAAATCATCACCTTGGCAGTGCGTCGCGCGCATACCGCGCAGGCTGATAATATCCTTGCCGCCATCCCTGAGGGGGTAACGCTTCTTCCCAACACCTCCGGTGCGCGTACGGCTGAAGAAGCGGTTCGCATCGCGCGTTTGGCGCGTGAAATAGGTTGTGGCGATTTTGTAAAAGTCGAGGTCATTCATGATGCGAAGTATCTTTTGCCCGACAACCACGAGACGGTGCGCGCCACGCAGATGTTGGCGGAGGAGGGCTTTGTGGTGTTGCCCTATATGTATCCCGATCTCACTGTTGCACGAGAACTGGTTGCTGCTGGTGCGGCGGCTGTCATGCCCCTTGCGGCGCCTATCGGATCGAATAAAGGTCTGTGCACCCGAGATTTCATAAAGATACTCATCGACGAAATAGAGGTACCCATCATCGTCGACGCAGGAATCGGCGCGCCCTCTCAGGCATGCGAGGCGATGGAAATGGGTGCGACGGCTATCATGGCCAATACCGCAATTGCAACTGCGGGCGACGTTGCGGGCATGGCGGGTGCTTTTGGTCGAGCCATCGAAGCCGGGCGCAGCGCCTATGTGGCAGGACTTGGCTGCATAACCGACCAAGCAAGCGCCTCTTCGCCGCTTACCGGTTTTCTGAATGAAGAGGAGGCCTGAGGATATGACGTTGAATGAAACCGATCGGCCACTTGATCACATGAGGTATCTGCCCGATATGGAGTGCATTGATTCGGAAGTGATGAACACCGTTATCGCTGCGATGGAGGGCTATGATTATTCACGTTTCACCTCGGCCGATGTACGACGAGCTCTTGATGCTAGCGTACGTACGCCGGATGATTTCGCTGCGCTGCTCTGTCCTGCTGCCGAGCCCTTTTTGGAGGAGATGGCGCAGGCGGCGCGTATTGAGAAGCGGCGGTTTTTCGGGGACAACGTCTATCTGTTCACCCCAATCTATCTTTCAAACTACTGCGACAACTACTGTATCTATTGTGGCTTTAATTGCCACAACGATATTCGCCGCGCAAAGCTTGAAGGCGCAGCGATCGAGCGGGAGATGAGTGCTATCGCCGCAACGGGTTTGGAGGAAATACTGATTTTGACGGGGGAGAGCAAAAACGATTCCGATGTTGCTTATCTGGGGCAAGCAGGTAAAATCGCTCGCCGTTACTTTAAGACAATCGGCATCGAAGTATATCCGATGGATACCGAAGAATACGCGTACCTGCATGCCTGCGGCGTCGATTACGTTACCGTATTTCAGGAAACCTACAATTCAAATAAGTATGAAAAGTTGCATAGGGAGGGGCGTAAGCGCATTTTCCCGTATCGATTTACCTCACAGGAGCGTGCGCTGCGTGGTGGTATGCGGGGCGTAGCGTTTGCTGCGTTATTGGGTCTCGATGATTTTCGCAAAGACGCCTTCGCTACAGGTATGCATGCCTATTTGCTTCAGCGCAAATACCCTCATGCCGAGATTTCGTTTTCGTGTCCGCGATTGCGGCCAATCGTCAATAATGATCACATCAATCCGCGCGACGTGCATGAACGGCAGTTGCTTCAGATCATGTGCGCCTATCGATTGTTTATGCCCTTTGCGGGGATCACGATATCAACTCGTGAGCGCGCGGGGTTTCGCGATAGCGTTATCGATATCGCCGCGACAAAGATATCGGCGGGAGTGTCTACCGGCATAGGGGGGCACATCGATGAAGAACAGGGTGATGATCAATTCGAAATTGCCGATGGTCGAAATGTTTCCCAGGTCAGTGATGCCATTTGTTCTCGAGGCTTACAGCCGGTCATGAACGATTATGTGCTCGTGTAGGTTGAAGGGATCGCGTGAGCCCTATAGGCGCATCTGCATAACCGCTCGTGAAATGTGCGCACTGCCGCTTCCCGAGCACATCGAGCACCTTGTTGCCGGGGGTTGTATCGACGCCGTGATTTTACGGGATAAAGCAAGCGATGAAATCGCTTATGAAAAACTCGCGCGTGAGATGCTTGCTGTGTGCGGACGGCTGCAGGTGGAGTGTATCGCACACACTTTTATCGGTGCGGCGCAGCGCGTGGGGTGTAGAAGCATTCATGTGCCCCTTGATCTACTGCGGGAAACGGGGCGGCCTGCTGGCATGGTGCGGGTGGGTACGGGGATTCACTCTCTGGAGCAGATTGCGGAAGCTCAGCAGCTGGGAGCCGATTACTTGATTGCAAGTCACATTTTCGAAACCGAGTGCAAAAGCGGTCAGCCCGGTCGAGGGCTTGAGTTTTTGCATGAGGCCGTTCTACGGGCAAGCGTTCCTGTTTACGCTCTTGGGGGAATCACCGATATCAATGAGCTGCAGGTTATAGATGCCGGGGCGGATGGAGCATGCCGCATGTCTGATTACATGAAGCGGTCTTTCGTGTTGTCCTGAAAAAATTCGATAAGGAAGAACATCTTTACGCCCGGAGCCGTGGTCTGTGCGCTCTTCCTGTGTGGGGACGATGCGAGAGGGTGGCTTTCTCTAGGCAAGAGAAGGTAGATATGGTATAAATGGATGCAAGCGTGTTTCGGCGCGCATAATACTTTCGAAACTTCGAGAAAGTGGGCATGCTCCCGCTTTCTTTGTTTCTAGAATGCTTTAAGGAGGATGCGTGCTCAGCACAAAAGAACAAAGCTTGCTCGACGCGTTTTCCCCTCGAGCGTTGGCTGAGGGTATTGAAATCGTAACAGTTGAAATCGTGGGTGCGAAAAAGGCACCGACGATACGAGTGTATATCGATACGCAAGAAGGAGTCAGTTTCGACGAGCTATCGTCTTCCCAGGTTTGGATCAACGAAACGCTCGACGCACTGGACCCCTTCCCCGGGGCGTACACTTTGGAAGTGTCCTCACCCGGAATCGATCGCCCCTTACGCACCATTGAGCATTTCGCGCATTATGTGGGCGAAAACGTTTTGGTGAACACGGTGGCTCCGATTGAAGGAAGAAGTAAATGGAGTGGCACATTGGCGGGGGTTGAAGGCAACACGGTGTTGCTGGATGTCGATGGCGTCACGCAGAAAATTGCATTGGATGAAATCAAGAAGGCCCGCATCAAGGGTTCCATCGATTTCAGCGCATAGGAAAGGATGCAGACAGTGGCAAGTTCAGAGTTGATTGAGGCCTTGCAGGCATTGGCGCACGAGCGCAAGATTGACGAGTTTTACCTGATTGAGCGCTTAGAATCTTCGCTTGCGAAGAGCTATCAGCATATTTTGGATTTGGAGTGGGATGCGCGCGTTACCATTGACCGTTCCACGGGCCATATCTATGTCTATGAACTGGTTCCAGTGGGAGAGCCCGATCCGGAAACCGATGAGTATACTGAATTCGAAGAACGCGATGTCACTCCCGAAGACGTGAGCCGCATCGCTGCGCAGAACGCCAAAAACGTTATCGCATCGATCGTGCGTGAAGCCGGACGTCAAAGCATTTACGAGGAGTTTTCGAGTCGCGTTGGTGATTTGGTCACCGGTATGGTGCTGCAGGGCACGCCTGATTTCACCATTATCAAAATTCGCGACGGCGTGGAAGCGGAGTTGCCGCACTATGATACGAAGCGCAATCCGAACGAGCGCAACGAGCGTCCAAGCAATGAACACTACCGCCACAACCAGCGCCTCAAAACGCTTATCATCGAAGTGCGCGACCCGAATTCAGATGCTCCGCGAACTCGCAGCGAACAGGCAAGACCTGCAATCGTTGTCTCGCGTACCCATCCCGATTTGATTCGCCGCCTGTTTGAAATCGAAGTGCCGGAAATTTATGATGGCATGGTTGAGATTAAGTCTATCGCGCGTGAACCGGGTGCGCGTTCCAAAATCGCCGTTTCCAGCCGTGAACCGAATCTTGATCCGGTTGGTGCCTGCGTGGGACCTAAGGGTTCGCGCGTGCGCATGGTTGTTGAAGAGTTGCGCAACGAACGCGTCGATGTGATTCAGTGGAGCGAAAATCCTGCCACTTACGTGTCAAATGCGCTTTCGCCCGCGAAGGTAACCCGTGTGCAGATCGACGAAGAAACCAACTATGCAACCGTGATCGTGCCTGATGACCAGCTTTCGCTCGCCATCGGCAAAGAGGGGCAAAATGCCCGTTTGGCGGCACGCTTGACCGGATGGCATATCGATATCAAATCCGCTTCGTTTGCCGGTGAGCCCAAGGCGACCGACAATGCCTTGATCGATGAAGAGATTTTCATTGAAGACGAGGATGGCTTATGTGTCTATGTGAGTGAGGATGGCGTGCGCTGTCGCAATCATGCGCGCCCCGGCTCTCATTTCTGTGGTGTGCATGCCGGCGACGAAGAGGAATAAGGTATCACCCTGTGAACACGGTTGCTCCCACAAGCGCGAAGTTGCAGCGGCGGTGCGTCGCGTGTTCGCGCAGCACCGATAAGGCTTCACTTTTGCGTATCGTGAGGGGACAGGGTTCCGTCTTTTTTGATGCGACGGGGAAATCGGCAGGCAGGGGAGCCTATGTGTGTTCGCTTGAGTGCTTCGAGGTTGCGCGCAAAACGCGACGTTTGGAGCGTGCGCTGAAGGCACCACTTGCACGTGATGACTATGAACGTATCGCAGCTGATATCGCTGTTGCGACACGACAGATGTAAGGATAGATGAGGAGAGTATATGGCCAGCATGCGCGTACATGAGTTGGCGAAGGAATTCGGGATAAGCAGTAAAGAACTGCTTGACCGTTTGCTGGAAATGAAAATTCCCGCAAAAAGTCATGCGAGCGTTCTCGCTGACCCGTATGTGGAGAAGATCCGCAAAAATCTTGCGCCCGAGATCAAACAGCGTGCCGGTCAGCTTGAGGACGAGGAAGCTATCAAGCTTGCCGCCGAGCAAAAAGCGGCCGCTGAACAAAAGGTTGCCGAAGAGGCTGAACGTCGCGCTGCGATGGAAAAGGAACGTGCGTTGCGTGAAGCGGAACGCGCCTCTCGCACCGAAGCCGATTCTGAGGTATTTGCAGGTGTGCCGCACGATGGCGAACACCCTGAAGGTGGAGAGGGTTCATCCGCTCCGGTCAAAAATGTCAATTCCCCTTTCAAGGATTTGGAGAGTCAAATCGAAAGCGAAAAGGAACGTGTTGTGCGCGAAGCTATTGAAGCAAAGGCACGCGCTCGTGCTGCAATAGTAGCGAAAGAAGTTGCGAAAAAGCAAGCGGTTGAAGAGCGTCTTGCCGCATCGCGCGGAGCGAAAAAATCATCGAAACCCGCTGCCGAGCAGCCGGTGAAGAAAGCTCCCGTCGCCGCGCCGGGCAAATCGAGCACCTCTGCGTTCGGTTCGCTGCTTTCCCAGATCGAAAGCGAAAAAGAACGCATCAAGACAGAACGATCGCAAGTTAAACCCAAGCCTAAAAAAGTTGCGCCGCCAAAGCCCGGCAAAAAGCCGGCTGTGGCCGAAAAGGGTCATAGCTTCGAGCCCGAGGTTCCCGAATTGGCCAGCAATGCTTCCAATGAGGATCGCTATGCGCAGATGGCCGTGCAGGCTGAAAAGCTACAGCGTGATAAGGTTTTGGCCGAAGCACGTGCGGCCGTTGAGGCTGCCACCCATGAAGGTGAAGGTCGCCGCAAAAAGCGCAAGGAAAAGCGTGTTGCTGAAGCCCGTGAAAAGGCAGAGCTCGATGCAATCGATAAGGGTCTCGATCCTGATTTGGTGCTCGATGAGTCCATTATCGAAATTCCGCAAGGTACGACGGTTTCCAAATTTGCGGAATTGCTGGGAGTGCAGCCTAACGATGTCATCAAGCGCCTGTTCTTGCTGGGTCAGGTTCTCACGCTGACCCAATCGATGCCGGAAGATTTGATCGAGCTTATCGCTGACGACATGGGTCGTAAAGTGCGTGTCGTTTCTCCTGAAGAAGAGTTTGTCATCGTCTACAATGACCGTGACGAGGATCTCAAGCCGCGTCCGCCGGTTGTGACCGTCATGGGTCACGTCGACCACGGTAAAACATCACTGCTTGATGCCATCCGTTCAACCGGTGTTGCCGAAAGCGAAGCCGGTGGCATCACGCAGCATATCGGTGCTTCGGTCGTTGATTTGGATGGTCGCCAGGTAACCTTTATCGATACGCCAGGTCACGAAGCATTTACTGCAATGCGTGCCCGTGGCGCGAAAGTCACCGATGTTGTTGTTTTGGTTGTGGCAGCCGATGACGGTGTTATGCCGCAGACCATTGAAGCTATAAACCATGCCAAGGCTGCCGATGTTCCCATCGTCGTTGCGGTCAACAAGATGGACAAGCCGGGGGCTAATCCCGAGCGCGTACGTCAAGAATTGACCGAATACGGCATCATCCCTGAAGAATGGGGTGGCGCCAATATGTTCGTTGACGTTTCGGCTAAACAGCGTCTGCATATCGATGACCTGCTCGAAAGCATTCTGCTTCAGGCCGACGTGCTTGAACTGCGCGCCAATCCCGATGCGTCTGCTTCCGGATTTGTTATCGAAGCGAATCTCGACAAGGGTCGTGGACCTATCGCTACCATGCTGGTTCATCGCGGCACGTTACATGCGGGCGATGTTGTAGTTGCGGGCACCTCCTATGGTCGCGTTCGCGCGCTGATCGATTCGCGTGGCAAGCATATCCAGGAAGCGTTCCCTGCCGATCCGGTCGAGATATTGGGCTTGAGCGCCGTTCCTATGGCGGGCGATGAATTCCGTGTCTACGAAGACGAGCGCGATGCGCGCAAGCTGGCGGAAGAACGTGCTCTGCGTCAGCGTTTGGCTGAACAGGAAGCAAAATCTCACATCAGCCTTGATGATTTGTTCGCGCGCATCAAAGAAGGTCATGCCACCGATCTTAACCTGGTGGTCAAGGCCGATGTCGGCGGCTCCATCGAAGCTCTGCGCGATGCCTTCGAGAAGATGGATCAATCTGAAGTTCATATCAATATCATCCATTCCGCCGTCGGTGGAATCACCGAAACGGACGTTGCCCTGGCAGCAGCCAGTGACGCTATCATCATCGGTTTCAACGTGCGACCCACAGGTAAGACGCGCGCCGCCGCTGAGAAGGAAAAAGTCGACATCCGTTTGTATCGCGTAATCTACCAGGCTATCGAAGAGATCAATGCCGCCCGTGTCGGTCTTCTTTCCCCTGATATCGTGGAAAAAGATACCGGTATTGCCGAAGTGCGCGAAACGTTCAAGGTTCCCAAGATCGGCACTATTGCCGGTTGTTATATCATCGAAGGCGAAATTGCCCGCGATGACCAGGTGCGTATCGTGCGTGATGGCACGGTGGTCTTCGAGGGAACCATCAACAGCTTGCGCCGCTTCAAGGAAGACGTGAAGACGGTTAAGAACGGTTATGAATGCGGTATCGGTATCAATGGGTACCAAGATATCAAGTTGGGTGACACGATCGAAGGTTTCCGTGTCGTTGAGGTTGAGAGAACGGAATAATCCATGAAGCAGAGTTCTTCTAACCGAAAAGTAAATGAGCAGGCTCGCGAGATCATCGCGAGCATTCTGCTGTTTGAAATATCCGATCCGCGTCTTGAGATGGTGAGCATCACCGGGTGCGAGGTTAGCTATGATCGCAGCGTGTGCAACGTGTTCTATACGACCGAGCCTGAGCGTTATGAAGGTGCTGCCGCAGCGTTTTTAACGGCGACGGGTCGTATCCGTTCGCTCATGGCCAAGCAGCTTTCATGGCGCATTGCTCCCGAGTTGCGCTTTATGCTGGATACGAGTGTTGATGAAGCGGAGCGCATCACCACGGCGCTGGCTCGTGATGCGGCAAGGAATGTTCATGATAACTCCGCAGACTAACACCGACCTTGCGTCTTTGGCAGGCGTGCTTAAAGATGTCAAGAGTGTTGCACTGTGTGGTCATATCAGTCCCGATGGGGATTGCCTGGGTTCGCAGCTTGCTCTTTCGTGGGCGCTGCGCGCTCTGGGAAAAAAAACGATATGCCTGTTGGCTAAAGATGATCCTATCGAGGGGGGATTGCGTTTTCTTCCGGGAGTCGATGAGATGGTGTGTGCGAGTGATTTTACCGATAAGGCAGATGTCTTCATTGCGTGCGATGTTCCCAGCTTGGAGAGATTGGGCTTAGCATCTGAAGTGCATGCGCGTTGCGCGCTTACCATCACGATCGATCATCATGCACGCGATGATTCCATGTCGCAGCTCAACTATGTCGATCCGGCAGCTCCTTCCACAACGATGATCATATGGGAATTGCTGAAGCATTTGGGTGTCGAGGTAACTCCCGTGATGGCCACCTGTGCCTATACGGGTCTTGTAACCGATACCGGTCGTTTTCAGTTTCAGAATACCACGCATCAGGCTTTTATCGCAGCAGCTGAAATGAGTGCTGCGGGTGCCGACCCCTCAGAGGTTTCGCGGGAGGTATTCCAAAATCGCAGCTTTGCTTCGGTCATGTTGTTCAGACGGGCGATCGATCATCTTGAATTCGACCGAGAAGCGGGTTTTGCCTTTTCCTATCTTACCCTTGACGATTTTGCCCAGTGCGGTGCTGTGAAATCCGATGCCGAGCCGCTTATCGATGAATTGCGTTCGCTTTCCGGCGTGCGCATCGCTTCGATATTGCGGGACCAGGGAAGTGAAGTGCGGGGAAGCTTACGTTCGAAAGACGCTACCGATGTGGCGGCAATCGCTGCACGTTTTGGGGGCGGTGGTCATAAAGCCGCTGCGGGATTTACCTTCGAGGGACCGCTGGATCAGGCGATTGTTGCTCTGCGCGCCGCGGTCGCCGAAGTGACGGGCGGTTTTCATGCTGCCGACGCTGCCGAACACGGGCAGAAGTAGGCGCGGTCGTGAGGCGGGGAACATCGGGATTGAGCCTGGTTGTCGGCGTGAATAAACCTGCGGGAATGTCTTCTCATGATGTGGTGAACTGTGTTCGTCGTATATTCGGAGAGCGCCGCGTGGGACATACGGGAACCCTTGATCCGCTCGCTACGGGGGCTTTAGCGGTGTGCGTCGGTCCGGCAACACGGCTTGATCACTATCTGACGGGACATGATAAAACCTATCGGGTTCATATAGTGTTTGGAGCTTCGACGCAAACCGATGATGCCGCAGGGGATATCAAGGAAACAGCTCCGGTTCCCGATGAGGTGTTTGATCCCTTTTTTGCTCAAAATTTCATTCAATCACTAGTTGGTTGTCACAAGCAGCTACCGCCGGTGTATTCTGCCATCAAGGTTGACGGTAAACGATCCTATGCGGCGGCGCGCGCGGGTACCATCATCGACTTAGCACCCCGCGATATCGAAATCTACACTGCCCGACTTTTAGGCATCGATGAGGCGGATGCCAATGGCGCGCCTGCGTGGGATGTTGAAGTTCACGTATCGAAGGGCACCTATATCCGTTCGCTTGCTCGCGACATCGGTGTGGCGTTGGGCACGCGGGCTTTCGTTGGGTCGCTTGAGCGTACGCGGGCAGGTAATTTAGCTTTGGAAGATTGCGTCGATCTCGCTACACTGGAAACTCTTGGTATTCAGGCGGCGTGCGACCCCGTGAGACTTTTGGGTTTACGTTTTATCTTCGCAGATGCGCAGCAAAGAGAAGACGTCAGCTACGGTAAGCCGCTTTGCGCTCAATCCAGCATCCTTTATGATGCCCCGTGTTGCACCGGTTCGGAATATGAGCTGTGCGCGTGCACGACGGGCGTGAGATTGGCCAGTGAGCCGTTTGCTCCTGGCGAGGTTGTATGCGTTATCGCAGAAAATTCTTTAGTGGCATTGTATGTGTACGATGAGCAGATGGCTGTTTTGCGGCCACGCTGCATTTTTGCTGTGGGGGTGCGTCGTGGTGCCGATATTTAGAACAGATGATCTTGATTTTGATTATCGCATATTTCAGGGTGCGTCCTGTGCCTTTGGGGTATTCGATGGGGTTCATCGCGGACATCGTTTCTTGTTGCAATGCGCGCAAGAAACGGCAGCAGCCTCCCGGGGGCGCTCGCTTGCCCTCACTTTCGATAAGGATCCCGATGAGGTGTTTCATCCCGATCGTTTGAAGAAGCTACTTACAAATCATGATCGACTGCAGATGCTTGCAGCGACGGGGGTCGATGCGGTGGTGGTGCTGCCCTTTACGCCGGATTTTGCCGCCCTGAATCCTCGGGAGTTCCTTGAAAAAACATTCGGGGGGCATGTGCCCGCTTATTTGCATGTTGGTTTCGATTTTCATTTTGGAGCGAGAGCGCGTGGAAGCGTTGCCGAACTTGAAGAGTGGGCCACGTGCTTCGGCACTCATATCGACGCCCATGATCTCAAAAACGATGAAGGTGCACCGATTACGGCAACCCGCATCCGTCTTTTGCTCGATGCGACCGACATCGAGGAAGCAAATCATCTTTTGGGGCGACCCTATTATCTGCGAGAAACGGTTTTACCTGGGCGGGGTGAAGGGCGGGATATGGGCTTTCATACCGCCAACTTGTCGCCCACGTTCCCCTTTCGCGTCTTGGGCGAAGGGGTATATGCTGCTTACGTTACCGTGCAGGAAACTCGTTATAGGGCGGCGGTTTCTGTGGGGGTTTCTCCCGTGTTTGCCGGTAGGGCAACTGCCAGTTGCGAGGTTCATATACTTGATTTTTCAGGCAACTTGTATGGCGAGGAAATCAAAGTCGAATTCATTGAATTTCTGCGACCGATGATAAAGTTTGAAACTACAGAAGAACTGATCGCCACCGTCATGGGAAATATTGCCTATGTGCGCGAACATTTGAGCCTCACCTAAGAGGCGCTTCAACGAGGCGATTCCCCTGGCTCTTGCTTTGAGCGTTACAGGGCTATCTGCTCGATGGCCGCAAGCGCAGTGTCGATATCGTTGAGAGTTGTCGTATACCCGAACGAAAAGCGCACCGACCCTTGCGGGAAGGTACCCAGCGTTTTGTGTGCGGAAGGCGAGCAGTGCAGGCCGCAGCGGGTAAGGATGCCGTAGTCTTGCTCGAGCAAAAACGTCGCTTCCGCATTGTCTCGGCCGATAAAATCAAGAGAAAATACCCCCACGCGCTGTTCGCTGTTGAGCGGTCCGGCGATGCGCACCCGGCTTGGTTTCTCGAGGTTGTCGATCTCTCTCAGCCCGTCGATGAAGTGCTCGCATAATTGTTGTTCGTGTTTACGCAGGGCGGTTATCGTCTGCTGTTCAACGAACGAGAGTGCAGCGTGCATCCCGAATATCCCCGGAAGATTGAGTGTGCCCGCTTCAAAGCGGTCGGGCATGATGGTGGGTTGCTGTTCGCTGTCTGAAGCGCTGCCCGTACCGCCGACGATAAGCGGTTTGAGCGCTTGGGCGAAAGCGGGTGTCAACAGCAGCGCTCCGATGCCTT
>JAVWCK010000005.1:0-42882 GCA_036649035.1 Raoultibacter sp.
AACGTATCAGGTGGCTGCAGTGTGCCACGTGCGCCGCGTAGTGAGCTATGCGGTTATGGCGGTTGCTTTGGGCGGCGCGCGGTTGTGTTTGCTTGCCGCCCTGCTCGCGGGAACAGCAGTAGGGTCTGTTCAGGGGGGATACTTCGGCGATGGCGAGCAGTCTCTGCGCTTTTTAGTGGTTGTGGTAGCCGTGATCTATACGCTTACGATAGTCCTCGTATTTTTTTCGCGCGACCGCAAGCGGCGTCGCGCGCGTGAGCAGAAAAGCGTTTATGGCGAAGGTGCGCTACCCAAGGTTGAAGGAACCCCGCAAGTCCCTGTGACCGAAGGAGCTTTTTCCGGGGAGGAGGAGGCCGGGGTATCGATAGCGCCTTCTCGCGATCGGGCCATCGAGGAAACTTGCGCGCAGATTTCTCTGCAAAGCGCTTTGACCGATCGCGAGGCTGAGGTCTTGATTTATTTGGCGCGCGGACGAACCTGCTCCTATATTGCGAAAGAACTAGTGGTGTCGACAAATACGATTCGGGGTCACGTGCGCAACATTTATGCCAAGCTTAACGTCCACAAGCGACAGGAGCTGATCGATAGGGTGGAGGAAGGTTCGCTTCATGCGACCTTTGAGGAGGGCGTGGGTGAAAAAAAGCTTTGAAGTGACGGCGCTCGAGCGCGATCGCTTGACTTCCTTTGTGAGGAAATTTACTTTATCGAACAAGCTTTTTTTGTTTTTTGTCGGTATATGCTAGGATAACCACTGGACGTAAGCATATTAAGCGACGTATCGGCGGGTGGTTATGAAGACTGATTCCGATATTGGGACGGTTCATTCCCGGTTGGCTCAAGAACCGGTAGAGTTTGTCGGCGCCTGCCTCGGTAAAGAAGGCGACGCTCATTTTGAAGAACCCCTAAGACGGGTCGGATCTCCTCTGCTAACTCGGGAAGCGCACGAAAGCGCCCTTTCATTTATCGACCGGGAAGCCCAGGTCAATAAAGCTTTGCGCGTGGCGCGTATCGGAGTGAAAAGCAGCTTTGACGACAGGCTGTGCACCTATCGTTACGTCAGTGACTCCCTCTGCGATCTGCTTGGATACACACACGCTGAATTCATGGAAATGAGCGGCGGGGTGGCGGTTGGTTCGGTGTACCCTCCCGATCTGCCAGCGGCAAGTGCTGAGTATCAGCGGGGTCTTGCGCAAAATTCCGAATATCATACGGAATATCGCATGCGGAAAAAAGATGGAACCTTGCTTTGGGTGACCGATAGTGGTTGTCGGGTTCTGAATCAAGAGGGCGAAACCGTCATCAATAGTGTTATCACTGATATTTCCGAATACAAAGAAACGCTTGAAAACCTGCGAATCGAACAGGAGCGCTACGAGATCGTCGCAGAGCTTTCCGATGAGGTCATTTGCGAATACGATGTTCGGGCAGATACGCTTGAGGTGTTTTCTTCGAAGCTGGACCTTTTTGAGGGTCTGCCCCATCGCAGGGGTATCTTTAATAATTTTTTACGTGACCGTATTCCTGCCGGAGAACTGGTTGCTCCAGAAGATAAGGAACGTCTTTGCGCCGATGTGGAAGAGATGCTCACCGCTCGGCAAGAGGCAAGCGATTTCTATTCTCTCGAGTATCGTCTGCGACTTCGAAACGATCGTGCAAAGGATCTTTTCATCACGGATGTATACACGCCCTGTCGCGTCTTGTTTCGTCGCATTTTCGATAGCGAGGGCAAGCTGGTTAAACTGGTAGGGAAGATCACCGACATCTCCCATGAATTTGTTTTGCGCCATCAATCGGCCACCGATGCTTTGACCGGTGCGTACAATCGGTCGTATTTGCGCAAAGAAGTTGAAGACTATGGACGCAGGAAATCGAGTGACCTGTCGTTTGCGGTGCTGCTCTTCGATGTCGATTTCTTCAAAACGGTCAACGATTCCTATGGTCATCTGGCAGGCGATAAAATGTTGATCGAGTTGGTGAACATGGCTCGCCTGCTCTTTCGCCACACTGATGTTATCGCGCGTTTAGGTGGCGATGAGTTCGTGGTGTTCATGCGGGATATCTATGACGTGAGCATCGTTCAGGAAAAAACCGAGATGCTGTTGTCGCGGTTTAAGCAACTTGCGGAAGAGAGCGGTTATCCCGATGAAATCAGCCTGAGCATCGGTATCGTGGTTTCCGACGAAAACGATGTGATTTTTTCGCAGCTGTATCAGAAGGCGGATATCGCCCTTTACCGCGCCAAGGGACAGGGTAAAGATTGTGCGGTGTTCTATGAACCCGGGATGACCCACCCCCTCCCTGCGTCGTGAGGGGAACGCTCTCACTTTCGATCTCCTTTAAACAGGGAACGCTTCAGCTATTTTTGACGAATTCGAAACCGTTCGTCTAAGGACTGCTCGTGGGGGTCATTTTGGGTAATTACCGTTTTTTGGACGGGAAAACCGCTTATTTCCTTAAAATTTATTTTCCTGAAAGACCTGATGGGGTACTGAATCTACAGAATATTACCATACTTGGTAAAAATAATTCTTGACTGAGGACTTTCCCGGTAGTATCTTTAGAAATTGCGACTTTTTCGCAAATCTACTGATTCGCATGAAGGAGGAAAAACCTCGTGGTGCAAGGAAAAAATACCGCTCCCACCAGCCTTTATAGGAATCGCAGAAGCTTTGCTAAGATTCCCGATGTTATGGAGGTTCCCAACCTTATTTCCATTCAGACCGACAGTTTTGAATGGTTTAAGAGCGAAGGACTCAACCAGGCTTTTGCCGACATCAGCCCCATCGAAAGCAACACCAAGGATATGTGCGTCGAATTCGGCAAGCACGAATTCGGTGAACCGAAGTACAACGTTGATGTGTGCAAGGAAAAAGATGTGTCATACCAGGCACCCTTGTTCTCAGAGATCCGATTCATCAACCGCGAGACCGGTGAAATCAAGGAGCAGGACGTTTTCATGGGCGATTTCCCGCTTATGACGCCCCGTGGTACCTTCATCATCAACGGCACCGAACGCGTGGTCGTTTCTCAGCTGGTCAGAAGCCCCGGCGTCTATTTCGCCGCCGAGCGCGACAAGACGTCTGACAAAACGATCTATAACGCCAAGGTTATCCCGAGCCGTGGTGCCTGGCTCGAGTTTGAAACCGATAAGCGAGATATCCTTTCGGTGCGTATCGACCGTAAGCGCAAGCAGCCGGCAACGCTGCTGTTGCGCGCCCTGGGCTTGGCTGAAACCCGCGAAGAAATCATCGAACTGCTCGGTGATTCCGAAATGGTTCTTCGCACGCTCGACCGCGATCCCGCCACCACCAAAGAAGAAGCGTTGATCGAGCTATACAAGCGCTTCCGTCCCGGCGAGCCACCGACAATCGATTCGGCGCGGACGCTGCTCGAAGGCCTGTTCTTCAATCCGCAACGTTACGACTTGGCCAAGGTCGGCCGCTATAAGATCAACAAAAAACTCGGCTTTGACCCGGATAACGAAAGCTCGACTCTGACCGATGAAGACATCATCAAATCGATGCGCTATATCGTTGATTTGCACAATGGTGAGGATGGTGCTGTCGTTGACGATATCGACCACTTCGGCAATCGCCGCATCCGCACCGTGGGCGAACTGATTCAAAACCAGTTCCGTATCGGTCTTTCCCGCATGGAACGCGTTGTTCGTGAGCGCATGAGCATGCAGGAGCCCGATGACATCACACCGCAGAGCCTCATCAACATTCGCCCGATCGTGGCATCCATCAAGGAATTCTTCGGCTCGTCGCAGCTGTCTCAGTTCATGGACCAGACGAACTTGGCTGCCGGCATCACGCATAAGCGCCGTCTTTCCGCGCTTGGACCCGGAGGTCTTTCCCGTGAACGTGCAGGCTTTGAGGTACGCGACGTTCACACCAGCCACTATGGCCGTATGTGCCCGATCGAAACGCCTGAAGGCCCCAACATCGGTCTGATCGGTTCGCTCGCCACCTATGCGCGGATCAACCCGTACGGTTTCATCGAAACCCCCTATCGTCGCGTGGTCGACGGTAAGGTCACCGATGAGGTTGACTACCTGACCGCCGATGAAGAAGAAAATTACACGATTGCTCAGGCAAACGAAGTATTCGATCCGGAGACGCGTGTTTATGGCGTGTTCGACAGCGAAGGTGAATTCGTACCTGCTCCGCGCGTTTTGTGCCGCACGAAAGACTCGGCCGGCGTGTTCGGCGAACCTGAAGAAGTTTTGCCCGAACAGGTTAACTACATGGACGTATCCCCCCGCCAGATGGTATCGGTGGCCACCTCCCTCATCCCGTTCCTCGAACATGACGACGCCAACCGCGCACTCATGGGCTCGAACATGCAGCGCCAGGCTGTGCCGTTGCTGCGTCCGAACGCTCCCTTGGTCGGTACCGGCATTGAACACCGCATCGCGGTCGACTCGGGCGAAATCCTTGTTGCCCAAAATTCAGGCATGGTTGATTATGTCGATGGCCAAACCATCATCGTGCTCAACGATAATGGTGAATACGATGAATATCTCGTTCCGAAATTCCAACGTTCGAACCAAAGTGGTTGCATCAATCACAAACCGCTCGTTCGCAAGGGCGATATGGTCTCTGCCGGCGACGTGCTTGCCGACGGTCCTAGCTGCGACAAAACTGAGCTCTCGCTTGGTCAGAACCTCATGGTCGCCTACATGCCCTGGGAAGGGTACAACTACGAAGACGCGATCATCTTGTCCGAACGCGTTGTTTCCGAAGACTTGTTGACATCCATCCACATCAACGAGTACGAAGTGGATGCGCGTGACACCAAATTGGGACCCGAGGAAATCACTCGTGAAATTCCCAATATCTCCGATGATATGATTTCCGATCTTGATGGCGACGGTATTATCCGCGTCGGTGCAGAAGTATTCCCCGGAGACGTGCTGGTGGGTAAGGTTACGCCAAAGGGCGAAACCGAGTTGACCGCAGAAGAGCGATTGCTGCGTGCCATCTTCGGCGAGAAAGCTCGCGAGGTTCGCGACACGTCGCTTAAGGTTCCTCACGGTTCTGGCGGTCGCGTTATCGATATCGTCAGCTCATCGCGACTCAACGGTGACGATTTGGCTCCCGGGGTCAACGAGCTGGTGCGCGTTTACGTGGCGCAAAAACGCAAGATCCAACAGGGCGATAAGTTGTCCGGTCGTCATGGTAACAAGGGCGTTATCTCGCGCATTCTGCCAATCGAAGATATGCCTTATCTGGCCGATGGTACCCCGATCGATGTTATCTTGAATCCGCTTGGCGTGCCTTCCCGTATGAACGTCGGGCAGTTGCTCGAGTGTCATCTTGGCTGGGCTGCGAAGTGGGGTTGGGACGATGCGGAAAACTCCGACAAAGCGATTGAAGGCCCGATTCATGTTGCCACGCCGGTATTCGACGGTGCGACTGAAAAAGAAATCTCGGACGTTATCGAAAAGGCGAATCGTAACCTTATCAACACCAATCATATGAAGTTCGGCGACAAGGCGCGCGACGAATTCGTTCCGCAACTATCTCGCACGGGCAAAACAGTGCTCTACGATGGTCGCACGGGCGAGCAGTTCCGTGAGCCTATCACGGTTGGTCAAAGCTACATCTTGAAATTGGGTCACTTGGTGGACGACAAGATCCACGCACGTTCGACCGGTCCTTACTCTTTGATCACGCAGCAGCCTTTGGGTGGTAAAGCTCAATTCGGCGGCCAGCGCTTCGGCGAGATGGAAGTGTGGGCGCTGTATGCTTACGGTGCGTCTAACGTGCTGCAAGAAATCCTTACGGTCAAGTCCGACGATACGGCGGGTCGCGTGAAGTCGTATGAGGCCATCGTCAAGGGTGAGAATATTCCTGCCGCCGAAGTGCCTGAGAGCTTCAAGGTTTTGGTGAAGGAAATGAAATCGCTGTGCCTCAATGTCGAGTTGGAAGGTCACGAGCATCAGATGATCGATGTGACGAATAGTTACAACAACGAACCCGACGAGCACAAAGATGCAATCGATGTGCTGATGGGCGAAGCGGCCAAGACGGATGCCGAAGAGGGCGACGCATTGGCAAGCATTGCTGCTGAACTGGGGGAACTTATGGGCGAAGGCTCAAAAGACACCACCCGTACTACCAACGATCTTATCGGTGATGGAGAGGAGGCTTAAATGACTGAATTCGATGTAAACAATTTTGATGCATTGCGCATTTCACTGGCGAGCGCTGAAGATATCCGCGGCTGGTCGCGCGGTGAAGTGAAGAAGCCCGAAACCATCAACTACCGTACGTTAAAGCCGGAAAAAGACGGCTTGTTCTGCGAAAAGATTTTCGGTCCCACCAAGGACTGGGAATGTGCTTGTGGCAAATATAAGCGTATCCGTTTTAAGGGAATCGTCTGTGAACGTTGTGGTGTTGAAGTCACTCGCTCCAAGGTTCGTCGTGAGCGCATGGGTCACATTGAACTGGCGGCTCCCGTTTCCCACATCTGGTACTTCAAAGGCTCGCCTTCTCGTTTAGGCTACCTGCTCGATATCGCTCCGAAGGAACTGGAAAAGGTGCTTTACTTCGCCAGCTCTATCGTGACTTCGGTTGACAAGGAAGCACGCGAGGCGGACGTCGATGAATTGCGCGACGAACTGACCGCCGACCTTGAGGAATTGGATGCTGAGCGCGATCGCCTCATCGAGTCTACGCGCAGGCTTTCTGTCGATTATGTGCCCGATGAAGATGAATTCATCGATGACATCGACGAAGACGAGCGCATGAGCGCTGAAGAGGTTGAAGAAGAGCTCGCTGATATTTACGAGGAATTCAACGAGCGCAAAGCCCTGCGCTCCGATGCGCTCGAGGCTTTCCTCAAGATTGAGCCCAAACAGCTCATTCCCGATGAAGCGCTTTATCGCGAAATGCGCATGAACTATAACGACTATTTCAAGGGTGGCATGGGTGCTGAATCCGTCCGCGATTTGCTTGATGCGATGGATCTTGAGGCAACTGCGGAAGAGCTGCGCGAGGTTATCGCTACGGGCAAGGGGCAAAAGCGCGCCAAGGCTATTAAACGCCTGAAAGTAGTCGATGCATTTTTAAAGTCCACGAACAAACCTGGCTATATGATCCTCGATGTCGTTCCGGTTATTCCTCCCGATTTGCGTCCGATGGTGCAGCTTGATGGCGGCCGTTTTGCCACGAGCGATTTAAACGACCTGTATCGTCGCGTTATCAACCGCAACAACCGTTTGAAGCGTTTGCTCGATCTGGGGGCTCCCGAGATCATCGTAAACAACGAAAAACGCATGCTGCAAGAATCGGTCGATAGCCTGTTTGACAACGGTCGTCGTGGTCGCCCCGTTACGGGTCCCGGCAATCGTCCGCTCAAGTCGCTTTCCGACATGCTCAAGGGTAAGCAGGGTCGTTTCCGTCAGAACCTGCTGGGTAAGCGCGTCGACTATTCCGGTCGTTCCGTTATCGTTGTCGGCCCGCAGCTCAAGCTGCATCAGTGTGGTCTGCCTTCTCAGATGGCGCTGGAGCTGTTCAAGCCCTTCGTTATGAAGCGTCTGGTCGAACTTGAATATGCCGCCAATATCAAAGCCGCCAAGCGCGCTGTCGATCGTGGTGCCAGTTACGTATGGGACGTGCTTGAAGAGGTCATTACCGAGCATCCGGTTATGCTCAACCGCGCACCCACCTTGCACCGTTTGGGCATTCAGGCTTTTGAGCCGGTGCTGGTCGAAGGTAAGGCCATCAAGCTGCATCCGTTGGTATGTACTGCGTTCAACGCCGACTTCGACGGCGACCAGATGGCCGTGCATGTACCCTTGGGCGCAGAAGCCCAGGCCGAAGCGCGCGTGCTCATGCTGTCGTCGAATAACATCAAATCTCCTGCTCACGGTCGCGCTCTGACCGTTCCGACGCAGGATATGATCATCGGCTTGTATTACCTGACTGCCGCACGCGAAGATTTCCCGGGGCAAGGGCGTGCCTTCATCGACTTCGATGATGCGCTCAATGCCTACGATGCGCGTGCTGAAGTGGATTTGCAGGCCAAGATATTCGTGCGCTTGACGCGCGATACGCAGGTTGCAACGAGTTTTGCTGTTTTTGAAGAGCACTCCAAAGGCGAGCGCATCGAAACCACGATTGGCCGCATCACCTTCAATCGCTTGCTGCCCGAAGATTATCCGTTCCTTAACTACGAGATGAACAAGGTTGAGATTTCTCGTTTGGTCGAGGATTGCTGCACGCGCTATGATCTTTCTGCGATGCCGGCGATCCTTGATGGCTTGAAAGACGCTGGCTTCCATTATGCCACCCGTGCCGGCGTGACCGTTTCCGTGTACGACGCAACGGTGCCGCCCGAAAAAGGTGCGATTTTGGCTGCAGCCGACGAAAAGGTCGCAACGATCGTCGAAGAATACGAGACGGGTCTCGTAAGCGATAACGAGCGCCATAAGCAGGTTGTCGATATCTGGAACAAAGCCAATGAAGAAGTTGGCGATGCGATGGCAAACAACTTTGACAAGTTCAACCCCATCTACATGATGGCCTTCTCCGGGGCTCGTGGTAACATCAAGCAGATCCGCCAGTTGGCTGGTATGCGTGGTTTGATGTCCGACCCTAAAGGTGAGATTATCGACCGCCCGATCAAGGCGAACTTCCGTGAAGGTCTTTCTGTTTTGGAATACTTTATTTCCACACACGGTGCTCGTAAGGGTCTGGCTGACACCGCGCTGCGTACGGCCGACTCGGGCTATTTGACTCGTCGTCTCGTAGACGTTGCCCAAGACGTTATCGTTCGCGAAATCGATTGCGGCACGCTTGACGGCGTTTCTTATCCGCTGCACGATAAGAAGGGCGATCTCGATCTGAATCTCATCGGACGTTGCCTGCTCAACGATGCATTGGATAAAGATGGCGACGTTATCGTATCCGCTGGCGATTATGTCGTTCATGTCGACCAGCTCAAGGCCATGGAAATGGCGGGTATCGAAGACGTCACTATCCGTACGGTTATGACCTGCCATGCCGCTGCGGGTGTCTGTCAGAAATGCTACGGGTGGGATCTTGCTACTTCGCGTCCGGTCAATATCGGCACTGCGGTTGGCATTATCGCCGCTCAGTCGATCGGCGAACCGGGCACGCAGCTGACCATGAGAACGTTTCACACCGGCGGTGTCGCCGGCGAGGACATCACGCATGGTCTTCCTCGTGTTACCGAACTTTTCGAAGCGCGCAAGCCTAAGGGTCAAGCGGTGCTTTCCGAAATCGCCGGTACCCTGCAGATTGTCAGCGACAAGCAGAACAAAACACTGACGGTACACGACCAGCAGGGCAATATCCGCGAATACGTGGTTTCCTCGCGCGCTCAGATGATCCCGGGTATTATCGATGGCTGCCAGGTTGAAGTGGGCGAGCAGTTGACCAAGGGCTCGGTTAACCCGCATGACCTGTTGCGTCTGACCGATCCGAATACCACGCTGCGCTATATCGTGGCGCAGGTGCAGGGCGTGTATGTCAGCCAGGGCGTTGATATCAACGACAAGCATATCGAGGTTATCTCCCGCCAGATGCTGCGCAAGGTTGCCGTTGTCGATGCGGGCGAATCCAATTATCTGCCGGGTCGCCAGGTTAATCGTTTCGAGTTCGAAGATGTGGCTAACGCGCTTATCGCCGAAGGCAAAGAGCCTCCCGTGGGTCAGCCTTTGCTGCTGGGTATCACCAAGGCTTCCTTGGCGACCGATTCGTTCTTGTCGGCCGCATCGTTCCAGGAAACCACTAAGGTTCTGACCGATGCCGCCATCGAGGGCAAGACCGACCATTTGGTGGGCCTTAAGGAAAACGTTATCATCGGCAAACCGATTCCTGCGGGTACGGGGCTCATGCGTTACCGCGAGGCCGGTTTGACCTATCGCGGTCGCCCCGTCAAGGGCAACACGGCTGCAGATGCGCTTCCGGAATACGCTCCTGACGAGCTGCGTGATATCGAAGATTTGCTTCCGCAGCCGCAAGACTGGTCGCTTGATGGCGAAAGCTATCTGGGTACTACCGGTGCCAACTATGGTAGCTATTTCGGCAGTATGTCGCTCGGACATCGCGCTCCGAACTTAAGCGACGAGGACGCTCGTCTTTACATCTATGATGACCTGGGGGTTTCTCAGCGTTGGGCCAATAAGTTCTCCGAAGCGGGTATTGAGACTGTGGCCGATTTAGTGGGGCATGCCGAAGAAGATCTGCTGCGTATCGAGGGCATTGGCACCAAGGCGATTGAGGAGCTGAAAGAAGGCTTGGAAGCGCACGAATTAACGCACGTGATCGAGGATGACCTCAATGCGACCAGCGACGATATGAGCCAGCTGCTCGACATGGTCTTTTCACCCGATGATACGATTTTGATCGGCGGCGATGAGCCGGCGACGTTTAACACCGAAGGTGAGGATATGTTGGGAGAGGCTTTGCCGCCCCGCTCGTATCAGCGCAACATGGAAGAGCTTGATGCCCTGTTGGGTTCTGTGGGCGACTTGGGATTCGGGCTGGTCAATGCGGACAGTGCTGAAGACTCTGAAGAGGAGCCTGCTGTAAAACCTGCGTCTGAAGACGAAGAGTAGTTTCTAAGATATAAGGGATGCGCCTTGGGGTGCATCCCTTTTTTGAGAATAGAGGGTAGTCGTGTCTGATAAAACGTTTATCCCCGCGGAAGAAACGCCGCCACCTTCGCAAATCGGCGCAACCTTCGAATCGCTTGCTTCGACTATTGCTGCTCGTCGCGATGCGAGCGCCCAAAGCTACACCCATAGCTTGCTTACCGGCTGTGCCGACGAGCCGCTGAAAAAGCTGATGGAAGAGGCGGGCGAAGTGGCTCTTGCGGCCAAAGATGTCGAGTCGGGGGGAGAAGGGGCACTCGATCATCTACGCTACGAAGCGGCCGATGTTGCCTATCATTTACTGGTCGTACTTGAGCGCTATCACATCACTCTTGATGAATTTTCTGCCGAACTCAATACCCGCATGACCGCAGGTGAACGTCCTGTAGGAGGCATGCGGATCTACGATGAATTCTTGAAAAGAGGTAAATAATGTCCCGTCTTTTTGGAACCGATGGAGTTCGCGGTGTCGCGAATACCGAGCTGACCTGTCAGATCGCCTTTCGTTTGGGTCAGGCTGCCGTAGTGTTTTTGGGTAACAATATTTTAGTGGGTAAAGACACCCGACTTTCCGGCGATATGCTTGAATCGGCGCTGATTGCCGGCGTCATGAGCCGTGGCGGTACGGCGCTGCAAGCCGGTATTATCCCTACGCCGGGGATTGCGCTTTTGACGCGTAAGCTGTCGTGCGATGGGGGTATCGTGATTTCGGCATCGCATAATCCTGCAGAATACAACGGTATCAAGTTCTTCGACGCTCAGGGCTTCAAGCTGTCTGTCTCTACGGAGGACGCTATCGAGGCGTTTGTGCTCGACGAATCGCCCGAGACCAATGATTTGCCAGGTGGCGATGGAGTGGGCGTTGCTATCCCCGTGGAAAACGCATGCGAGCTCTATATCGACAATGCGGTTGAAAGCCTTACCGAGCAAAATATCTCGCTCGATGGTCTCAGAATCGCCCTTGATGTGGGGCATGGCGCTTCGGCGTTGACAAGCGCGCAAGCGTTTCGACGCCTGGGTGCTGAGGTGGTGGTGATCAACGAAGACTTCGATGGTCTCGATATTAACCGCGCGTGTGGATCGACTCATTTAGAGCCGCTTCATGCCTTGGTGGCCGATGTGGGAGCCGATATCGGAATCGCGCACGACGGCGATGCCGATCGCGTCATGATGGTGGATGCTGCCGGCAATGAAATCGATGGAGATGTGGTTGCGGCGGTGTGCTCGCTTGACCTGAAGGAGCGCGGTGAGCTTTCAGGCAATACGGTGGTGTCGACGGTTATGTGCAATCTTGGGTTCACCCACGCTATGCACGATGCGGGCATAGAGGTGCTGCAAACGCAGGTGGGCGACCGCTATGTGCTCGAAGCCATGCGTGAAGGCGGTTATGTGCTTGGAGGGGAACAGAGCGGGCATATGATTTTCCTCAAGTACAACTCAACCGGCGATGGTCTGGTGACGGCTTGCCAGTTCCTCGCAGCGTGCCAGCGTATGGGCAAAACGGCAGCCGAAGCTCTTGAGCTCATGCCGCGCTTTCCTCAAAAACTCATCAATGTGAAGGTGCGCGATAAGCACGCGTTGCCCGATTGTGCTCCCGTGCAGGAAGCGATTGCCCAAGCCGCTGCCGAGCTGGGTGAAGAGGGGCGCGTGCTGGTGCGTACTTCCGGCACGGAACCTCTCGTGCGCGTCATGGTGGAAGCGGCGACCGAAGAACATGCCGCCGAAGTTGCTGAGCGCATAGCTGCCGTGGTGTCCTCGGAGCTGTAATGGCTTGAGGGCATACCCCGGCGCTGTTTTTAGGGTCGGATTCTGGGCAAAGCGAATTATTACCACTACCGTTCCCCGATAGTGGTAATAATTTTGTTGCATTCGTAACACTCCGCTGATAGCCTGTGTTAAGTTTTTTAATTACGTAACATGGGAGGAAAGACAACATGGCTTATACTTCAGGGGAAAGCACCCCTTTCTCGCGTCGTCGTTTTTTGCAGATTGCCACTATCGGCGCGGCGAGTCTCTCTTTGGGGGGCGTCCTTTCTGCTTGTGCCGGTAGCGGAGCGTCTTCGAAGGCTGCAGGAGAGAGCGCGGCTGCGGCAAAAACCGATCAGGTTATCATAGCCATGGGCACCGGTTCCGAACCGGAAGCCGGCTTCGACCCTATGGTCGCCTGGGGCTGTGGCGAGCACGTGCACGAGCCTCTCATTCAAAGCACCCTGGTCGTCACCGATGAAAACCTCGGGTTCATCAATGATCTTGCAACGGATTATGCGTGTTCCGATGACGGCATGATGTGGACTTTCACCCTTCGCACCGATGCGAAATTCACCGACGGCAAGCCGCTGACTGCCCGCGATGTCGCCTTCACCATCAACGGTGTCATCAACGCCGAGGCCGCCGAGGCTGATCTTTCCATGGTTGAAAAGGCAACGGCCGTAAGCGACACGGTTGTTGAAGTAGCTATGGTAAAGCCGCACAATGCGTTGCTCTACACCCTGGCCGTTGTTGGAATCGTGCCCGAACACGCCTACGATGAAACTTACGGCAGCAACCCCATCGGGTCGGGTCGTTATATACTTGAGCAGTGGGATCGAGGCCAGCAGATCATCTTGGTGGCCAACCCCGATTACTACGGGGAGGCGCCCAAAATGAAGCGGGTGGTCGTAGTGTTTATGGAAGAAGATGCCGCGCTGGCTGCAGCCAACAAGGGCGAGGTCGACATCGCCCATACCTCTCCTACCTATAGCGCCCAAAAGGTGGCCGGATGCGAACTGCTTGCCTGCAAATCAGTGGACAGCCGCGGCATTGCTCTGCCGACGATTGCACCGGGTACGATGAAGGTCGACAAGGGCGTTGAATACCCGGCAGGCAATGCTTTTACGTGCGACATCGCCGTTCGTCGCGCCATCAACTACGGCGTCGATCGTCAGAAGATGATCGATAACGTGCTCAACGGCTACGGCACCCCTGCCTATGGCGTTTCCGATAACACGCCGTGGGCCTCTCCTGATATGAAGATTGCCACCGACAGCGAAAAGGCGAAGCAGCTGCTCGAAGATGCGGGCTGGCGTGCGGGGTCTGACGGTATTCGTGCGAAAGACGGGGTACGTGCGTCCCTTGAGCTGTACTACCCGGCAAGCGATTCGACGCGTCAAGCGCTCGCGTCTGAATTCGCGAACCAGATGAAGGGCCTCGGCATCGAAGTTGTTACCAAGGGCTCTGGTTGGGACGATATCTATCCCCACGAATTCTCGGAAGGGGTCATGTGGGGTTGGGGCTCGAATTCGCCCATGGAGGTCTACGAACTCAACCACTCGAAGGGGTGGGGCAATTTCGCCTGCTATGAAAACGCGGCGATCGACAGAAACCTTGAGGCGGCGCTCGCAACCCCGAAGATCGAGGATTCCTACGATCTGTGGAAAAAAGCGCAGTGGGATGGCACCGACGGCGTTGCGCCTGAAAAGGGTGCAGCCACGTGGGTGTGGTTTGCCAATGTCGACCATCTGTTCTTCAAGAAGGAAAATCTGCACGTTGCCGACCAGAAGCCGCATCCGCATGGACATGGCTGGTCGCTCGTGAATAACGTCGACCAATGGAGTTGGCTCTAATCCGATGAGTATCCCTCCTCTGATATCGTTTCTTGGCCGCAATGCGGCCAAGTTCGTTTTGCTGATGATCGCGGTGAGCATCGTGGTCTTTGTCCTGGTGAGCGTATCTCCAATCGATCCCATACAGACCAATGTGGGCCAGGCTGCCTATATAAACATGAGCGAAGCCAAGCGCGCGCAGCTTTCTGAATACTGGGGTACGACGACACCCTTATTCGAGCGCTATGGCAATTGGGCAGGCGCGCTGCTCCAGGGTGATATGGGAATGTCGTTGCGCTACAACGCCCCTGTCGTCGAGGTGATCGGTGTGCGTTTCGCCAATTCTGTCGCGCTTATGGCGACTGCTTGGCTTATCAGCGGAGTCCTCGGGCTGCTCCTTGGAGTAGTGGCGGGGGTGTATCGCGGTAAATGGCCCGACAAGATTATCAAGGGGTATTGTTTTGTTTTGGCATCCACTCCGGCCTTTTGGCTGGGCTTGATGACCTTGATCGTATTTTCGGTGTGGTTGGGATGGTTCCCCTTCGGCTTTTCTGTACCTATCGGCGTCGCGGCGGCAGAGGTTACCTTTGCCGATGCGGTGAGCCATATCATCTTGCCGGCCATTACTCTTTCGGTGATCGGTGTAGCCAACATCGCACTTCATACGCGCGAAAAGATGGTCGATATCCTTGAAACCGATTACGTGCGCTTTGCCCGTGCGCGGGGGGAAAGCCTGTGGGGTGCAGTGCGCCACCACGGCTTTCGTAATTTGATTCTGCCCGCTATCACGCTGCAGTTCGCTTCCATTTCGGAGATATTCGGCGGTTCTGTCTTGGTCGAACAGGTGTTTTCCTACCCTGGATTAGGGCAGGCGGCGGTCACGGCAGGTCTTGGCGGCGATGTGGCGCTACTTGCGGCAATCGCCTTGGTTTCCGCGGCGCTGGTGTTCGGCGGCAACCTGGTCGCCAACGTGCTCTATGGCTTGATCGACCCACGCATCCGCAAGGGGGAAGCCCATGAATAGTCCTTTCAAGACGGTGAAGCTAGAAGGGCGTGAGGGTGTTTTAGTCCCCGCGGCACAGGCTCCGTTCACCAGCCGGGCAAGTGATTTTTTGCACGTGCCTCGCACGATAAAGGTGGACAACCGCCCGCGCACTGCGCTTCTGTTTGTGTTCGCAGTGGTGGCTTTGGCTGCGGTTGTTGTGGGGGGGATTCTGGCAACGGATACGGCGATGCACACCGATTTTTCGACCAAGAATCTGGCGCCGAGCTTCGAACACTTTTTCGGGACGGACTGGATGGGTCGGGATATGTTCTTGCGCACGCTCGCAGGGCTTTCGACCAGCGTGTTGGTGGGGTTGTTCGCAGCGGGGGTATCGTCGATTCTGGCGCTTGTTTTAGGTGCTGCTGCCGCTTTGGGCGGCAAGAAGGTGGATGCCGTTATCACCTGGTTGATCGATGTGGTGATGGGTGTGCCCCATATCGTGTTGTTGATGTTGATATCTTTTGCTCTCGGTAAAGGGTTTTGGGGTGTGGCTATCGGTGTTGCGGTGACGCATTGGCCGAGCCTCGCGCGTGTGGTGCGCGCCGAAGTGCTCCAGTGCAAGCAGGCGAATTTCGTTGCGGTGGCGCGCAGCCTGGGGCAAAGCCCCTTTCGTATCGCGGTGCGTCACATGCTTCCCTACGTATTTCCCCAATATTTGGTGGGGCTGATCCTCTTGTTCCCTCATGCTATTTTGCATGAAGCAGCGCTTACGTTTCTCGGCTTCGGGCTCTCTCCCGACCAGCCTGCTATTGGAATTATCTTGAGCGAATCGATGAGTTATCTTTCTGCGGGTATGTGGTGGCTCGCGGTTTTTCCCGGGCTGGCGCTTATCTTGGTCGTGCTTTTGTTCGACGTAGCGGGGTCTAGCTTACGTCGTCTCATCGATCCGTTCAGTTCGCAGGAATAGGGAAGGGGGAAATCATGGATCACACCGACATAGAGCATGAGGCCGCGCAGCGCCACCATCACCATACGCATGCGGCGGTTTCACGTCATGTACAGGGGCATCATTTATTGCAGGTGGAGGATTTGAGTGTCGGATTCACCCTTTACGACCCTGAGGACAGCCGTTTTTTCACTGCGGCGAAAAAGAGGGTCCAGGTTATCGATGATTTGAACATTTCCGTACATGCGGGTGAAATTGTGGCGGTTGTTGGTGCCTCCGGTTCCGGCAAAACGCTTTTGGCTGATGCGATCATGGGCTTGTTCGCACCCAATGCCACGGTGTCCGGTCGCATTTGGTTCGAGGGGGTATTGCAGACGGAAGAAACCCTGGCTCAGCTGCGGGGAAGGGGTATTTCGCTGGTGCCTCAGAGCATCAACTACCTTGATCCCCTCATGAAAATAGGGAGGCAGGTTAAGGGGTTCGGACGCGAAAGGGCCGCGCGACAAGCGCGTTGTCGTGAATTGTTCGAGCACTATGACTTAGACGAGAGCGTGCTCAACTTATTTCCCTTTGAACTTTCGGGGGGCATGGCGCGCCGCGTTCTCTTGACCTGCGCGCTCATGGACGATCCTCAGCTGATTATTGCTGACGAACCGACTCCGGGGCTCGATCTCGATCTGGCCATCAAGGCACTCGATGATTTCAGGGCGTTTGCCGATGAGGGTCGAGGGGTGTTGCTGATCACGCACGATATTGAATTGGCTTTGCGCGTGGCCGATCGCGTGGCGGTGTTCAAAGAGGGTACCGTGGTTGAAGAAACCGCCGTGGCGAACTTTGCCTCACCGGAACTTTTGCAACATCCTTTCAGCCGTGAACTCTGGCATGCTCTTCCCGAGCATGATTTCGTTTTCCCCGGTGAGGAGGCTCTCTTATGCTAGAAGCACGTGCGATCACCTTTGCTTACGGAAGAAAAACCGAACCGGTATATCGCGATTTCAACCTACAGGTGTCCGAGGGGGAGCGGGTGGCGCTATGCGCTCCTTCAGGTTTTGGCAAAACAACCCTGTGCCGTATGCTTGCCGGTTACGAGTCTCCGCAATCCGGGCAAATCGTGATCGATGGCGCTCCGCTTTCAAAGCGAGGCGTTTGTCCGGTGCAGATGGTGTGGCAACATCCTGAAACCGCAGTGGACCCACGCATGCGCATGCGTGCAACCCTGCTCGAAGCCGGTCCGGTGCAAGAGGACCTGTGTGAAGCTCTCGGTATTGAACAGGCTTGGATGTCGCGCTATCCCCACGAACTTTCTGGAGGAGAGCTTCAGCGATTTTGCATAGTACGGGCGCTTTCTGCCAACCCGCGCTATTTGGTTGCCGATGAGATATCGACCATGCTCGATGCGGTGACGCAGGCGCGCATTTGGGATTTTCTCGTGCGCGAAACCGCTAAACGCGCTATCGGTTTTGTGTTCGTATCGCACTCGCCTGCCCTAAGTGCTCGCATTGCCACGCGGGTTGTCGATTTGTCCCGGTAATTTTGGGGCAATCCAAAAGCGCGAACGGTATAAAATATACTTGTTCTCTTATAACTTTGGTTGACTATATTCTTGTAAGCGAATAATATAACGGATGTTGTCAACACGATTGCATAAAATAAGCCATACGAGATAAGGGGAACATATGAAGAGATACTCACGCATGATAATGGTGGCTATTCTTTCGTTATCGCTGGTGGGAGTCTTTGCGCTTGCGGGCTGCAGCAAGCCGGCGGCCGAAGAGCAAAAACCGGCGGAAACGCCGAAAACCGAAACGCATGAACCGGTTACGATGCAGATTTTCGCTGCCAATTCGCTCTCAAAGGCCATGGAGGCTGTCCAGGAATTATATAAGCAGGATCACCCCTGGATGACGTTTGCCGACACGCAATACAAATCTTCCGGCGAACTCAACGAGATGCTCGCTGCTGGTTCTTCCGCTGATCTTTTGATTTCAGCCTCTAAAGCCAAGATGGATGAAGCGGCAAAAGCGGGTTATGTTGACGAAGCAACGCGTTTCGATATGTTCAAGAACGATCTCGTGATGGTCACTTCCGAAAACAACACCGATATCACCGCATGCACGCTTGACGATATCGCTGCAGGAAAGTATACGGTCTGCGTTGGCGATGAGTCTGTGCCGGCAGGCAATTACGCATGCCAATCCCTCAATACGGTAGAGTGCTATTCCGATGCTTCCGGTAAAGGCGGTTCATTTGCGGGTGCCTTGGCCGAGCCCGGCAAGGTAGTTGTTGACACTTCGGTGGGCAACGTGTGCAAGCACGCGCAATCTGGCGATGTGCAGATTGCCTTCGTGTATAGTTCTGATGTATATCGATTCGGTGGGGTGAAGGTGGTTGGAACGGTACCCAATGATACCCATAAAACTATCGTTTACCCTGCTGCTGTTGGTAAGGATTCCAAGGTTGCCGCCGATGCCGATGCTTTTTTGAAGTGGGCAACGACGGATGAAAAAGCTATCAAGACATGGCAAGAATGGGGCTTTGAACTTGCTTCTTAGGCCCGACGATAAACTTTCGGGCAAGAGGGGATTTGCTGGTGATTAGAAAGAGTGTCATGGTTGCATGCACAGGACTCTTGGTCCTGTGCATTGCTTTGCCTGGCATGGCCTTTGCTGCCGACGAATTGCCGGGAGACGAGGGCGGAGCACCCATCAACGCTTCGACCAGCGATGCTCCTGCATCGATCGAGGGCGGCGCGGTAGCGATTTCCGCCGAGGGCGCAGGCGTGGCCGTTTCGCCACAGGGTGTGAGCCTCTCACCTGAAGGTACCGAAGCGAAAATTGCCGATGCGCCGTTTGCTCTCAAAGAATTCAGCCGCGCTCAGGTTGGTTCGAATCGGAATATCGATGGCGCTTACCGTGGGTATTGCTACTATGCGGCAAATGTCGTTGGTAGCCTGACGATGATTGCGACGCGCGATTACGCGGTGGTCTACGTTCCTTCCGCAGCAGCTGACCGCGCAGGTTATTTTTCGGATGGCGCCAACGAGGATGCCTTGATGCGCGCGCTGATCGCTCTCGATATTCCCGCCTCAAAGGGCTCTTCCCAGCTTTCGCCGAACATGAAGTGGTATTTCACCAGTGATCAGATATTCCAGGTCGGTGAGGTCACGTTTGCGTTTGACCAGGAAGTGAAGGCGGGACAGTTTTATGCCTGCGTTATCGGCGTTGACGGATCAGACGTGACGGTTCAGGCGAATCCGGCTCACCTCGAACTGACCCATGCCGATTTTGCTCAGGTGGTGCCCGCCGATGAGGTGGTGCTCGCTGCGCCCGCAGCCGGCGTTGACGCTTTTTTCGAATTTGTGAGCACCATCGATTACAGCCCTTTGTGGGTTACTTTGAAAACGACAGGCACAGCCATCGTTTTCATTTTCATCCTAGGGCTTGCTGCGGCGTATTTCAGTTTACGCATTTCTCCGCGAGCGCAGGATGTGGTTGATTCCCTGTTCACCATCCCGATGGTGCTTCCGCCGACGGTGTGCGGTTTTTTGCTGTTGCTTGCTTTCGGTAAAAACACAGCAGTGGGGCAGTGGTTCATCGACATCGGGTTTCCTTTGATATTTAGCTGGCAGGCAACGGTTATCGCGGCGGTTGTGGTGGCGTTTCCGCTCATGTACCGCAGCGCACGGGGCGCTTTTGAAAACCTTGACTCGAACATGATGGATGCCGCGCGAACCCTTGGGTGGTCTAATGCCAAGATATTCTTTGCGCTTATGCTGCCTCTGTCGTGGAGTTCTATCGCGGCGGGCACGGTTCTTTCGTTTGCTCGCGCCTTGGGCGAATTCGGAGCCACGCTGTTTTTGGCAGGCAACTATCTTGGCATCACGCGCACTATCCCGATTGCTATTTATTTCGAATGGATGAACGGCAATACCGATGTGGCTATCTTTTGGACGATTATTATCATACTCTTCAGCTTTATCGTGATTTTATTCATCAATCTCTGGGGTCGTCGAACGACGAAATATCGAAGGGGGATCACTCGATGAGCTTGGACGTTGCCATTAAAAAGCATTTTCCCTCCTTCGATCTTGCCGTTTCCTTTTCTGCCGAAAACGAAACGCTCGGGTTTCTCGGTGCGTCGGGATGCGGGAAAAGCTTGACCTTGCGCTGTATCGCCGGTATCGAAGCTCCCGACGAGGGACGCATCGTGGTCAACGACACCATTTTCTTCGATTCTGAAAAACACATCAACCTTTCGCCTCAGCAGCGTAAAACAGCGCTGCTCTTTCAAGACTACATGCTGTTTCCCAACCTGACGGTGGCCGAAAACGTGGCAGCCGGTATCGGCAAGAATATTCCAAAGGCGCAGCGTGCCGACATCGCGCAGGCAGAACTGAAGCGCTTTAGCCTTGACGGGTTTGGCAACCGCTATCCAGCTCAGCTTTCCGGCGGGCAGCAACAGCGTGTGGCTCTTGCGCGCATGTTGGCGGCACGTCCTGGTATTCTTATGCTCGATGAACCGTTTTCGGCACTTGACTCCCACTTGAAAAGCGTGCTCGAGCAAAATCTTGTCAGTTTGTTTGACGCATATGAAGGCACGATTCTCTACGTTAGCCACGACATCGATGAAGCTCTGCGGTTTTGTGACCGCTTAGCGGTGGTCGAGGCGGGGCACCTTGTCGAGGAGGGATCGGGCGACGATTTGGTCAACAATCCCCAAAGCGTTGCGGGTATCAAGCTATCGGGGTGTAAAAATGCGGTTGCTGCGGAATACGCCGGCGACCATCGTGTGCGCCTGCCGAAGTGGGGTATCGAGGTTGCCACCGAAGCTCGGGTGGCGCGCGATGTGAAGTGCTTGGGTGTGCGGGCCTTTTACCTTGAGCGGGCCGATGAGCCCGGCGAAAACGTCTTCCGAGTGCGGGTCGATCGCGTCAGTGATTCACGCTTCGAACGCACGATTCTGCTCGCTTTCGTCGATCGTGCCGCATATGCCTTTTCGGAGGTCGATGAAGATGAAGACGAAATGAAGTATTTGCACCAGCATATGTTCTGGCGGGTCAGCAAGCGCTATGGGGAGTTTGCGATTATGCCCGAAAAGGGAGATGAGCTACTTATTCGTATTCCGAAAGACAAGATATATCTCGTTTCAAAATAGAAGAACAGGGCGGGTGCCTATCCGTTAGGAAACGGGGGATGCAAAGCCGGTTCTTTCCCCTATACTATTCTCAATCGAGAAGGAGCGAAGCAAATGAAAGATTCCCATGGCCGCGTTATCGACTATTTGCGGATTTCGTTGACCGACCGCTGCAACCTGCGCTGCATCTATTGCATGCCGGAAGAAGGCGTCGAGCAGCTTGCGCATGACGATATTTTACGCATCGAAGAAATCGAAGAAATTGTGCGGGTTGCGGCGGGTATGGGTATCAAGCGCATACGGCTGACCGGTGGTGAGCCGCTCGTGCGCAAGGGGGTGATCGACCTGGTTCGCTCTATTGCGAAAACCCCTGGTATCGAAGATGTTTCCTTGACCACTAACGGTATCTTGTTGCCGAATATGGCTGAGGGGCTTAAGGAGGCAGGACTGACGCGGGTCAATATCTCACTCGACACCCTTAACGCCGATCAGTTTGCCATGATTACGCGTCGCGGCAAACTCGAAGATACGCTCGCCGGTATCGAAGCGGCGCTTGCGGTCGGGTTCGATCCGGTGAAGATCAATGCGGTGGCAGTGCGTAGCCTCAATCAGGATTACTTGGCTTTTGCCAAACTTTCGATCGATGCTCCGCTTCATGTGCGCTTTATCGAATACATGCCGGTTGGTGAAAGTTCGGGTGCCGATGGCTGCGGGTGGGGACCTCAAGATGTGGTGCCAACCGAAGAGCTGATCGAGATAATCGATGCCGCAGCGCGCGCCGAAGGATTGGGTCCCTTGTTGCCGGCGGGAGGAGACCGCCCCCTCGGAGGAGGTCCGGCGCGCTATTATGAGTTTGCGGCAGCGCAAGGCACGGTGGGGTTCATCAGTCCGCTTTCCCGTCATTTCTGTTCGGAATGCAACCGTTTGCGGTTGACTGCCGATGGCGAACTGCGTCCCTGCCTTTTTTCCGACGTCGAGTTCGATGTTAAAGCGGCATTGCGCGGGGGTAGCGAAGACGAGGTACGTGCGGTGATTCTGCAGGCCTTGGGTGCCAAGCCTGACGAACATCACGATAAGGTGGGAACCGAGCGCGGGATGTCCCAGATCGGCGGTTAATGAATTTTGCCTTTGGTGCGAAGAACCCGGTTTCCCCTAGTACGATGAAAGGAACTATCATGTCTGATCAACTTACCCATATTGATGAAAAAGGCGACGTTCGCATGGTTGATGTGGGGGCGAAACCTGAAACCGAGCGGGTAGCCATCGCAGAGGGCTTTATCGCAATGCACGCCGAAACGCTTGCGATGATCACGGAAGGCACAGCGGCCAAAGGCGACGTGCTCGCCTGTGCGCGGGTGGCGGGTGTGATGGCGGCCAAGCAGACTTCATCGTTGATTCCGATGTGCCACCCGCTCAATATCACCAAGGCGAAAGTAGAGCTCGCTCCCGTTGAGCCAGGCAGCCGTACAGACGGAAATGTCGGTATCCACGTGTGTGCAACCTGCGGCGTTACGGGGAAAACGGGTATCGAGATGGAGGCGCTTACGGCGGCGAGCGTCGCGTGCCTTACCATTTACGACATGTGCAAGGCCATCGATCGCGGCATGGAAATCATGGATGTGCGCCTTCTGAGAAAGGATGGCGGCAAATCGGGCCTCTGGGAGCGCGTCGGAGCCTAGTGCGATGATCGCGTTGTGCGGGAAGAAGCCCCCTCGGTTCTTGCAGCTTTCGGCAGAGATGGTGTACTCGCAGGAATTTATTCGCAAGTCACTCTGATATTTTTCGGGTGTGCTAGAATTATGTGTTGTTTGAATAACGCGAAAGGGAGATATATGTCAGGACATTCAAAATGGGCAACAACTAAACACCGCAAAGCAGCGCAGGATGCAAAGCGCTCGTCGCTGTTCTCCAAGCTTTCGCGCAACATTACCGTCGCAGCTAAAGAAGGTGGCGATCCCAGTCCTGAGAACAATGCTTCCCTGGCTGCTGCCATCGATAAGGCAAAGGGCTATTCCCTCCCTAAAGATAAGATTAAAACCGCTATCGACAAGGCATTTAGCAGCGGTAAAGATGCGGCTCATTATGAAACCGTTATCTACGAAGGCTACGGTCCGGCCGGTGTTGCCGTTTTTTGCGAGGCCTTGACCGACAACCGCAACCGTACCGCCGCCGATGTTCGTGCCGCTTTCTCTCATTCCGGGGGCAATTTGGGCACCTCGGGTTCGGTCGCGTTCCAATTTGAGCGCAAGGGTCAGATCATGCTCGAAAAAGAAGTCTGCCCCGACGAAGATGAATTCATGATGGCGGTCGCTGAAGCCGGTGGCGCCGATTACGAAGATGCTGAAGATGAATGGATCGTCTATACCGCTCCGACCGATTTGATGGCGGTAAAGCGTGCTCTCGAAGAGGCGGGCACCGCTACCAAGGGTGCTGAAATGATCATGGTTCCGACAACGCCGGCGCAGGTTTCTGTGTCCGACGCAAAAAAGGTCATGCGACTTATCGATCGCTTGGAAGATCTGGAAGATTTGCAGAATGTTTATCATGCGATGGAAATGACCGAAGAAATTGTTGAAGCGCTTGATGAATAGATATCTGAGGTAGCGCGGCCTGAGCTGCGCCCGTTAGGGTTTGTTGGCACGTGAAAGACCGGACATTTGATTTGATGGACGGGGATGCTTGTAGTCTCCGGTACTTTTTTCGTAGAGGATTCGTTTCGGCCGGTGAGACGCAGTGCCTCGTCCAGATGCTCGAAGAAAAGGCAAGGGGAGGTCGCGACGCGCAAGAGCATATCCAACGGGGTGATTTTTATTGCGTTCAGCGCAATTATTGCCATCGCGCTCATTGGATTGGTGGCCTACTATTGGTCTCTTGAAAACGATTTAAAAGTGCAGGCGCATGCCTCTATTGAGGAAATTAAGGTTCAGCAATGCTTTAATTTCAAAAAAGAAATCGAGGCTGAAACCGATACGGTTGTTGCAAGCGCCGTTTTGTTGGGACAACTGTCGGGCGATCGAGATGCCGTGCTTGCCGCCTTGGGCGATGTCGCCAAGACGACAAAGGCTGATGCCTTGGTTTTAGCTGACAGGGATGGAAACACGGTTGACGATCAGGGTCGGGTTAGCAACGTGAAGGGGCGAGCCCACTTCGAGCATGCGATGGCCGGCGAAACGTCGACGCAAGAACCGGTTGTCTCTCTCGTTACCGGCGAGATGATCATCCCTATTTCGACACCCATTAAAAAAGACGGTAAAATCGCCGGTTCTCTGATGGGCGCATATCCTTTGAATCGTCTCAACGACCTGTTGCTCCCTTCGTTTGAGGGCGAGGGTTTTGCTCTGGTGGTCGATGATTTGGGCGATATCATCGCCATGACCGAAAATACCGAGAAGATTTCCACCGGCCAGAACATTTTTAATGTGTGGTCTGATGCCGACGTTGTCTTCCCCGAGGGGCAGAGTATCGAAACGATTGCCGAGCAGATAGAACAGGGGCAGGACGGGCAGGGCGGTCTTTCGTTTGAGGGCAAAAATTTCATTACCCACTATGGTTCGGTCGGGGTCAACGAATGGGGGATGTTCGTTATCGTGCCCGAAGACGTGGTTTTGAAAAATGCCGTCGATATAACGAATCGGGCCATCGTGCTGGTTGCCTTGGTTATCACGTGCTTCGTTCTTATCATTCTCTATATCCTTCACGTGCAGACGAAAGCGTTCAAAGCCGAGAAGGAGAGCATCGCGCGGCTCGAACACATCGCCTATGTCGACGAATTGACGGGGGAGCGCAACTACGCCAAGTTCAAGATCGATGCGCAGAAGATGCTTGATGAAAACCCCGATACCGCGTACACGATTGCAAAGGTCGACATCGAGAATTTCAAGCTCATCAACCAGGTGTATGGCTACGAAATGGGCAATAAGGTCTTGCGGGCGTTCGCTCGATCCCTCCATGAAGTGCTTCTCGACTGGGATGGTATTTTCGCGCGGGTAGCCAACGACGACTTCATCCTTATGCACCCGACGAGAGGGGAGAGCCAAGAAAGGCAGCGTCACCAGATGGCGATGGATTATTTTGCTCGAATCATGGGGGATGAATTCAACTACATCGTGAAGTTCAAGGCGGGTCAATACGGAATCTCTCAGAATCGCGATCCGCAGGTTGAGGTAAACGAATACTACGAACTGGCGAACTTCGCCCACCGCGAAGCGAAGCGGGATTCCCTTAAAGCCATTGTTTTCTACGAAGATAAGATGTCTCAGGCGGCTTTGGAGCGCAAAGAGCTTGAGAACAGGATGGAGCAAGCTTTGGCTGCGGAAGAATTCGTGGCCTATCTGCAACCCAAGTATGCACTCGAGGATGAATCGATCGGCGGGGCTGAGGCGTTGGTGCGCTGGCGGGTGTCTGAAACAGAGCTGCTGTCCCCGAATGCCTTCATTGGGCTTTTTGAGGCGGACGGCTTTATTTTGAAGCTCGATATGTACATGCTCGATAAAGCGTGCAAAATCGTTAGGGGATGGATCGATAGCGGCATCGAGCCCACCACGATTTCGGTCAACTTCTCTCGTTTGCATCTTGACAATACCCGGTTTGTTGAAGATATATGCGCTATCGTCGATAGCTACGAAGTGCCTCACCACTACCTTGAAGTCGAAATTACCGAGAGTGCCATCTTCGAACACCTTTCGGTTTTTGAAACGGTGCTCGACCAGTTGCATCGTGCTGGTTTCACGCTTTCCATGGATGATTTCGGTAGCGGTTATTCTTCTCTGGGGTTGCTTAAGGATTTACCCGTTGACGTCATTAAGATTGATCGAAGCTTTTTCGTATCTCGGCAGAGCGAGTCGCGCACGAAGACGGTTATCGGTATGGTGTTGAAGATGGCCGATGAACTGTCGATCAAGACGGTTGCAGAAGGTGTCGAAGATAAAAACCAAATCGACTTGCTTCGCGCATTCGGCTGCAACATGGTGCAGGGTTTCTACTATGCCCGCCCGATGCCTTCTGATGAATTTACCCGGAAACTTATGCAGGAACGAAAGAAATAGACCGCTTCGGTCGTGCGCAGCGCAAATCGGTGTGCTATCATAACGAACAAGTGTTTGTGATAGTAAAGGAATGGCGTGGCTAAAAAAGACAGGATCATTCTCGGTATCGACCCCGGGCTTGCCAATACCGGTTGGGGCATCGTGCACCAACGGGGAAGCACGTTGACTTGCGTGGCTTACGGCTGCATTTCCAGCAAGGCGCAAACTGATCTTTCCGTGCGTTTGTGCAAGGTTTATGACCAGATGGAAGCGGTGATAGATCGTTTTGCACCCACGTGCGTCGGTATCGAAACCATTTGGTTCGGGGCAAATATCACCGCGGCGTTTGCCACGGGTCAAGCGCGTGGCGCCGCTCTGGTTGCGTGTGCGCAGCATGGGTTGAAAGTGGGGGAATTCACCCCACGACAAATCAAATTGGCAGTGGTCGGCACCGGGGCGGCCGAAAAGGAGCAGGTGCAATATATGGTTGGCAAGCTGTTGGCTCTCGATCAGCCACCGCATCCCGATCATGCTGCCGATGCATTGGCAGCCGCTATCTGCTTCACCACCCACGAAGGCCTTATCGAAGATTCGCCGGAATAGGATGTGGTTATGATTGCGTTTTTGAAAGGTGTTCTTGCGGGTAAAACAGCTGATACGGCCTATGTTGAAGTGGGGGGGATCGGCTATGCGGTCGGCATGGCTTCGGGTGCCCTCGCACGTCTTCCCGAAGTCGGGAAACCGGTGGAAGTGTATACGCATTTGCAGGTACGCGAAGATGCAATCGCCCTGTTTGGTTTTTTAAGCTTGCAGGAAAAAACTATGTTTGAACGTCTGACCAGCGTTTCCGGTGTTGGTCCCAAAGCGGCGCTTTCGGCGCTTTCGGTTTTTTCGCCCCAAGAATTGATTGCCGCTATTACGGCGCAAGACGCGGTGGCGGTGTCGCGTATTCCCGGGGTGGGCAAAAAGATTGCTTCACGTATTATTCTTGAATTGAAAGGTACATTTGACGAAGGGGTTGCGGGGCAAACCTCGGCTTTCGCTTCTGTTTCTGCGGCCACTTTTCAAGGGGCCCGCGAAGCCTTGCTTTCCATGGGCTTTTCTTCGGCCGAAGCTGATTGCGCGCTCAAGGATGCTCCGGAAAGTGCCAGCGAGGCTATCCTGTTACAATATGCATTGAAACGACTAGGGGAATAAGTGGGCGAAAGCAAAGAAATCGAAGGTTTGGTGTTTGAGGCGGGTGCGATGCCGCCTTCTTCGGCGCACCCTCGTACCCTTACCTCAGAACTTGTTGAAGACGATTTGATACTCGACCGCAATCTCCGTCCAAAAAAACTTGAAGATTATCTGGGGCAAACCAAGGTAAAAGAAAGCCTTTCTGTTTTGATCGCCGCTGCTCAGGGGCGCGGTGAGGCAATCGACCATATCTTATTTTCGGGTCCTCCGGGATTGGGCAAAACCACCCTGGCCACCGTTGTGGCTAACGAATTGGGCTCGAATATCAAGACGACAAGCGGCCCGGCTATTGAGCGTACGGGTGATTTAGCCGCCATCTTGACCAATCTTGAAGAAGGCGATGTTTTGTTCATCGATGAAATCCATCGCCTCAATCGCATGGTGGAAGAAGTGCTCTATCCTGCGCTTGAAGATTTCGCGCTCGATATCGTGGTGGGAAAAGGTCCGGCGGCTCGCTCGATCAGGCTCGACTTGCCGCGTTTCACTTTGATTGGAGCCACAACGCGCACGGGTCTTTTGACCGGTCCTTTGCGCGATCGTTTCGGGATTGCGTTTCGTCTCGATTATTACTCCCCCGAAGAGCTGGCTGATATCGTGGTGCGTTCGGCTTCCATTCTCGATGTTGCCGTCGATCGTGAAGGCGCGCTTGAGATCGCTCGTCGCTCGAGAGGAACCCCTCGTTTGGCAAACCGGCTGCTCAAGCGGGTACGTGATTGGGCTCAGGTTAAAGGTGCGGGGGCTATCGATGAATCATGCGCTTCTGCGGCGTTAAGCTTTTTCGAGGTGGATAATCTGGGGCTTGATGCGGTCGATAATCGATTGCTTGAACTGTTGGTCGTGCAGTTTTCCGGCAAGCCGGTGGGGCTTTCCACGCTGGCCTCCGCATTATCTGAAGATACCGATACGGTTGAGGATGTGTATGAGCCTTATCTGATGCAGCAAGGCCTTATGGTGCGCACGCCTAAGGGGCGCCAAGCAACGATGCGCGCCTATGAGCATTTGGGTGTAGCTTTGCCGCCTCTTAGCTCGTAGGGGGCATTATCGGCGCTGGTATGAGCCGAGGGCGGCAATCGGCGCCGTTGTAGGTACCGAGCGGGGTGAAAAGGAATCGCATCGGTCGACTAAAGGCGGCACGGCGTTTTTAGGCATTGTCGGCGGTATAGCTTTGAAGAAAGGCATCCTATGTTCGAGCAAGATTATCTCATGCGTATGTTCGTGCAATTTATGACAGCTATTCGTCGGAGCATTCAAAAGGCGCGAAA
This sequence comes from Raoultibacter sp., assembly GCA_036649035.1. Taxonomy (GTDB): domain Bacteria; phylum Actinomycetota; class Coriobacteriia; order Coriobacteriales; family Eggerthellaceae; genus JAVWGW01. The sequence goes on from JAVWCK010000005.1 coordinate 28,798, forward strand.
CGAAAACAATCCCGCAGCAGCCGCCGACCTGCTTGAGGGAGCTATCGGCAACGCCACGGAAATAGATGGTGGGATCTTGCTTTCGCTGGCTCCCGAAAGCATGGCGGGCGTCATCCAGGTTTCCGGTACCGATCCGCGTGTCGTTGAATATCTTGTTCGTTCGCTTTTGTTGGAAGCGGAATACCTCGATGAAGCAAACCAATCTGCAAAGGCCGACTTGCGTTCGCGTCAGGCCGAAGCTCTCGCCGATGCCTATGGTCTCGATGCGCGCACAACCCCGATTTCTCCGGAAGAACTCGATGCTTTTTTTGATGAAACGCTTAAGGATAAATAGCCCGTTTTGCATCAAAAGTGAGAAATAACTTGAAAATTTTGTGTTTTCAGCAAAATAATAAAAATATATATTTTGAAACGTCGCTGCTTTATGCTCAAACATAGTGTAAAGTACCTTTAAGGCTCTCAGAGGAGGGCGTGTGCTTTGGCGCTTGGAGCGAGAGCACAAGGTTGTATCTTCCGAGGAATCGGAAGAAGGAAAGAGGCTTAGAATGGCTGAAGGTACTGTCAAATGGTTTAACCCGGAAAAAGGCTATGGTTTTATTTCTCAGAATGACGGCGAAGATCTCTTCGTTCACTTCTCTGAAATCAACATGGACGGCTTCAAGACTTTGGACGAGGGCGCTGCTGTGACCTTCGACGTCACCACTGGTCAAAACGGTAAACTCCAGGCAAGCAACGTAGCTAAAGCGTAGTTTTATCTGCAAATGCCAAAAAAGGACTCCTTCGGGGGTCCTTTTTTTGTGCCCTGAACCTGTTCGCTTACCTGCCTGCTCGCCTGCTGTGGTACCTGACTTTCTCGGAACCACGCCCTGACCTGGCCTGCAAGGAGCTAGTGTATGAACATGGCGTCTCCGAAGGAAAGCAGGCGATAGCCGCTTTCTATGGCGTGCTGATAGGCGGTCATGATGTATTCACGCGAGGAAAAAGCGGACACCAGCATCATCAATGTCGAGCGGGGTACGTGAAAATTGGTGATCAGGGCATCGATCACGTGGAATTGCGAACCGGGCAGCAGGTAGAGGGAGGTGTCTTCTCCGTCGCGCGCGACAAGCGCGCCTGCTTGGTCGTCCCAGGCGCTTTCCAGGCTTCGTACGCTGGTGGTTCCCACGGCGATAACGCGGTTGCCGTTTGCGTGAGCGGTTTCAATGGTGTCGATCACCGACTGGCTTACCGTGTAGCGTTCTGTGTGGATGGTGTGTTGTTCGGGATCATCTTCGTCCACGATGCGAAACGTATCAAGCCCCACTTCCAATTCCACCGTTTCAAATAAAATCCCTTTGGCCCGTATCTTCTCGATAAGGGCAGGGGTGAAGTGCAAGCCGGCGGTCGGAGCGGCAGCTGACTTTTCACGCTTCGAGAAGACGGTCTGATAAAGCTCTTCATCTCCTGCGTAGTGTTTGATGTAGGGAGGTAGGGGCGTGTGCCCTACGGCGTGAAGTGCCTCATCGAGCGAAGGAAGGGTGGTGGTCAGACGCACCAAGCGTTCCCCTTTTTCAGCATCTTCGACCCAATCGATGATTTCGGCTGAAAGAACAACGGTTTGAGAGGTATCCCGAAAGTCAACGAGAGCGCCCGGCTTAAGTCGTTTGCCTGGACGCACAAGAACTTCCCAAAGAGCCGCAGTGTTGGTTTTAGGCTCGCGACCGAACACTTCGCGAAGCAAGAAGACCTCCGCCACGCCGCCCGTGCCCCGTTTGGTTCCTAGTAGACGTGCGGGCATAACGCGCGTTTCGTTGGCCACCAGAACATCGCCCGGCACAAGGTAATCGATGATATCGGCGAAGATGCAATCTTCAAGTGCTCCGCTGTTGCGATCCATCACGAGCATTTTGCATCGATCGCGCTGAGCTGCGGGTTCTTGGGCTATACATCGTTCGGGTAGTTCATAGTCGAAATCACTGGTTTTCATGGAGGGTTTCTTTCGTGTTGGAGGTTGTGTTTTCCGAGGGGTCTTCCGTGTGCTTCTGGTTGCGCAAGCGATCTTTTGCGATGCGTTTAGCGGTTTGTTTGGCGGCGTATTCTTGCCGCGCTCGCTTTTTTGCCAATCGTTGCGTTTCGGCTTCTTCTCGCTGGGCGGCGTGTGCGCTGCGCTCGGCCTGTTTGCGCGCGCGGCGCTCATCCGCTCGCTGTTCGCGTTCGCAAGCCGCTTCGATAGCCGAATAGCGGCAACCGCAGTAGTTTTGGCGGTACATGCCCAGCGCTTTGCTGGCTTGTGTGGCCTGTGGGTAAAATGGCCTAAAATCTTCAAATACTGCGGCAATTTTCTCAGCGGCAGCAGCCCGTTTCAGTTCCTCTTCGATAAGGGCGGTATATTGGTAGGGGCTCACGCTCAGCGTGGTGGCGATACCTTCAAAACCGTGGCTTGCCGCATAATGCGCCGCTTCCTCAAGGCGTAGCCGGTAGCAGGCTCGACAGCGATCCTCTCGCGTTTCAGCTGCATTGCCGAAACATCCCACCTGTTGCTCCCAGGCATCCTTGTCGTAGGCGCCTTCGATCACGGTGAGGTGTTCGTTGGCCGCCCACGTCGCTAACGTAGTGAGACGGCGAGCGTATTCGCTTGGCGGATGTATGTTGGCGTTCATGTAGGCAAGGCTTAGCGTATGACCGGCGGCCTGCAGCAGCCGCACCGGCTCAAGAGAACAAGGCCCGCAACATGCGTGAAGTAACAATTTCATAAGGTTTTTCGCGCTCCTTCTATCCTCGATTATACTAGCACGGATAAGATAATCTTCCCTTCGGGCAAACAAAGGAATCACGTATGTCACAGACCACCTACCGCGCCATTTTCTTCGATCTCGATGGCACGCTTCTTCCGCTTGATATGGATATGTTCATGGGCGGGTATTTTCTTTCGCTTGAGGCATTTGTGGGCGAGCACGATCTCGATGTCACGCGTTTCACGGCTGCTTTGCGCAAGGGTATCTCTTCTATGACGCACAGCGACGGCATCCACACCAATGAAGAGATGTTTTGGCAGGCGTTTTTCGCCGATATGGGCGAAGCTGCTGCGGATATCGATTGGAAAGTGCTGCTCAATGAGTTCTACCGACACGATTTCGGGCAAATCGGGGCAGGCATGCCTCCGAACCCCCTTTCGGCTGAAGTGCTCGAGACGCTTCGGGCAAAGGGATATCCGCTGGCGCTCACCACGATGCCCATGTTCCCCCCAGCGGCGGTCGATTGGCGTCTTAACTGGGGCGATCTTGATCCGGCAGCATTCGATCGCATTACGACCTACGATAATTCAACCGCCATCAAGCCGCACCTTGATTACTATCGGGAAAATTTGGCGGCATTTTCCTGCAAACCCGAAGAAGTATTGATGGTGGGTAACAATACTCGCGAAGATCTTGCCTGCTTGAAAGTGGGTATGCCCGCTTACCTGATCACCGATTGCCTGCTTGACCCCAACGGGTTTGACATCGATACGGTGGACCACGGTTCGATGGAGGATTTTCTCCTCTTCGTACGAGCGCTTCCGGAGTGCGTAAACCCAGCGGTGTGCACCGCCCCGGCAACGGGCGTCGTTGCACGTAGGGGATAGTTTTATGGCTATGTTCGATTTCACCGTTTCCGCTCAATCGGGGCATGCGCGCGCGGCTTCTTTCGAAACGGCACATGGTAGGGCACACACCCCTATGTTTATGCCGGTAGGCACCCATGCTACCGTGAAGGGTATTACGCCCGCCACGCTGCATGACTTGGGCTCTCAGGTGGTACTGGCCAATACGTACCACCTCTCGTTGCGCCCCGGTGCCGAGGTCATTGCCGAAGCGGGTGGCTTGCATGCGTTCATGAATTGGGATGGTCCTATCCTGACCGATTCGGGGGGTTTCCAGATATTTTCGTTGGCCGACACCCTCAAGCTTGATCCCGATGGGGTGAATTTCCGTTCTATCTACGATGGTGCCAAGATTCGCTGGACGCCGGAAGACAACATGGAAATTCAGCAAAAACTGGGGGCTGATATCGCCATGCAGCTCGATCAGTGCTCAGCTTATCCCGCGACGCGTGAAGCGCTCCGAAAGGCGGTCGATCTTTCTGCTAGCTGGGCTCGGCGCTGCCTTGCCGCACATACGCGATCCGATCAGACGCTTTTCGGTATCGTGCAAGGGGGCATGGAGCTCGATTTGCGCATGCATTCGATTGAGCAGCTGCAAAGCATCAACGATGAGTCGATTGCGGAGGGTCACAAGGGTTTCGGTGGTTTTGGCATCGGCGGTTATTCGGTAGGGGAAGAACACGATGTGATGTTCGAAACGCTGGGGCAGGTTGCCCGCGCCCTGCCTGAAAACAAGCCACGGTACCTGATGGGAGTGGGGAATCCTACGACGCTCGTACGCGCCGTGCGTGAAGGTGTCGATATGTTCGATTGCGTATTGCCCACGCGCACCGCACGTATGGGAACGGCGTTCTCTTCGACGGGGCGCATGAATATGCGTAATGCGAAATTTATCCACGATTTCGGTCCCCTTGATGCGCAGTGCACCTGTTCGACCTGTCGAAATTATTCGCGCTCCTACTTGCGTCATCTGGTGAAATCGGGCGAAATGCTGGGCGGTATCCTGCTTTCCACCCACAATCTGCATTTTTTGCTTGACTTGATGCGCCGCGCCCGCGAAGCGGTGCTTGAGGGGCAATACGAGGAATTCTACGAAGCGTGGATGGCCTCTTCGGCCGCGCGCGATTATTAAAAGAACCGTTGGTAAGGTGAGGTTGGGGCGTTTTGTGCCTTTGGGGCACCCTTTAAGAACAGGGGCTATCGAATCTTCATGATTTCATCTATCTGTTCCGGGCGTTTGTGGCACAATGGGACGGTTGACATGAAGGGGAACCTTGCGGCACAAAGGCTTGATTATAAGGGGATTTTCCCCTATGAGGAATGTGAGAAAGAGGATTTCGATGGCGTCAGGGCAATCGGGTAAGCAAATAAAGAAAAAGCATGCTCAATCGGGCGATCGCCGTAATATATGGCTTCTTATCGTCATGACCCTCCTTGTGGTGGGCTCGGTCTTCATGTTCATGCCACCGCAGGAAAAGATCAATCAAGGGCTGGATATCCAGGGTGGTCTTTCGGTTGTTCTCACGGCAAAAAGCGATACCGGCGGTGCGGTTGCCCCGGAAGACATGGAAAAGAGCCGTGCAATCATCGAGAGCCGCGTCAATGCTCTTGGCGCTTCTGAAGCAACGGTGCAGATGCAGGGAAACGAGCAGATCCTCGTGCAGATTCCTGGTCTTTCCGATACGCAAGAAGCGCTCGAGACTATAGGTAAAACCGGTCAGCTGGAATTTGCGCGCCTCGATTCCTTCACCGATCCTGAAGTTAAGGCCAAAATTGAAAAGGGCGAATACGCCAACGAGGGCACGGTAACCGATTCGCTGGGCAATTCGTTTCCTTCCGGCAAGCAGCAGTATTTAGCCGCTGAACCGGGCACGTATGTCCCCGTTGTGACCGGTGCCGACATCACCCGAGTCAACATCGATAAGGAAAATGAAACCTCCAGCAACTATGCGGTCAACATCGAACTCAACGCCGCCGGCACACAGGCCTTCGCGGCAGCTTCCAAAGATTTGGTGGCCAACCATGGCAAGATCGTCATTATCCTTGATAACGAAGTGCAATCGGCTCCAGCCGTGCAAAGCGAAATCCCCGACGGCAAAGTAGCTATCACCGGGGGCTATACCATCGATGAAGCGAAGAATCTGCAGACCGTTTTAGAAAGCGGCTCTTTGCCGGTAAGCTTCGAATATGCTCAAAGCCAAACGGTGGGTCCGACGCTGGGTCAAGATGCTCTCAAATCAGGCGTGCTCGTTGCCGGTATCGGTCTGTTGCTCGTTATGCTCTATCTGCTGTTTTTCTATAGAGGGCTGGGGCTTTTGACGGCGGCTGCCATGGCGGTGTTCGCCGTTTTGTATTTGGGCATCTTGGGTACGCTTTCCCACTTCGGCTTGTTCAGTCTTTCCCTTGCGGGCATTGCCGGCATAGTGCTCACCATCGGGATGGCGGCCGATTCGTCCATTTTGACCCTTGAGCGATTCCGTGAAGAAATTCGCATGGGTCGAAGCGTGCGCGCTGCATCCATTACCGGTGTGCGCCATGCTATTCAGACTTCGATCGATGCCGACCTGGTCACGCTTGTTTCTGCGCTGTCCCTGTTCTTTTTGGCGACCGCTTCGGTTAAGGGCTTTGGCTTGACACTCGCGATCGGCATTGGGTGCGACATCGTTATGATGCTGTTGTTCAAGGCTCCGCTCATCCGCTTGCTTGCTCCGAGCTCCATCCGCAAGCATCCGGGTTTCTGGGGCATCAAGGACAGCCTTTCTGCAGCTGAAGACTATAAACTTCTCGCCGCCAACGAAGGGGAAAGCCTTGCCGCCGCCGAAGTTGGCGCTGCGATCAATGCAGGGGAGGGCGAAGCGGTTGCAACTGACGGCGCACGTGTGAAAACTGCTGAAGAAGCGGGCAAGAAGGCGCGCGCGCCACGCGGCAAGTTCATAAAACATGACATCAATTTCTTGGGCTATCGCAAGGTGTTCTTAACGATTGCCGCAGTGTTGATTGCCGCCAGTTTTCTTGTCGTCGGCGTCAAGGGGATGTCGTTCGGCATCGAGTTCGTGGGCGGCACCAGCGTTGCCTTCCACGGAACGGGAGAGATCACCACCGACCAGATGCGCACTGCCTTCGACAAGGCGGGCGAGCCTGACGCGGTTATTCAAACCACCAATGCCGACGGACAAGACGGCTTCCTTATCCGCACCACCACCACCAGCGCTGAAGACGCAACGGCCGCTGCCAATGAGGTTGCGGAAACGATAGGTCTTTCTACCGAAAGCTTCGAAGTGACGACGATCGGTCCGGACTGGGGCGTGAGCGTGATCCAGTCATCTCTTATCGCGTTCCTTGTTTCTCTGGTGCTTATCATCATCTATATCGCCCTTCGCTTCGAGTACAAGATGGGTGTCACGGCTATCGTTGCCCTCCTGCACGACCTGGTGCTTGTCATGGGGATATATGCCCTCGTTGGTCGGGAAGTGAACCCGAACACCATTGCGGCGTTGCTGACTATTTTGGGGTATTCACTCTACGATACGGTTGTTGTGTTCCATCGCATCAACGACAACATGAAGGAAACCGATATCAAGTGCACGTTTATGACCATGGCCAATCACTCGATCAACCAGGTGCTTATTCGCACGATCAATACGACGCTTTCTTCGCTGATTCCCGTTGCCGCCATGCTGTTCTTCGGTGGCGCCACGCTGCAAGACTTCGCTTTCGCGATGACGATCGGCTTGCTGTGCGGCTCCTATTCGTCGGTTGCGGTAGCCACGCCGCTTTACGCCATTTGGAAATCGCGCGAGCCGCGCAATGCTAAGCTAACGAAAAAATACGGTACGGAAATCGGTCGTTTCGAGTTTGCGCATCCCGGTGTTTCCTCTTCGTTTGCGGGAAACAAGAAAACGGGCGTGCCGGCTTCGGCGAGCAGAGCGACCGCAACGGCGGGGAATGCCAATGAAGTCTCAGATGCGGTTATCCCGTCGAAGCAGAAACCTGCGGGGACGAACGGCAGGGCTTCGGGTGCGCATAAGACGAAGCAGAAACAGAAGACGCCCTATCCTTACAAGCACAAAAAGCCCCAACAGGCGAAGCCCGTCGAAAAGCACGAGGACGATACACCTTTCAAGGAAGGGAAGTAGCCATGAGACAAGGTAGCGCACCGAATTATTGCCCGCCAGTTGAGGAGGGGACGGTCTTTACGTTTGAGGATGAAGAAGGGGAATTAACCACCTTTGAATTTCTCGGCTTGATCCTCCATGACGAAACTCGCTTTGGGTTTTTCTTCCCGGTATCCCAAGAGGTTCCTGCGGGGTCATCGGGCGAGGTTGTGGTGTTGGAAGTGACGGAGCTCGATGAAGAGGAACAACCGAGCGCTTTCGAATTAGTGGAAGATGAACGCATCGCGCAGCAGGTTTATCTTGAATTTCAAGAAGCAACTAAGGATTTATACGATTTTTCAGAATAATGCGATGGCGCGCTGTGACGGTTTTGTTCGACGCTTGGGCAGCTTGTCGTTCTTTGTGCGTCGTGCCGGTTCGTCACAGCGCGCTTGACTTTTCCGCTGGTGATTAGATCAGAGCTCGACTGGCGTCCACTCTTCATGGGTGCATATCCACGCCTGGGGTTGCTCGACAGAAAAGAAGACGAGGGTGGGGTCGTTGGCTCCCTCGTAGGTTTCGCCCAGGCCGGTCATGTGCTCATATCCCGCTTGACGAATAGAATCATTCACCTTGTCTTCAAGTCCGGCTACGCCGCGCAAAATCAACCAACCGTGCCCTGGCCACCAGGCGGTTGCTTCAAATTTTTGATTGACCTGCAATTCTTCCCACACGTCTTTCGTGGTAGCGGTGCAAAACCAGAGAGTGCCTTCTTGTTCGGCAGCGAAACTGAAGGGACGTACGTGGGGTTGATTGTCGACGCTTGTCGCCAGATACCAGGCAGGGATGCTGGTCAGATAACGCAAGATGGTTTCGTTTCCGGTCATGGTGGATCCTTTCAGTGGGGTAGGCAAAAGGTGTGGTGTTGCTAGGGTGCAGCACCCTTCGATCATAGCCAGATATTGCTGGCGATTACGCAAGCAAGCAAGACTGCGAGGGTTGCGCTAGCTGCACCGTCGATGGCACCGAAGCGCAAAGGGCGCAGGCGCGTACGACCCGGTCCTCCGTGGTAGCAGCGCGCATCCATGGCTTGCGAAAGCGTTTCGGCATGACGAAACGCGCTGGTGAATAAGGGAATCACTAAGGATGAGAACATGCGGGAACCGCCTTTGAACGGGTTTTGGGCATATGCTGCTCCGCGACTGATCTGCGCCTGGTAGATGGTCTGTATTTCGGTGGCGAATTGAGGGAGGAAACGCAGGGCGATTCCCATGATCATCGCCAGTTCATGTGCGGGAAAGCCGATACGATGCAGGGGGCTGAACAGGCGTTCGAAGGCCTCGGTGGTATCGAGCGTCATTGTGGTCATGGTGATAAGGCTCATAGCGAGGAGCATGAGCACAAGGCGGCTCGCTATAAAGGTGCACGAATAAAGACCGGCTTCACTTATCTGGATAAAAAACCAGCTGAAGTAAACCGTACCCCCCTGGACAACGAAGAGATTTAAAAGAGCAGCAACCACAACGATGAAGGCTAAGGGCGCGATCGAGGTGAGGGCCAGGAAAAAAGGGATGCGCGCAATCAGGTAAAAGACCGCAACGAATACCGCGCAGATCGCCAAGCCGGTGAAGTTTTGAGCGCACAGCACAATGATGATGAAGGCGCAAGAAAGCAGCAGCTTGGCACGGGGATCCATGCGGTGAAAGGGGCTGTTGCCCGCGAAATAGCTGCCGAAGAGAAGAGGGTGGCTCATAAGGGGGCCTTTATCAGCGAGGCAAGGGCTGCCGTTAAGCTTTCGAGACTGAACAGCTCGTCGCTTGCCAAGGGGATTCCTTTGGCACGAAGAGTTTCCGCCATCCGCTGGGCCGCAGGCACCCCCAGGCCGATTTCGCGCAGTTCATCACCGCGTAAAAATATATCCCGAGGGCTGCCAAGAGCGAATTGCGCACCTTCCTTCAAAACCAGAATGCGGGTGCTCAGGCGAGCTAAATCATCCATATTATGGGAAACCATCACGACGGTAAGGCCGCTTGCGTGCAGATTGGCAATCAGCTTGAGAAATTCGTTGCGTGCGGCAGGGTCAAGACCGGCTACCGGCTCATCGAGGATCAGGGTTTGGGGGTGCATGGCCAATACCCCGGCAAATGCCACGCGCCGCTGTTGGCCTCCGGAAAGTTCGAAGGGGCTCTTATCCCGCAGCGCTGTGTAATCCAGGTCAACGGAAGCGAGGGCTTCCTGCACGCGTGCGTCCATGTCTTCTTCGGCAAGACCCAAATTGCGCGGGCCGAACGCCACATCTTCATAAACGGTTGCCGCGAAGAGTTGGTGTTCAGGGTATTGGAAAACGATTCCTACGCTTTTTCGTGCTGCGGCTGCCGCTTTCTTGTCGACGATATCGATGCCATTTACGAGCACCCGTCCCCTTGTGGGGTGCAAAAGTCCGTTCATATGCTGGATTAGCGTCGATTTCCCCGAGCCGGTGTGTCCTGCAACACCAAGAAACTCCCCGGTGTGGAGGGTCAAGTTGATATCATCAAGAGCCAGGAAGGCATCGGGTTTATTGCCCCAGGCTGCCGCCCCTTCCTCGGCTGTTCGTTTTGCCGCTCGAGCTTTGTTCTTCTTTTTATTGGAAACCGGGTCATACGTGTAAGAAACGTGCTCGAATTGGATAAGGGGCTCAGGGGCGACGGTATCGAGTTTGGGTGATCGGGCGTTGCCGGCATCCTGTTCAGCCTCGCCGCTTTCGCAGGACTCACCGTGGTGCGGCAGCGATTCGATCGCGGTTGCGATACGCGCTTCATCGACTTCGGTGGGCACGTTTATACCCACCGACTGAAGGGCGAGAGCCAGCTTGCAAGCGAAGGGAACCTCCAGGTTCAGATGCGTTAGAAGTTCAGTGCGAGTCAGTATTTCTTCAGGGGTGCCCTCGCAGGCAAGGTGTCCTGCATCCAGCACGATAACGCGGTCGGCACACGTGGCCTCTTCCATGAAGTGGGTGATCATCACAATGGTCATGCCGCGTTCGTGCAAGGTTTTGCACACCCGCAAAAGACCCTTGCGCCCGCGTGGATCGAGCATGGCCGAAGCTTCATCTAGAATGAGTATCTGAGGGTTCATGGCCAGTATGCCGGCGATGGCCACGCGTTGCTTTTGCCCTCCTGAAAGTGCCGCTGTTTCTTTTTTATCGAAGCCCATAAGCCCTACTTCGCCGAGTGCGGCAGTAACACGTTGTTGCAGTTCACCGGTGGGTATACCCAAATTTTCCGGCCCAAAGGCCACATCGTTTTCAATAAGGCTTGCGACAAGCTGGTCGTCGGGGTTTTGGAATACCATACCCGCGTTTGAGCGGATGAGATAGGTGCACTCTTCATCGCTGGTGTCGTTGCCGAAGACCTCAACGCTGCCCGCATCGGGTATGAGCAGCGCGTTAATGTGTTTTGCCAGGGTGCTTTTTCCGCTGCCGTTGCCACCTAGCACGCATACGAATTCACCCGTCGCAACGCTTATGTTGATGTCATCTAAGACAAACGTTTCTCCATCGTAGGTGAATCCGGTATGGTCGAAGTCAATCATGGCGTTCCTTTGTTCGCGGAAAGGTTATTTACCTTTGACCTGCGATTTTTTCGGAGTGATAAGATTTGAGATAGCCTTGTACACAATCAGCGTCAGCGCGGCGTTGAGTGCGCCTTTTATCAGATTGAAAGGAACCAACGCGGGAAGAATCAGGGGGATTACCGCATCGGGTGTGCCATACCAGAACGCGACACCGATGGTGAGGTTCGCAGCGATTGCTCCCAAGGTTGCAACGATGATGCTGATTATAAGCCCGACGAGAGCGCCCTTGTAGTTGCGAACCTTTCGATACACGAGGGCTGCGGGTAGTACAAAGCAGATGGTGGCGATGATGTTCATGATCGAACCGACCCACTCGCCTAAGATAAGCCCGTGGATGACAGCGGCAATGGCGCCGACGGCTATGCCTGCTCCCGGACCAAATGCAAAGCCGCACACCATTGCGGGCATAAGCGAGGCATCATAGGTGAGGAAGGCGACGCCGGGAATGAGCGGAATTTGGATAAACGATAGAAGTGCTGCAATAGCGCACATAAGCGCCATGGTTACCAGCTGACGGGTATCCCACCGGTTGGTGTTTGTGAAACGATAATCGGTCTTTTCCTTTGCGTGGTCGGTCATGACAAACCCTTTCCTGACATAAGGCATCCAGTATGGTGCGGGACCTGTTGCCTGCCTTAGAAAAGAAACAGACCCGTATGAATTCGTTCTGTTCATACAGGCCCTAAGGGTTTGTTCGTCGATGGTATGTGCGTTAACGAACAAGCTCTGCCTCTTTCATCCGGACTATAACCGTCGGTTTCGGAATCACACCGAATCAGCCCGCAAGCGCAATGCCTGCGAGGTTGTGGACTTACGGCCAAAGCCGATCACCACCGGTGAGGAGTTGCACCTCGCCTTGAAACAGAATTCATTGTTGCTTATTGTAACCACCCTTTTGCGCCCGTGCAAGAGTCGATGTGTCGACAGGCGGATCGAATGCGTGTTTTTTCGATTAAACGAGAGTGTGGAGGGGGTTTGGCAACGATTGATCATTGAATATCTCAGTAAACGCTGACACAATGAAAAGGGAAAGATTTATATTATTCGGGACGGGGGATTGGTGTCTACGTATAAAAGGCAGCCGAAGCAGCTTGTCGCGTTCGCGATCGTAGCGCTTCTTGCTTGTGCGGTTTTTATTGGTGTAGAAGGTTGTGCGAACTCAGCTGGCCAGGATTCAACCTCTGCTCCCGTGCAGCCAAGCGAGCAGAGGTACCGATTCGCGAGTCAAGAAAAATTTGATCAGCACTATAAAAAGCATGGGCGCGAATTCGGAGATATCAGTCAGGATGAATACCTGCAAAAGGCCAATGATCTTATTGAATCGAGCGCGCCTACCGTGAAGACCAAGAGCGAAAAGACCGATGGCGACACCTGTTATTACGATACGGCAACCAACGAATTTTTAGTGCTCACTAAAAAGGGAGTGATTCGCACCTTTTTTCACCCCGATGATGGCATCGATTATTTCAACCGCCAGTAGATTGGTGTAGGTAATGATCAAAAACACGAAAAAATATCCTTGCCCTTGCTGCGGCAACGCAACGTTGAGCGAAGAGCCTCCCGGCACGTTTGCCATCTGCCCGGTATGCTACTGGGAAGACGATGCCCTTCAGTTCGATGATCCCCTGCTTGAGGGCGGTGCCAATGCGGTGTCGCTTGATCGCGCGCGCGAGAACTTCAAGGCCTTCGGAGCCTGTGATCGGGGCTGTGTCGAATACGTGCGCCCGCCGCTTGAAGGCGAAAAAGAACGCGACTAAGCAGTTTGCGGCGCGCTCGTGCTGCGCGGTCTTGAGCAAAATGGCAGCGCGCATTTGCCGCGCCGGATGAGCCGTGGGGTCTATCTGCACTATGCGTCCCTCGAAAACATCAAGATGACCGAAGCAAAGAATTTTGCTGATGAGTTCATTTTATGTGTCCTATAATCAGTGCAGTGCTATTCTGACGAGAACTATTTGTTTGCGAGGGGGCTGGTATGGCGCGCAGTGTGAACCAGAAGTTGAAGATGGTGTGTTTGGCGAAGATGTTGCTTGAAGAAACCGACGATGAGCACGGGCTTTCTATGCCTGCCATTGTCGAGCGCTTAGCCGCGCAAGGTATTGCTGCCGAACGCAAAGCGCTGTATCGCGACATTGCCCTCTTGCGCGATTTCGGGCTCGATATTATCACGCGCAAAGGGGCGCGCACCGAATACGCCATTGGCGTGCGGCACTTTGAATTCCAAGAGCTGCTTTTGCTGGTGGACGCCGTGCAAAGCTCGCGTTTCTTAACCGAAAAGAAAAGCGATCTGTTGGTTGACCGCATAAAATCCTTGGCGTCGGTGCATCAGGCGGATCGCTTAAGCAAGCGCATCCACGTTGAAGGCCGCATTAAAATGCAAAACGAAAGCATCTACCGCAATATCGATGCGATTCAAGAAGCCATTGCCTGCAAGCAGAAAATCGAGTTTCACTACTTTGAATACAATGTGAATAAGGAAGAAGTGCTGCGTCACAACGGCGACCTCTACAAAGAAACTCCCGTGAATCTTGTGTATGCGGCCGATTACTACTATCTGATTGCCTACAACGATAAACACAGTGATTTCGTGCGTTATCGCGTCGACCGCATGCGTGACCTTGCGGTGGCGTCCGATGCCGCCACGCATAATGAGGCCATCGCCCACTTCGACGTGCAGGATTTCAGCCTGCGTTCCTGCAATATGTTCGGCGGGGCAGAGGCTTCGGTGACACTGCTGGTTAATCGGGAAATCATCGGTTC
>JAVWCK010000006.1:0-41793 GCA_036649035.1 Raoultibacter sp.
GAGGTGAGCGCGATAGCTGCTCAAGAGCCCCGGCTCAATGAAGAGATCGACGCTAAAGAGTGTCGTTTGATCGGTTACGACGGATCGCAGATGGGTATTTATGTTGTTTCGGAAGCCCAAAAGGTTGCCGATAACGAAGGGCTGGATCTGGTCGAAATAGCACCAGGTGCAGAACCGCCCGTGTGTCGCATTATGGATTATGGCAAATTCAGATATGATCAGGCCATAAAAGCTAAGCAGGCACGCAAGAACCAAAGCAAGGTTGAAACAAAAGAAATGAAATTCCGCCCCAAGATCGACATTGGCGATTATACGACCAAGAAAAAGCATGTTCTGCGCTTTTTGGAAGCGGGCTCGAAGGTGAAAATCACCATCATGTTCCGCGGTCGAGAAATGGCTCACCCCGAACAGGGTTTGACCATCTTGGAGCGTTTGGCAGAAGACCTGAAAGATCGGGCTGTTATTGAAAACCAGCCTAAAATGGAGGGTCGCAATATGCATATGCTGATTTCCCCTTTGCCCAGTGTTGTGGCTAAGAAGAAAAAAGAGAATGAAAAGACTGAAAAAGAAGAAGGAAAGGAAGATTAATGCCTAAGATGAAAACTCACCGCGGCACTGCGAAGCGCTTTCGCGTGACCGGTTCCGGCAAGATCATGCGTGCAAAGGCTTTCAAAAGCCACATCTTGACGAAGAAGAGCCAGAAACGTAAGCGTAATTTCCGCCACGAAACCGAAGTCGCTACCTCTGACAACAAAGTCATTGCCCGCAATCTCGGTCGCCGTTAAGTAAGGAGTGAAAAGATATGCCTCGTGTAAAACGTGCAGTTTCCGCCCACAAAAAGCGTCGTACCGTCCTTGGTCGCGCTAAGGGTTATTATGGTGCAAAATCTCGTTCTTATCGCGTTGCGAAAGAGCAGGTGCAGCATTCTCTTCAGTATGTCTATCGTGACCGCCGCAATAAAAAGCGCACGATTCGTCGCCTCTGGATCACCCGCATCAACGCGGCTGCCAGAATCAACGGCCTTTCCTATTCCGTTCTGATGAACGGTCTGAAAAGGGCCGGTGTCGAACTCGACCGCAAGGTTTTATCCGACATGGCTATCAACGACCCCAAAGCATTTAGCGCCGTGGTCGAGGTTGCCAAAAAGGCTCTTTAGGTCCGACAGCAGCCCGAGTATCGCCTTCGGTTCAACGTGGGGTGGTACGTGAGGGGCTTCATTGTTCGCCTCATCTGCTCAATAAAAAAAGACGACCTCCGGGTCGTCTTTTTTGTGTGCGCGGATAGGAAAGTCGCTTAGTGGTGGTCGCAGGATTCATCATGACCGGCGCAGGTAGCCTCACTCGAGGAGAGCTCGCCGCTGAGATAATCTTCCACCGCTTGGCGTGCATTTCCCGAAGCGCCGGTTATTACGGTGATGCCATGGGCATCGAACGCATTTTTTGCCCCAGCTCCAATGCCGCCCGTAATCAATGCTCCCACTTCGAGCTCTTTCATAAGCGGTGCCATTGACCCGCATAGATGACCTGGGCTTGGCATATTCTGACAATCGACAACCGCGCCATCGGCAACGGTAAAATAATTGTAGTTCAAGCAATGGCCGAAATGATGCGAAACATCTAAGCCTTCGCTAGCAACTGCAATTTTCATAATATCCTCCTTGGGCTGATAGGTCATCATTGAAGATACCGTGAAACCGAACCCGCAATAAGAGGCTTTCGCTCAGCGGGAATAAATAGTAAGCTGATGGTATGGAAATTATTGCGAAAAACCATTATGACGTTATCGTAATCGGCGCTGGTATAGCGGGGGTTTGCGTTGCCCGTTCATTGGCTCATTATGCAGTGGACGTAGCGGTCTTGGAAGCGGGCAATGATATTGCGTGCGGCGCAACCCGAGCCAATTCCGGTATCGTTCACGCGGGCTACGATCCGCTGCCCGGTACGCTTAAAGCTCGCTATAATCGTATTGGGTCGCACCTCTATCCTCTCTGGGCTCGGCAGTTGGGTTTTTCCTATCGCAACAACGGTTCACTGGTGCTTGCTTTCACGCAGGAGGAAATGGGCACCGTGCGCGCCCTGGTGGATCGTGCCGTCCAAAACGGCGTTGAAGGGGTTTGTGCCCTCACTGGTGAACAAGTGCGCGATCTGGAGCCTCAGGTGGCTTCAAATGTGCTTGGGGCGCTGTTTGCCCCGACCGGTGCGATAATCGATCCCTATGGTGCGGCTCTTGCTATCGCCGAAAACGCGGCAGTCAACGGGGTGGTGTTTTCTTTTGGTCAGCGGGTGTGCGCTATTCGCAAGCCGATAGACGGTTCGGATGATCCGGAAGATGATCTCTTCAGGGTGACAACGGAGTGCGGACAGCGTTTTTTTGCGCGCGCCCTTGTGAATGCCGCCGGTGTTTTTGCTGATGAAATAAATAATCTGGTAAGTGCTCATCCTTTATGCATCACGCCGCGTCGGGGCGAATACTGTCTCTACGATACCGATTTCGGATCGACGTTTTCTCGCACGATGTTCCAGGCGCCTTCCGCTGCTGGCAAGGGTGTGTTGATAACGCCAACCGTGCAGGGCAATCTGTTGGTCGGTCCTAATGCCGTGCCCCAACAAAGCAAGCACGATCTTTCCACAACTGAAGAGGGCTTGCGCTTTATTCTTGAAGCCGCTAAGAAAACGTGGCCGGACAGCACTCGGCGAGGAATCATAACGAATTTTTCCGGACTGCGCTCAACGGGTGAAACCGACGATTTCGTGCTTGGGCAGCCCGATGATGCGCCTCTGTTTTTCAATATTGCCTGTTTCGATTCTCCCGGTTTGACTTCGGCTCCTGCGGTGGCGATTGATATCGCTTCTGAGGTAGCTGAATCTTTGGCCGCACAAAGAAATCCCGCATTCGATCCAAACCGAGAAGGAACGTTGCCCTTCGCTCAGATGATGGACGAGCAGCGCGCGCAGGCTATCGCTTCCGATCCCGCCTACGGGCATGTGGTGTGCCGCTGTTGCGAGGTGACGGAAGCGGAGTTGGTCGCTGCTCTGCATGCGCCGTTACCCGTCCTTTCGCTGGACGCTCTAAAGTGGCGCTGCCGGGCTATGATGGGTCGCTGCCACGGTGGGTTTTGCTCGCCTGAAATCGTGCGCATCGTGTCGCGCGAACAAAGCATTTCTCCCGAAAAAATCGACAAACGTCTTGCCGGCTCGTACCTGGTTGCTGTGGCGCGTCCTGATTATGCGGAGCTAGCCGCGCGTCCTCCTGAAAAAGACGATTCGTGTCTCGATCTTGACGTTTTGCCCTTCGAGGTGGTTGTCGTCGGGGGAGGTGCTGCGGGTATGGCGGCTGCGTGCGCGGCTGCTCGCAGCGGTGCTGTGCGCGTACTGCTTGTCGACCGCGAAAATCGTTTGGGGGGAATCCTCAAGCAGTGTATCCACAACGGCTTCGGTCTTCATCGTTTCGAAGAAGAACTGACCGGACCTGAATATGCGCAGCGCGAAAGGGAAGCGCTCGCACGTGCGGGGGTTCATGTCGCCTGCGAAACCTCGGTGCTGCGTATTGATCCCGCTGCCGACAGGGAAGAGAGGCATACCGTTGTGTGCGTCAATGCACAGGGCGAATACGCTGTTCAAACCTGGAGCGTCGTGCTTGCCACCGGATCGCGCGAGCGGGGTTTGGGCGCGCTTAATATTGCGGGCAGCAGACCTTCCGGCGTCTTTTCGGCGGGAAGCGCTCAGTACTTCATGAATCTGCAGGGGTGCTTGCCGGGTAAAAATATCGTTATCCTCGGTTCGGGTGATATCGGGCTTATTATGGCGCGTCGTTTGGTGTCTCAGGGTGGACGGGTCATCGGCGTCTATGAAATCCAGGATCACCCAGCTGGTCTGCGACGCAATATCGTGCAGTGCTTGCAAGACTATTCCATTCCCCTGCACCTCGGCTGTACGGTCACCCGTTTGGAGGGTGACGATCGCCTCAGTGCTGTTTATGTTTCTCAGGTCGATCCGACCACGCTGCAACCTTTGCCTGGCACTGAAATACGCATCGCCTGCGATACGCTTCTGCTTTCGGTTGGGCTGCTTCCCGAAGATGAATTGGTGAAGGAAGCGGGGGCTACCCTTGATGCCGTCACGGGTGCTGCTGTGGTGGATAACGATCTCGCAACCGATATTGCGGGCATTTTTGCCTGCGGAAACGCGCTGCACATACACGATTTGGTCGATTACGCTTCGGCGGAAGGTGAGATTGCCGGTTCTTCGGCGGCCCGATGGGCATGTCGTATGCCCGAATCGGCGGTTTTCTCTACCGTTTTTGTACCGGTGGTTGCCGCTGAAAACATTCGCTACATCGTGCCGCAAAACATCGATAGCGCCACCGATCCCGCCGAAACAATCACCCTTTCTTTCCGGGTTTCGCGCACGCTGAAGCATCCGCACTTTTTTGTCGAGGGCGTAGATGACGATGGTGACGTGCATGCCATCAAAACGGCAAAGACAGTGGTTGCTGTGCCCGCTGAAATGGTTCAGATAAAATTGAAGGCTTCCGATATAGGCGGTTTTGCCTGTATTCGCATACGCGCGCAAGGAGACGATGCGTGATGCAGGTAGCTGCGGAAGTCATAGAATATACGTGCATCTGCTGTCCGCTTGGCTGTCAGCTCGAGGTTTCCTTTGAGCCGGACGGCACCGTTCGGGAAGTGACGGGTAACACCTGCCCGCGCGGTTGCGCATATGCCATTGAGGAAGCCACGAATCCTGTGCGCATGGTCACGGCAATCGTGTGCGTTAAAGAGACCCTCGAACCCTTGAGCGTGAAAACCGCCACCGCTATTCCGAAGCAAAAAATTTCTGAGGTATTGGCTGCTATCGCCGACTTGGAGCTTGCTGCACCGATCTGTGCCGGGCAGGTTTTGATCTCCGATGTCTGCGGCACGGGCGTGGCCCTTATCGCCACGAAAAACCTTCCTTAATCTCGCGGAGCAATGCGCCGGCTATAGGGTTCTGCGGTTTTATCGATCGCCGCACGTTTGCCTTCGTCGATCTGTTCTCTGAAGCATAAATGCCTACCGACACGCTATAATGGTTGCGTTCAAAAGGAAATCGAGGAGCATACATGAAGAAAACCGATAGATCCTTTCTTAAAACACTGCTGGAAACGCCTTCCGTCACGGGTACTGAAGCCGCCGTTGCCCAGTTGGTGCGCACGCGATTAGCCGATACGGCCGATGAAATACAAACGAATGTGATGGGTTCGGTGCACGCGCGCCTGGCGGGCAAAGGCGCCGCCCCCTCCGTGATGATTGCGGCGCACATGGATGAAATCGGTCTCATGGTCACCTATATCAGCGATGAGGGTTTTTTAAGCGTATCGGCAGTTGGCGGTGTTGATGCCGCTATTTTGCCGGGCATGCGCGTCGATGTCCATACGCGCAATGAAACGCTGCGCGGTGTGGTGGGGCGCAAGCCGATCCACCTCATTTCTGCCGATGATCGCAAAAGCGTCACCCCCCTTGACAAGTTGGTTATCGATGTGGGTCTGCCGGGTAAAACGGTGAAGAAATGCGTGAGTATTGGCGACACCATCACGTTCGGGGTCGGATTCGAGCGTTTCGGTACGGGTATGGCCGTATCGCGTGCGTTCGATGACAAGGCGGGCGTGTGGGTCGCAACGCGCGTGCTTGAGGAAATCGCTGCTGCGGGGGGAGCTGCAGGGGATTGCGTCTGCGTGGCCACCGTGCAGGAGGAGATCGGCACTCGCGGAGCCACCACCAGTGCTTACGGCGTCAATCCCGATATCGGCATCGCATTCGATGTTACGCATGCCACCGATTATCCAGGGATAGAAAAATCTACCTATGGCGATATCCGCTGTGGCGCGGGTCCCGTTATCGCACGTGGTCCCAACATCAACCCTGCCGTGTTCGAGCGCTTGGTTGCGGCAGCACGTGCTGAAGGGATTGCGTATCAAATCGAAGCGGAACCGGGCGTGACGGGTACCGACGCGCGTGCTATCCAGATTGCGCGCGAAGGTAAGGCAACCGGGTTGGTATCGGTGGCGCTGCGCTACATGCACACACCCACCGAAGTGATCGCGCTTGCCGATCTTGAAGCCACCGTAAAGTTGCTCAAGCGCTTTGTACTTGATTTGGATGCCGACGCCACGTTTGTGCCGGGAATGTAGGCGACTCACGTGAAACGCGAAGAAACTCTTATAGCGCGCAACAAAAAAGCATTCCACGAATATGAAATTTTGGAACACTACGAAGCCGGCATCGTTTTGACGGGGACGGAAGTGCGCTCGTTGCGTGATAATAACTGTCAGCTCACCGATTGCTTTGCCCTGGTGCGCGAGGGGGAAGTGTGGTTGCATAACCTTCATATCGCCCCTTACTCTCACGGCAATCTTTCCAACGTCGATCCCGACCGTCGGCGTAAATTACTGCTGCACAAGCGTCAGATTCGCGAACTGCAACAAGCTACGAAGGAACGGGGTTTCGCCCTGGTGCCTCTTAAGATGTACTTTTCAAAAAACGCCCTGGTGAAGCTTGAACTTGCGGTTGGGCGCGGCAAGAAACTCTATGACAAGCGAGCCGATATGGCAGAGCGCGATTCGAAGCGCACCTTGGAACGCGCGCTTAAAGAACGTCGTCGCTAGGAGAAACCATGGATACTGAAAAAAAGGCCGTCTCGAACATGATTCAACAAATCAGAGATCGCTTGGACGATGTTGAAGAAAGTTTGGAAGCTTTCGAGGGCGATTTGAAGGGCTATGTCGCCCGTTTCGATCGTATCGACGATAGGCTCTTCGAAATCGAGGAAGAATTCGAAGTGGTTATCGAAGAAGAAATCGAGGAAACTTCCGAGGGGGTCGAGGAGGCTTCTGGCGCACCGAGGGCTAAGGGCGCGAAGGCTGTGGTAAAGAAAGATCAATCGGTAGACGATGATGATGAATCCATTCCTCTGGTCACGAAAGAAGCGGTGGCTTCTGCGACGGGAGATGCCAATGTGATTTATAAAGAAGGCAAGGCTACGGTAGTTGAACTTGCTGAAGCGTTCAACGATATCAAATCAGCTCTCGATTTCAAATCCCTTTTGAAGTAGGAAAACCCCCAATCCTTCGCTTTCGCTCGAGATGACATCTTGGGGGCTTGTGTTCGGGGCGGCTTTTGGCCGCGTCTGGCTTCAGGTGGGCGTTCGTTCGGAATAAGCTTCCAGTTGGGGAAGCAGGTGGGCGTAGTCTGCCAGGATGCGGTCGTGCGCGGCGAGGACGGGCGCACACACCCGGGCCACGTCTGCCATGATGGCATCGTAGTGCTCCTCCAAACACATGCAGATGTCCGCATCTATTTCATGCGCGTCTTTCATTTCAACGACGATTGCAAGCACGCGTTCTTTCGAAAACGCTTCCTTATAGCTGCGCTTTCCGCTTAAAGCGCTGACCATGTCGGCGATGGCAACCAAACGCTGGGCCAAGGAAAGCTGGCTCGCATCAAGGTGGCGGGGGTAGCCCGAGCCGTCGAGCTTTTCATGGTGGCGCAACGCGATGGCGGCCAAGTGGTCATCCACGCATCCCTCGATGATTTCTTCGGTGATGTTCACATGGGTTTCCATGATGATGCGCTCGGCAGAGGTCAACTTCCCCGGTTTTTCCAGTATTCCGAGAGGGATGCCGATTTTCCCCAAATCATGAAGAAGCGCAGCGTGATAGATCTGTTCCTGTTCGGGGAGGGTCATATTCATGAGAATCGCCAGCCGATAGCTGATCTGCGCCGTGGTGTAGGTGTGGGTGACGGTGTGATGGCTTCGAAAGTCGATGGCGTTGATCAGCATCCTCAGGCACGATTCGGCTTCTTGCTTGGGGATGGCATAGGTGTTGACGAATTCGGTGGCATCGAGGCCATCGCGAATATGCGCATCAAGGCTATAGCGGCTTTGCGCTTTTACGAAGAGTTCGACGGCGTCGGGAGCGAAGAGGGTTCCGCTGTTTTCGGTGAAGTATTTTTTCAGATCCTTAAGGGGCGCATCTTTGTTTCCGAAAAGGAAAACGTCGGCGCGATCGGCCACGTGGATAACTTGGGCGAGATGAGCGGTTGCCGGATTTTGGATATCGAAGAGATCGTAGCGAAGGTGGTGGAATAAAATCGCTTCTGCTCCGTCGTGTAGAAACGGTAGCTCTCTTAAGAAAAGATACCCATAGAGGGAGTGCTCCCATAAATTGACGCTTTCCAGGGAGAGTACCTTTTTGATTTCTTCGGTGTGGTAGATGCCGATATCGTGAAAAAGCGTGATGAAGTAGGCGCTGCGGCGATCGTCTTCCGACAGGTTTCCTTCCACTTCGAGCATGGCATCAACCAGGTAGGCAACGCGGTTGCCGTGGTCGACCAGGCGCACATCGACGCGATTGAGAGCCCGCTGCACCATGCGCATGACATCGTTGGCTTGCACGGGTGTTTCGGGGTTGCCGTCCTGTTGGTGTTTGTGCGGGGCGTGCTGCGCCATGATACCTACTCCATCGTTCCAAAGTCATTTCTTTGTAGTATAGAGGTTTTAGAGATGATGCTTGCGATGGCTTTGAAGGAATTATTACGGGTTCGTTATGTCGTGTGAGGGAATTTCTTCGTATTTTTCAAGGGGAATCCATTTCGGTTTGCCATTACTCCGCTTTCCTTCTGTTATGTCTTTATGGAGAGCCGCTGCATCCTTGTAGGCATTGATAGACGTACTGCCACCACTGCCTCCATTGCCGGTTGTCGCTTCGTACCATTTCTTATCAATAGGATCATAGACATACCGGGTGTTCCATTTGTTATCGGTATCTTCCTTCGCGAAGAGCCAGACGTTTCCACCCTCCTCCGCTCCCGATTTATAATAGGGCTGGATGATTAATTCCTTGCCACCTACGCGAAGCGTGGGGAATGTTTTAGGGGGTTTGGCCTCGGTAAATTGTTTGAAATAAGCCTTTCGGATGCTGTCGTTATCCCTGTTCTTCTGTGCATTTTCAGGAAGGCTCAGCCACTCTTTCTTAAACGCATTGAAGTCTTTCATCACTGTTTCGGGGAGGGAGTCGTTGCTGTGAACACTGCAGGTTACCCGTGCAGCGGCTTGCGCTGTTGGTGCAGCGATTGTAAAGGAGCCGTCTTTATTGGGACAGACAAATCCCTGTTCTTTGGCGAGCAGTTCGGCCGCGACCTGATCGAATTTTCCGGTGAGCTGATATTGGGTTGTCAGCATACGGGCAAGGCTCGTGCGGTTTGCGGCACAGGTGGCTTCTTCGGCCTTTTGGGTGGCGCCGGTGAATACGGGGATGGCGATGGCAACGAGCACCAAGATGATGGCGACGACAATAAGAAGTTCGGCTAAGGTGAAGCCCTTCTGTGAGCGCATGCTCTCCATGGCGACTGCTTTCATTGCTGCTGAAGTATGCTATCCACTATAAAGGGAAGTAAGCGTTTGAGTCAAGCAAGGCCGTATCTCCCTTTGGCAAGGCGTGATAAACCTATCGATAAGCATACTGCGATAAGGAGTCTGCGGGAAGCCCCCTTATGGGTGGATTTCCGCAAGAAAACTGGTTTCTTGCTTGCAAAAGCACAAGAAAAGCCCATCTGAAGATGAGCTTTTCTTGTTTAGGATTACAGGGAGCGCTTTCAGGGAAGCATTCCTTGTAGCGATTGCGTTAGGCGCGTTCGATCTTACCGGCTTTGAGGCATTTGGTGCACACATTGGCGCGCTGTACCTTACCGTCGATTTTGACGGTGACCTTTTGCACGTTGGGACGGAATACACGATTCGTTACGCGATGCGAATGGCTGATGTTGCGACCCGCAACGGGAGCCTTACCGCAAACTGCACATACCTTAGACATAGCTATCACTCCATTTACATATCGTATCGGTCCGCACAACGAACCGGTGGTGACAAAAGCCCTGACACTATACCATAGCCCTTTGCCGACTCCAAGGGTTTATGGCTAAAAATCCATGAGATATTTTCGTGCGACACCAAAGAGACTGACGGGAAACCGCAGCAAAAATCCCTTACCTCAAGATAGCGCATCGCAGGAAGAATGCCGGTGGCTTTTTGCTCATACCCGCAAAGAACCATCTATCCCCCTCGTTGTCGTTTCTGCGTGGGGGCATATCCGTCTTTTTGCCGGGGTGATACGGCTGCATTACTCTTTCGCCGCGAAGCGGGGCTTCTTGCTTGAGACCGCCACCACTGTCGTGCTGACGCTTTCGCCGAAGCGCTTCAAAGCGATGTTGGAAAGCGATTGCATGGCTTTCGAAAGGACTTCCGTTGTCGAGGCATCGGCCTGCCTTGCGACATCGACGACGAGAGCGAGTATTTTTCGCCAATCGCCCATAATGTCGGCGACGCTTGCGTCTTCGGATTGAGCCAGGGTGGCAAACAGCGTGTCGGTCATGACGCGCAGTTCGCTGGGAGAAAGCGAGCCCATCCATTCGTTGAGCACTTCACTTGTGAAGCGTGCGTTGTCGGCGATGCGGTCAAGGTATACGAAATCGTCGCCGTTGGTTTCCCAGGTAAAAGGGTCATGTTGCATGATGCCTTTACCTCCGCTGTGTATGACGCGATAGTCGGCATGCGATTCCATCAGCATGCCGACGAGGGATTCTTGCGGAACGGTTTTGAAGATACGATCGCGGATGCCGCTGTATGCTCCATCGGGAAAGGTGCCCGGTCTGAAGCCGGGGCCATCATGGTTATAGATGCGTTTTATGCGCCGCTGCACTTCTTCCTTTGTTTTCAGCGACGCGTAGACTGCAAGGTTTCCCCCTTTTGAGTGACCGCCGACATAGAGGGTTTTGGGCAGACGCGGTGCAAGCGCCTCGAGGTAGTGTAGCGCTTGGGTTTGCGAAGGGATGGTGTCGGTGAATGCCATATCGAAGTCTTCGCGCCATCCGGTAAGGGTGCAATCGGTGCCGCGGAAAGCGAGGTAGGCAAATTTTCGTTTGTAGATAAAGGTCATAGCGGCAAATTGAGTGTGATTTTTCGTATCGAAAAGGCTCAGATATTCCCCGATTTTCATCTCTCGAAAACGAGGGCTTGCTGCCAGGGCAAACATGAGTGCTTTCGTTTTTTCAGGCGTGGGGCTGGTGAACATCGTGGGGTAGAGCTCTGCATGGGGAACGTCTTTGAAATGGATATTGTTTTTATTGGTTGCGGTGAAGATGCTTTTCAGCAGTGTATCGATAGTGAGAAATGAAGTGCTTTCCTTGAGTGAAGGGGCTATGTGATCCAGATCGACCATGCAAAATGAAGCGAGCACCAAAGAGTCGACGGCATTGAGTGGTTTTTCCTCGAACGAGGCGAATTCGGTTTCAAGGTAGTCGATAATGGTCTGCATAGGGTTTCCCTTCGAGCTGGGCTAGAGCCTGCGTGCAATTTGAAGATTAAGTTGAAGTGAACCGTGTCTCGCGTATAAAGCACATCATACAGTATACTGACCTATCAAGCTCATCGTTGATTGAAGGTGCCTGCCTGCAGTCGTGGAAGGATGATTATGGTAAATGAAATTTCTGGCAACTTGCATGTTGCCAATGATGTTTTAGCCGATTTGGTCGGCAGTGCTGCGCTTCAATGCTATGGCGTTGTCGGCATGGCTGCGCCGACGGCGGCAGATGGTATTGCCAAGATACTGCCGAATTCCCGGTTGCGCCGTGGCGTCGTGGTGTCCACGACGGAAGCCGGCGTACACGTCAGTCTCTATGTGGTAATAGAGTATGGCATCAATATCAATACCGTTTCTCAAAACTTGGTCGAACAAGTGACTTTCGCCTTGACTGAATACGCTCAAATTCCCCTCGATGGCGTGGAAGTGCATGTCCAGGGAGTCAAAGTCCGTCGCTCATAGCGATCGTGTTCGTCGTTCTGCGCGAAATCAGCGTGCAGTTAGTTATGCGGTGCAAATAGAATCGATCGTGGCGCGCAGCTGCGGTATACAAGAGAAAGATAGAAGCTCATGCCTGAACTTTATTCAGCCAACGATATCATGAATGCCATCGCGGCTGCCAGTAAAACCCTCACAAGCCGCAAGGAAGAAATCAATCGTCTCAATGTGTTTCCCGTGCCCGATGGCGATACGGGCACCAATATGTCGCTTACGCTGGAAATGGTCGTTGACAACATGGCCAAGCTTCCTATCGGGGCGCGTTCGGCCGCCGTTCGCAAGGCAATCACAACCGGAGCGCTTATGGGCGCACGCGGCAACTCGGGTGTTATCACCTCGCAAATCTTGCGCGGGCTATGCGAAGGTTTCGACGAGGCCGAAGCGCTTACGGCTGTTTCGCTCGATGCATCGTTCACCCACGCGGTTGAAGTGGCTTTTCAGGCGGTGCGTAAGCCGGTTGAGGGCACGATCCTTACCGTTTTGCGCGATGCCGGCATGGCGGCACGTAAGGCGAAGAAAAAGAAGCTTTCCACGATCGATGCGCTTGATGCCGTAGTGGCTGAGGCGTATGCTTCCGTGCAGCGCACGCCCGATCTTTTGCCGGTGCTTAAGGAAAACGGGGTGGTTGATGCGGGTGGCTACGGACTGGCTATTCTTTTCGATGCGTTTGTGACCGCGCTTGCCGGCCGCGAGGGTCCGCTTCTTGACGAATTGGCTTTTGCACGCCAGGGCAGCCCGAAGGTTGAAATCGAGCAGATCAACGATTGGGAAGGTTCGGCGTTTCGCTACTGCACCGAATTTCTTGTTCAATCCGATAAGCTCGAGCTGGAAAAAGGGCTTGATTTTTTGGGAACGATGGGTGATTGCGAGCTTTTGGTAGGTCAAATTCCCCACTTCAAAGTTCATGTTCATACAAACGAACCCGATAAAGTGTTGGGCTACATGCTCGAGCGCGGTCAAATTGCCGAAGTTCACATTCATAACATGCAGCTGCAAAGCGAAGAGCGCTCTGCCGGGTTGGCAGCCGAAAAGGCTCCAGGTGAACACAAAGCGCTTGGTTTCGTAGCGGTAGCCGCAGGGTTGGGCAATGCGAAGATCCTTGAAAGCATCGGAGTCGATGTGGTTGTTTCAGGTGGTCAGACCATGAATCCTTCCACAAAAGATCTGCTTGAAGCGGTCGGTCGTGTCAATGCTGATGCGGTTATCATTTTGCCGAACAATAAAAATATCATCATGGCCGCACAAACCTGCACCACGCTTTCTGAAATACCGTGCGCTGTCGTGCCCACCACCAGCGTTCCCCAGGCGTTTTCTGCGTTGTTCGGCGTTGATGAATCCGCCAGTCTGGAAGAAAACGTCGAAGCGATGACCGAAGCGTTTGCTGAAGTGAAAACGGGCGAAATCACTCACGCCATCAAGGATGCCAAAGATGCTCACGGCAACGCCATCAAAGATGGCGATGTTATCGGTATCGCCGATGGCTCCATCGATGCCGTCGGTTCTTCGATTGCCGAAGTCACGCTTTCGCTGCTTGAATCCATGGAGGCGCAAGAGGCTGATACGTTGACCATTTTGGCGGGATCCGATATGTCCGATGACGACTTCAATGCGCTTCTCAAGCAGATCGAGGCACACTATGAAG
Organism: Raoultibacter sp.; assembly: GCA_036649035.1. GTDB lineage: Bacteria > Actinomycetota > Coriobacteriia > Coriobacteriales > Eggerthellaceae > JAVWGW01. Next base: position 13,535 of record JAVWCK010000006.1, read on the forward strand.
ATTTGGAAATCGACGCGCATCGGGGCGAACAGCCCCTATATCCGATCGTCATGTCGGTTGAGTAGCAGCGATCCCCTCGCCATATCGGAGGCGCATTCGCACCGTGGGAGTAAAAAGAATTGAAACGAAACAAGGCGGCAAGGGGGCGGCGATACCCGGCCGCCTTGCCGCTACGTTGGCGCTTGATGAACCGGTTGACCGTGTGAGCGCGGTCAGTCCTGCGCGTTCCCAAGCGCTTGCGACGTTGGGTATTTTCACCCTGCGCGACCTGCTTACCCATTTTCCTCGTCGCTACCTGGATATGTCACACGTTTCCACGATTGCAAAAGCCCCTGTAGCCGAAAGGTGCACCATCGTTGGTAGCGTCTATGAGTTTCAGGTTAAACGCCCTAAGCCTCATCTTACTCTGACGGAAATAACGCTTGTTGATGAAACGGGAACGCTCATGATAACGTGCTTCCGGCAGCCATGGCTTGTCGATCGTCTTGCTGCTGGTATGTGCCTGGCGGTATCAGGGAAACTCGAATTCAACTACGGATTCAAACGCATGACGAATCCCTTTTTTGAAGTGGTTGATCCTGAGGAAACCAGCTTGCAGGGACTGATCGTGCCCGTGCATCCTGCGTGCGAGAAATTGACGAGTGCATGGATGCGTCGTTTGATCGCCAATGGCTTGGCCGCGTCCCTTGGTGTTTTAGACCCTCTCCCTCTTGAGCTGCGGCTGCGCTATCGGCTTCCCTCCCGGCAAGTTGCACTGCGTTGCATCCATTTCCCTCAGCGCAGCGAAGAAATCGCCTTGGCACGCCGTCGGCTTGTATATGAAGAGGTGCTTTTGCTTGAACTCTTCCTTATGAGCGATGCGCGCAAGCGCTGTGCGGGGCAGCCGGCAACCAGCCATGTTATACAGGGTCCTCATGGGGCTGCGCTTGCGCGTGCGCTGCCCTTTACCCTGACCGATGAACAGGCAGCTGCCACTTCCGATCTGTTGCGGGTGATGGCGGCCCCCCGTGCAGCCAACCACATGATTTTAGGGGATGTGGGCACGGGCAAGACGGTTGTTGCGGCTGCCGGATTGGCTGCGGTTGCCGACAGCTCTACACAGGCCTTCATGATGGCTCCGACCGAAGTGTTAGCCCAACAATATGCGAGCAGTTTAGGTCCCTTACTCGACCAGGCTGATGTTACCTGGGAACTTTTAGTGGGGTCGACGCCACCTCGGCAACGTGAGGCGATCCTCGCCCGCGCCAAGGCCGCTACCATCGATGTGCTGTTCGGTACGCACGCCCTGCTTGAAGATGAGGTATGTCTTCCTGCTTGCAGCCTGGTTGTGATCGATGAGCAGCAGCGCTTCGGCGTTGACCAGCGCGCAAAGCTTATAGCCAAAGGCTGCGCACCCGATGTGCTCTATCTGACGGCGACCCCCATTCCTCGCACGCTTGCCTTGGCGCTCTACGGCGATATGACGCTGTCCTATATCAGGCAGCGCCCGAAAAACCAAAAGGGCAACGCGACACGGGTTTTGGCGCGTACCGAGTGCGGGATTGCCTACGACGCCGCACGTGCGGCACTTGCTGCGGGTCATCAGGTGTATGTGGTTTGCCCGTTAGTCGGGCAGGTTGCCGATGAGAAAAATCGAAGTGCGGGCAGTTTTTCCGATGCCAGCGATGAAGAAGCCTACGACTATGCGTTTATCACCATCGAAGATGACGCCGATATGCCCGTAGAAAACCTCAAAGCGGCACGCGATGAAGCGCAGTTTTTGCAGGCGAAAACTTTTTCTGAGTATCGGGTTGATCTTTTGCATGGCAAGATGAGTGGGGATGACAAGCGCGAAACAATGCAGCGCTTCCGCAACGGGGAAATAGACGTGCTGGTGGCGACTACCGTTATCGAGGTCGGTCTTGACGTTCCCAACGCTACGGTCATGATCATCGAAGATGCCGATCGTTTTGGTTTGGCACAGCTTCACCAGTTGCGTGGGCGTGTGGGGCGCGGATGTGCGAGTGGGGAAGTGTACTTGATTTCCGCCACGAAAACACCCGCTGCCACCGAGCGGCTTTCCGTTATGGAAAAAACCGATGATGGGTTCGCGGTTGCCGAATACGATCTATCGCTTCGTCGCGAAGGCGATATTCTCGGCAATCGCCAACATGGCGCTTCTGCCCTCAAGTTGGTAAACGTAGTGCGCGACGGGAAAGCGATCGAGGCGGCTCATGCGGATGCCGCTGCTCTTTTAGAAGCGGATCCGCAGTTGAAAGATCCAGCTCATCGCGCGCTTGGCCGAGAAATGCGTCTGCTTTTCTCTGAGGAAAACGAAAGGAAGGGAAGGTAACGTGCGCATTATCGCCGGACAGTTCAAAGGCCGCATCTTAGCGGCTCCAAAGGGGCAGACAACGCGCCCGACAACCGATCGCGTACGCGAAGCGCTTATGAGCGCCATCGGTAGCGCACGGGGAGGGTTTCAGGATGCATGCGTACTCGATGCCTTTGCGGGAAGCGGTGCGTTAGGGCTTGAATCGCTGAGTCGAGGTGCCGCATATGCGTGTTTTTACGAAAATAACGCAGATACGTTTAAGGTGCTTGCTTCTAATAGCGCCTTGTTGAAGGTGTCCGAAAAATCTCTTCGGATCAATCGCTGTGATATTTTAAAGCACCCCCCTCTTAGTCAATATCCCGCGTTCGACCTGGTATTTCTTGATCCCCCCTACGCCCTTGAGGCCTTTAAGGTATTTTCCTTGATCGAGGCACTTGCAGGGAGGGATGCTTTGGCTGACGATGCCCTTATTTGCTATGAACACGACAAGGCGCATGATTTGGCCGTTGATTCAAACGGTGGTGTCCTTCAAACTTCGCTACCATTAACCATCGTTTCACATAAAGTGTACGGCGATAGCGCTATCGACCTCCTGAGGAAGGAACATTCATGAAAAGGGCAGTTGTACCAGGAACCTTCGACCCGATCACGGCGGGACACCTCGACGTGATAACTCGTTCGGCTCAGCTTTTCGACGAGGTTATCGTTGCGGTGGCTGCTTCTCCGAAAAAGAGTCCGCTGTTTACCCTCGACGAGCGTGTCGCGTTGGTCCGGCAGGCAACGGGGCATCTCGATAACGTGACCGTGCAATGCTTCGATGAGCTTCTCACTTCTTTCGCCGAACGAATCGGGGCGCATGTTGTGGTGAAGGGTCTGCGAGCCATCACGGACTTCGAGTATGAATTTCAAATGACCGCGCTCAATTATCAGCTTAACCAAGAAATTGAAACGTTTTTCGTCATGTCTCCACCGCAATATATGTACCTGTCTTCTTCGATTGTGCGCGAGATCGCATCGCTTCATGGAAGCATCGACCAGTTTGTTCCCTCCTGTGTGAAAACCGCCTTGGAGGCCAAGTTCGCCTAAGTGCAAACATCCGTTATAATTGATTGAGTGCTTACCGAGAGGAGAGTTCCGTGGTCGAGAAGCTTAAGGGCCTCAGTGCCGAGCAGGTTCAAGAGCGTGTAGCGGCCGGTCAGGTCAATGCGGACGTCAGCGTTAAGACGAAGTCTATCAAGCGCATCGTGCGCGATAATATCTTTACGCTGTTTAACTTGATCAATGTGATTCTTTGCCTGTTCGTCTTGATCACGGGTTCGTATAAAAATGCACTTTTTATGGGCGTTATCGTGTGCAACACGCTTATCGGCATCGTGCAGGAAATCCGCTCGAAGAAAACAACCGATAAGCTCTCCATCATCGCTTCGTCCAAGGCGACGGTGATACGTGAGGGAACCAAGCAAGAGATTCCTCTTGAACAGATCGTGCAAGATGATTTACTCGAACTGGGTCGTGGCGACCAGATTCCCGCCGATTCGGTGGTGGTGCGCGGCTCGTGCGACGTTAACGAAAGCCTGCTTACCGGCGAAAGCAAACTTATCAAGAAAACGGTCGATTCCGCACTTATGTCGGGCAGTTTCGTCAATTCAGGAACGGTCACGGTGCGGGTGGTGCACGTGGGCGCTGAAAACTATGCAGCTCAGATATCGGCCGAGGCCAAGCAGCACAAAAAGATCAACTCTGAAATTATGAACAGCCTCAACGGCATCATCAAATTTGTCAGTTTTATTATTTTCCCCTTGGGTGCCGCATTGTTTTCGCGTCAGTTTTTCGTCGATCACCTACCTTTCAATGATGCGGTTCTTTCTTCGACGGCAGCATTGGTCGGCATGATTCCTGAAGGACTAATTTTGCTCACTTCGACGGTATTGGCCGTTTCAGTTGTGCGCTTGGCGCGCTCGAAGGTGCTCGTGCAGCAGCTTTACTGTATCGAAACGCTTGCACGCGTCGATACGCTCTGCCTGGATAAAACCGGCACGATCACGACCGGCAAGATGGAAGTGGTGAAGACCGAAGGTATTGCGGGGGTCGATGCGGCAAAAGCCGATCAAGGCGAAATAGACAAGGCGTTTGCCTCGCTCGTCGCCTGCGACGAAGATCCCAACGAAACGTCTCAAGCTATCATTGAATACTATGCGTCTCGTAAGGTGGGGGTTGATCGCGCCGAAGCGGTCATTCCGTTTTCTTCCGATAAGAAGTATTCGGGGGTGGTTTTGGCAGGTGGTGTTGCCTACGTTATGGGCGCAGCGCAGTTTATCCTCCATGAAGGGTTTTCCGCGGTGTCAGATCAGCTCAATGCTCTTTCGGCGGATGCGCGCGTGCTGCTGCTCGCTCGAGTAGAGGGGTTTTCGGATGCGGGGGATATAGTCGGTACTCCGCAGCCTTTAGGATTTATCGCCATCCACGATCAGATTCGCTCTACGGCGAAGGCAACCATGGAATATTTCAAAGAGCAAGGGGTTGCCCTCAAGGTTATTTCGGGTGATGACCCTCATACGGTGTCGGGTATCGCCGCCACGGTCGGCGTTCCCGATGCCGACCAATATATCGATGCCACCACGCTTACCACCGACGAGCAGATCGCCGATGCGATAGAGCGCTATCACGTGTTTGGGCGGGTGAAGCCCGAGCAGAAAAAGCAATTCGTTATCGCTTTGCAGCAAAAGGGCCACATCGTCGCTATGACCGGCGATGGTGTTAACGATACCCTGTCATTGAAACAGGCTGATTGCTCGGTGGCTATGGCGTCGGGTTCGGATGCGGCGCGTAACGTGGCGCAGTTGGTGTTGGTTGACAACGATTTCGCTTCGATGCCCAAGGTGGTGGCCGAGGGGAGGCGCTCAATCAACAACCTGCAGCGTTCCGCCTCGTTGTTCTTGGTGAAGACGCTGCTTTCCATGGTGCTGGGACTGGTATTCATCTTCTTGCCGTGGCAGTATCCCTTCCAGCCTATTCAAATGACGCTGATCTCGGCATTCACGATCGGTATTCCTTCATTTGTGCTTGCGCTCGAGCCCAACAAGGATCGCGTCAAGGGCAGGTTCCTTGAAAATGTTATCGTCAAGTCGATCCCCGGTGCTCTTGTCGCTATCGCTTGCGTGCTTGCCGCCAACGTTATCGGATACAACCTGATAAAACTTGATTATGCACAGGTTTCCACGCTGTGCGTGCTTCTGACGGCATTTGTGGGAGCCATGCTGATCGTACGGCTTTCTCTTCCGTTCACGCCTTTGCGCACGGCTTTGTTGGTTGTGGTTGTAGGGGGTACCGTGCTGGGTGCGACGCTTCTGCACAATCTGTTTGGTATCCAGCCGTTCACAACGGATATGACGCTTGTTTTTGGTGTGCTTGCGCTGTTTGCGGCAATCCTGTTCAACTTTCTTTATCATGTTTTCGGCACGTGGCATGAGAGGCGACAAAAGAATTTAGTATAGCCGTCAAGCGGTTATGAAAGAGGGAAGCCAAGCGATATATATCGCTTGGCAGGACATGATTTTTTCTCAAACCGGCAAAAGGGGCGAGGGAAGTGTTGTGGAAGTAATGCGTGGGGAGTAATATATCAGTTCTGTCAAAAAATATAATCGGCAGTCACGGTAAAGGGCAAAGTAAGGAAAAGGGGGATCGGTTTATGGTGCAGCAGCAAAATACCGAAGCCAAACCTGAAGGAAAAGAACCGATACGGCTTGAAGAAAAAAAACAAACTGAGGGGGCACAATCTAATGTGTCAGAAAAAAAAGAAGAAGATCTGATAGAGAAAAAGAGATTTCATTGGGCCGAAATGGAGACCTGGCAAAGAAAACGCCTTGTCGGTAGTCTTTTGGCGGTTTTAGCTTTTTTCGCAACGTTTCTTCTGATTACCTGCACGTTGCTTTCCAATGACAAAGCAGGGGAGGATGAATACTGGAATCGCTACATGACCGAGTCTACTCAGTACGATGATGAGGTTGCCAAGTATTCCGAGAACGCAACGCATGTGCTTGTGGGTACGTATTTGGAAAACGTTAAATCCATCGATGTTAAAAATTCCTCATTTGAGGTTGGTATGGATGTGTGGTATCGCTGGGAAGGTAATGACCAGCTTGATTTCACCACGACGGACTCCGTGCATTTTTATAAAGGTACCGTGAAAAAGACTAATATTCTCAATGATTACCATGAGGGAAACACCCACTATCAACAGGTGCGCTACGACGTTGTTATCAATAAGCAGTATTGGACGCCGCGCTTTCCTCTCGAGTCCCATCAAATGCGCATCTACCTTGAGCCTTCGGCAAATGTGAACGATGTGGTTTTCGATATTGATAAGGAAAATAGCTACACAAATCCGAATCTCGGTATTTCAGGATTTAAAATGACGCGCTTCGGTGTTGCTCCGGCGGTGGTCGCCTACGATAAGACGAATTCGAACCCCGAATTCGATAGCTTTGCCGATACGCATACCTACAAGACCGAATTGATGACGCAGTTTGAAATCAATCGTGAAGACATAGGTTTGTATTTCAAATGCTTCATTGCCATGTATGGCACGACGGCCTGGATTTTACTGTGTCTCTATATCTGCACCAATCGCCGTGTCGATCCTTTGGGAATGATTGGTTCGGCCTTCTTCGGTGCGGTATCCAATATCATGATCGGTGCTAATTTGGTGCCCGATGCTCTGAAATTCGGCCTACTCGAGTACGGTAACCTGTTTGGTGTTTCTGTCATCATCGCAGGAACGGCTATTGCCATCAGCATCAACTATATCAGGCACGAGCGCAAGGATATGGCCTTCGCCCAGTTCTATGGTCGCATCATGTTGGTCGTGTTCGTTGCGATTGTCATCATCGGTAACCTGGCCTTGCCCTTGTCCTCCATGATCTTTTAGCTGAGTGAGGCGCTGAGCGGTACGTTGTGAGGCTACTTGGTTCTTACGCAAACAGCCCGGATGCAAATGCATCCGGGCTGTTTGTTGTTCTAGATAAGGAAGAAGAAAGGTTTTAAGCGGCCTTCTTTTCTTCGGTTGCAGGTTTTTCAGCGGGGGCAGCATCGGGCTTTTCGGCTTTATCTGCTGTTTCGGTTTTTCCGTCAGCCTTGGCATCGGGTTTCGCATCGGGGGCGCCGGCAACGCTCGGAAGCGCTGCGGCTTTGGTTTGCGCCTCTTCAGCGCAGAAGCTGCAGGCATGGCTGCGTTTGGCATTGAAAGCTTCTTGTACGGTGCCGGTGAAGATGGTGTCGGAATTGACGATGGCCTGGCAGTTGGGGTCGAGGTGATATACCTTGCCGAAGGTGGTCCAATATACGGTGCCATCACCATAGGTCGCCGCAGCAACAGCGGCGGCTTGCTGGTCTTCGGCGCTCGCGGGGTTGTAATCGATCGAGGAGGCACCTGCGATGATGAGAGCAACGGCAGCGGCGATGGTTGCCATCTGCTTCGTTTTCTTGTCGGCATCTTTGTTGGCAAGCACCAAGATGATGAATGGCAGAAACGCGATGATCGACATGATGGCGCCCAATTGGCTTTGCACGAAGAACTTGACCTTTTCGGCTTTTGCCGGAGGATTGAGGTGGTTGGCGCGCTTCCAAATTTGGGAAGCGATTACCACGCAGATCAAATCAGCCACCAAAGCGACGATCATCCACACGTTTGAGCTCTGCAGATAGAGTGTCCCGTTCATGATAAGGATGGCTAGTACTTCGAAGACGATTGCGAAAGCCCAGAGGAGGGCCGAAGCGATACGCATGCCCGTGACGTTTTTCCCACCCGTCGGTGCCACTGTTTTTTCCACCTGAGCCGCCGCAGTCGTTTCTTGCGGTGCTTCGACGGTTTTGCCGGAATCAGCTTCGACGAACTTACGGTCATGTTGTTGCTTTTTTTCTGTCATAGAGCATCCTTTCAGTAAGGGGTATATTTTCACGTCTTTCCGAAAATATACAAATTAAAGCTAGTAACTTATCTAGAATCTAGGTAGTATTATATACATCATATGTTTTAGTAAAGGAGAGAAAATGGCTGAATTTGACATCGAAGGTACCGTTAAGCAGATTATGGACAAAGCAACAGGGGATGAAGGCCTGCTTGCTCAGCTTAAAGAAGATCCTGCCGGCGCTCTTGAGAACATGACGGGAATCGATATTCCCAACGAGCAAATTGATGCCGTTATCGCAAAGCTCGGCGGTATCGAAGGTCTGATCGGTGATTTTGCCAGCGGCAAGGGCATCAATGGCGTTATCGAAGATGTTGAGCAGGCTGCCGGTGGTTTTCTCGGTGGGATTTTCGGTAAGAAGTAGTTTGCGCTTGTGCGGGTGTTAGACGATAGGCCTCCGTGGTCACCTTCGGTTTTGCTACCAGGAAATCGAAGGTGACCCCCTCGTCCCGCAGAATATGAGACCTTTGTGCATCTGCACTGGTAATCTGGTCTCTTCATGCTAAAATAATTCAACTTGTGTAACAACACTACGCGCATTCGTGCGCAACAAACGCAGTTTAATCGCAGCAGTCGAGAGGATTATCATGGACGAAACGGGAGTATTGAGCTTGATTGAAGAGCTTTCCATCCTCCTCGAGGATTCAAAGCCGGTGTTTGGCAAAAGCACTTTGCGTCAGGTTGACGTTGCCGCCGCTTTCGAGATCATGGACGAGATTCGCGATACCTTCCCCAGCGAATTCGCTCAATCCCGTCAAATCGTACGCGAGCGTCAGAGTCTGATCGACGATGCCGATGCTGAAGCAACGCGTCTTATTGAAGATGCACGCAGCCAGGCGATGACCATCGCCAGCGAACAGGAAATCGTTCGCATTTCCCAGCAGCAGGCCGATACCATCATGGCTGATGCCCGCGAACTTGAGCGTCAGACCCGCGCTGGTGCTGAAGATTATGCTGACGAAGTCTTTTCTCATGTGGAGCAAAGCCTCGATACGCTTCTGGGGAACGTGCGCCGCTGTCGCGATCGCTTGAATGCGAATTCTTTGAGTGAGCGATAATGAGCGGAACCTCGTTTATCGTTCCTGCCGAACTCTTCGCTGCTGCGGAGAGTTCTTCTGTTTCCGGAACTTACGATTTGCCCCTGTTCAAAGCCGGTCCTGACCTGTATAGCTTTTCAGCGCCACTCTCTTGGCAGATCAGCATCACGAACACGGGGGGTGCGCTTTTGGTGATAGGCACGGTTGAAGGCGTTGCCACCACATCCTGTGCCCGTTGCATGGAACCGGTCGAGATTGCGATGATGGGGGAAATAGAGGGGTATTACCTCACTTCCGCTGAAGAAGCACCGGGCATGGACGATATTGAAGAAGATGAATTCGAAGTGCTCGGAGCGAATAATACCATCGATTTCGAGCCGCTTATTCGGGCGGCAATCCTTTTGGAATGCCCCTTGGTTCCTCTCTGTGGCGATGATTGCAAGGGACTGTGTCCTACGTGCGGCAAAAATCTCAATGAGGGGGAGTGTGATTGTGCACCGGTAACCGACGGTGAGGGTGCGGTGGTGCGCGAGAATCCTTTTGCGGTTCTCAAGGATTACCCGTTTGAAACATAGCAGGTTTTCTTGATGCTGGGGCGCCTATACTATGCGCTATTTTGTCTAAGGGATGATTTTATCGGCTCCTTCCTGCTGCTCGTGAGGTGCGGTTGCGGTGCCTGATTGGTTTATGCGCCCGGCAGGGTGCGTGAACGTATCCTGTGGAGCTTTGCGTTTTTCCGAAAGCGTGCTTGCGCGCTGGGGTTTGCTTTGCTAATATATCGCTTTGCGTGTTTATCGCAGGGATCATTAATCGAGCGCAGGCTCGTCTTTTGCAGAAGGAGAAATGTCATGGCAGTACCTAAGCGTAAAACGGGTCGTTCTCGCACTCATTCTCGCCGTAGCGCGAACAGCACCATTCCTGAAGCCGCCCGTTCGTTGTGCCCGCAGTGCGGCGAAGCGAAGCTTCCCCATCGCGTGTGCCCGAATTGTGGCTACTACAAGAATCGTGAAGTCATCGTCGTCGATTAGCGGCTTGGGGCACATCTGCCATTGAGCTTGGGAATCTCCTCGGATTGCGCGCATGATGCGCACATCCCTCGGGGATTCTTGTTTTTTAGGCTTTTGATTTTACGTCATAGTGCGCGAGCTACCAGCGCTTCAATTATCTATGCTGGTGTATAACCAGCATATTTTGCGTAAGGAGAACTTCTGATGGCCGAAAAAGTTACTTTGACCGTTGATGCCCTGGGCGGTGATAACGCGCCTGCGGTTGTGCTTGAGGGCGTTTCGGCGGCACTTGCCGAGGACGCGGATCTGACTGTTATCCTTTGCGGCCCTCGAGAGGTTGTTGAACCTTTTGCTGCGGCGCATCAACGCTGCGTTGCTCAGTTGACCACGGAATCCATCGCAATGGGTGAGCATCCTGCTCGTTCGGTACGAACGAAAAAGGACTCCTCTATTGTGGTCGGGTGTCGTCTGGTGAAAGAAGGTGCTGCGCAAGGGTTTTTCTCTGCAGGATCGACCGGCGCGTGTTTGGCGGCTGCGACGTTGGTAATGGGTCGCATCAAAGGCGTTGCCCGTCCTGCGCTGTGCACGGTTATCCCTTCGCCTGCATCTCCGGTTATCATGTGCGATGTCGGTGCCAACGCCGATTGCAAACCGGAGTATCTGGTTCAGTTTGCTCAGATGGCAACCGTCTATACCGAAAAAATAATCGGCATATCAAATCCGCGTGTTGCCTTGCTCAACATTGGCGAGGAAGAAGAAAAGGGATCCCTTTTCGCTCAGGAATCGTTTAAGTTGCTCAAGGAAAACGTCGCTAATTTCGCAGGCAATGGTGAAGGCAACGATATAGTTGCGGCGAATTTTGATATTTTTGTTACGGATGGCTTTACGGGTAATGTGTGCCTGAAAACTATCGAGGGCACATCGAAGACACTGTTTAAGGCGCTTAAAGGGGTGTTTTACTCCAATTTTGCGACAAAGTTGGGGGCACTGCCTATCAAGGGTGCTCTTTCAAAACTCATGGCAAGCATCAGTGCCGACACCTACGGGGGAGCTCCTTTGCTGGGCGTCAAGGGTGCCTGTATCGTGGGGCATGGTTCCTCGAATCCGACGGCGATCAAAAACGGTATCCATACGACGGCTCGAATCGTGCGCGCTCAGGTTTCTGAATTGATAGCGCATGTTGTTACGAAATAATACACACTGGGGTAAAATCAAGCGAAACACACTTTGAAACAGGGCATAGTATGATGTTTTCCAATGAACAAAAAGAAAAGCTCGAACGCATGCAGCAGATGCTCGACTATCGCTTCGCCGATGAGCAGCTGTTGCTTTCCGCCATCACGCACCCTTCGGCGGTTGAGGGCAAGCCGGTGAAGTTTTCCTATGAACGTTTAGAGTTTTTGGGAGATTCTATTTTGGGTGCCATCGTTGCTACGGCTGCGTTTCATCATTATCCTGAACTTGATGAAGGTGGGCTGACTCGCATCAAGGTGTCGCTTGTTTCGGGGGCTACACTTGCCAGGGTGGCCGAATCGTTGGGGTTTGCCGATATCATCATGTTCGGCTCTTCCGAAACGGGCACCGGTAAAAGAGGTCTTCATTCCGCCTTGGAAAATGTTTACGAGGCTGTTGTTGCAGCGCTCTATCTCGATGGGGGTATTGAAGCCGCCCAGCGATTCGTGAGTGAAAACTTGCTGGATCATATGTCGCTTGGCATGGCACAAGAACCGGAAAACCCCAAAAGTGTTTTGCAGGAAAAACTGCAGGAAGATGGCATCACCCCTACCTATAAGCTGGTTGAAACTCAGGGTCCTCCGCATGATCGCACGTTTATCACGCAGGTTTTTGCGGGCATGCAGGCATTGGCTCGCGGCGTGGGGCGCACGAAGAAGGAATCGGAAAGCCACGCTGCTGAAATTGCACTGAAATCCATGAAACCGAGCGACAAGCAAACGCGCGCTCATCTCAAAGCCGAAAAGGCGACCGCACGTGCGGTCGAAAAAGCGCGTAGGAAAGCAGAGCGCGACGCCTTCCGCCAGAAAAAACAGGGGTAGTTCGTGTACCTTAAATCTTTGGTGCTCAAGGGCTTTAAATCGTTTGCCGATCGCAGTGTGCTCACCTTTGAGCCCGGCATCAGCGCGGTTGTCGGTCCCAACGGATCGGGTAAGTCGAATATTTCCGATGCGGTTTTGTGGGTGCTCGGCGAGCGCAATGCGAAAAATTTACGCGGTCAGGCTATGGAAGATGTGATATTTTCAGGATCTTCTGCCCGCAAGCCGGTCGGCATCGCTGAAGTCGATTTGATTCTTGATAATTCCGATGGCACCTTGCCCATAGACTATGCCGAAGTTGCCCTGACGCGCCGCATGTATCGCAGCGGTGAAAGCGAATACCTGATCAATGGCGTTATCGCTCGTCGCATGGACGTGCTCGATATCTTGCACGATACCGGGTTGGGCAGCGCTACCCACTCCATCATTTCTCAGGGCAGCCTCGATTCCCTTTTGCAGTCCAAACCCGAAGATCGCCGTGCGCTTATCGAAGAGGCAGCCGGTGTACTCAAGCATAAGCAGCGAAAACTAAAAAGCGAGCGCAAGTTAGAACAGATGGATGCGCATCTGATGCGGGTAAAGGATGTGGCGTTCGAAGTCGAACGGCAGCTCAAACCCCTTGAGCGCAAAGCACGCCGCGCCCTTGCGTATCAGGATTGCGCCGAGGAGCTTAGCGAATTGAATCTCGCGCTTGCTGTCGATGATGTGCGTATGCTCCAGAAAAAGTGGGATGAGGCATGTGCGCGGGAAACGACAATCGATCAGCAACTCGAAGCGGCACGCGCCAATATCGTGCATACCGAAGAGACTGCAGAGCGTCTGCAGGCGCGCCTGCGATCCGAAGGGCTTGACGCCGGTGCGCTTGCGACGCGTTATCGTCGCGCGCAAACGGCGCTCGAGCGCTTTGATGCAAACACGTTGTTGCTTCGCGAAAAGAAGCGTGCGCTGCAGCGCTACGGCGACGATCTTACGCTTTCCCTTGAGGAAAATAGGGTAAAGGTGCGCTTGGCGCACGAAGAGCGGGAAAAAGCGCAGGAAACGCTTGTGCAGGTGGCTTCCGACAAGCAAACGGCGCAGTCGGCTCTCGATCGCGCGTGCGGCATGCGGGATGATTTGACCGTTCAGGCAAAAAAAATGACGGAGGATCTTGATGCTGCACGCAGGCAGCAGCGCACATTGCGCACTCAAATCGATGTCGCAACACGCCGTCAAGCGGAAACAAAAGAAGTCCTTTCCAATAACCTTGCTCACGAAAAGCTTATCGAGGGGCATAGCAAAGAACTTGAAATGCAACTTTCCCACGCCCAGATCGATTGCGAGCAATCCAATCAACGGGTCGCTCAGGTTGCTGATGACATGATCGACCTGCAAAAGCGCGATGCGGCAGCTCGCATCGATGTCGCCGCCGCTCTTGCTGAGCGCGAGACAACTCGGGAGACATTCGATGTCGTGCGCGATCGTATCTCGCAGATTGATGCGGAAATACGGGCACTTGAAGAACTTGAGCGCGCGCAGCAATCTGCAAACCCCGCCCTTGCGTGGATGCTGGAAAACAAGGATCGCTTCGATGAGCGGATAGCGCCTCTCACCCATGTGCTTTCGGCACCCGATGAGCTGGAAGCGTTGCTTGAAGTGTTACTGGGTTCTGATCTATCCGCTCTGTTCGTCCGCGATGTTCTTACCGCAAATCGTGTGGCCACCGCCCTGTATGGTACCGTTGATACGGGTGATATCGTGCTTCTTTCCCAGCAGGATATACCTGTTGCCGTATCCTATCCCGAACAGATCGGGTCGGCGGTGCGTCTGCTCGGAAAACTTACCTATCCTGCCGCCTATGCCGATGCAGTTGAGGCGCTGGTGGGGGATGTATATCTTTGCGATACCGCATCCGAGGCGTTTGCGGCGCACCTGAAGCAGGTCGAGGGTTCGCCGCGCGTTCGTTTCGCAACTGCACAAGGCCTTGTGGTGTGGCCCCGCGGCAAGGTTGAGGTCGGGCTCAAGCAGGAGGGCGAAGGGGGTGCTCTTGCTCGCCGCCGCCAGGTGGAAAAGATGCGCGTAGCCCTCTTGGAAGCACAGGAGGAGAAAAGGGCAGCGGGTATCGCCCGCGAAGAGGCGGAAAGCGCCCAGCGGCAGGCGCAGGCCGCAAGCCTGCAGATCAGCCAAGAGCTCGCCGAGATGCGTGGGCAAAACGATGCGTGCGCTCAAGAGGTGAAGCGTGCCGAAGAAAAACTTGCTGCCCTGAGGCGCGAATATGAGGGCTTAAAGCGTCAGCGTGACGAGGCCCGTGCGGCATTGGCGGCTGCACGGCCGGATGCCGACGAGCTGGAAAAGCGCATAAAGACCCTCAACGACGAGGTGGCTGCATCTATTTCCCGCAGCAAGAAGATCCAGCAGGCCTTCGATCCTTTGCAGGCGCGCATAAGCCGGTTAGGCGAAGAGGTGGCCGATACCAAACTTAAAGTGGCGACTTTCACCGAACGCGAACTCTATGCTTCCCGCATGCTTGCCACCAGAGAACAAGAGATCGCTGCGCTTGAAGCAGACAATGAAGCGGCGGCAAACAACATCGCGGCGAAAGCGCAGGCGCAGGTGCGTATCGATCCTTTGCTTTTATTGCTTGAGTCGTTGCGGCATTCCGCCCAACGCTGGACCGATCGCTTGGAAGCGGAAACCCTCAACGCGCAAAGCGCTTCGGCGGGTCTTCATGTTTCGATAAGCGAAGCCCGCGAGGCGGTACATAAAGCCCATGAAGATTTTGAGGGGATAAGTGCGACGCTTTCGCGGGAGCGCGTCGATAAAGGTCGCCTGGAAGTGCAGGTGGAAAGTGCAATCAACACGATTGTGCAAGAGTGCAAGGTGCCGCTTGAGACGGCGCTTGTCCTTCCCGTTTTAGAGGATCGTGCGACAACCGAGGATAAGACGTTTAAATTGCGTCGCAAGATTGCCAACATGGGCACGATCAATCCCGATGCCGCCGTTGAGTACGAAGGCTTGAAGCAGCGCTACGATTACATGGCGTCGCAACTTGACGATTTGGCAACGGCACGCCGCGCGCTTTCCAAAATCGTACGGGTGATCGATGCTCGCATGAAAGATGATTTCATTAAGACATTCAAGGTTATCGATGAGAATTTTCAGGAGATATTCGCTGTTTTGTTTCCCGGAGGGTCCGCCCATCTTACCCTTGTCGATCCCGACGATTTAGAGAATACGGGCGTTGAGGTCAATGCGCAGCCGCGCGGTAAGCGCATTTCGAAGATGATGCTCATGAGCGGCGGTGAAAAGTCGCTTACGGCATTGGCGCTGCTTTTTGCGGTATATCGCACGCGTTCGACGCCGTTTTATATCCTTGATGAAGTCGAGGCGGCACTCGATGATACGAACTTGCGGCGTCTTACCGCCTATCTCGATTCGCTGCGCGCAGATGCGCAACTGATTTTGATAACGCACCAGCGTCGTACGATGGAAATGGCCGATGCGCTCTTCGGCGTTTCCATGCAATCAGATGGCGTGACGAAGGTTGTCAGCCAAAAACTTGACCGTGCGCTGAAATATGCAAAGGGGTAGATATGGGATTTTTCGATCGCATCAGTGAAGGGCTCAGCCGTTCGCGCACTAAATTTACCGAGCAGATAAATGTTCTGCTTGACCGCGGCCCCGATGTGGATGAAGAGTTTTGGGAGGGTCTGGAAGAGGCGCTTATCTTAAGCGATATCGGTGCAGTGGCGGCAAGCGAGATCGTGGAAAAGATTCGCGAAGATGCCACCCGTAAGGCGCTTCCCGACGCCTATGCGGTGCTCGATATGTTGGTTGATCACATTGCCGATACTTTTGCACAAAGCGGCGAAAACCTTTTCGACGAAAATCCGGTGCTCGTGCTTTTTGTGGGTATCAATGGCTCAGGTAAAACGACGACCGTCGGCAAACTGGCCAATGAGGCCACCGAATCGGGGAGACACGTGCTGCTCGGCAGTGCCGATACGTTTCGCGCTGCCGCTATCGAGCAGCTTGAGGTTTGGGCTTCGCGCGCAAACGTCGAAGTTGTCACACGGCTCAGGGGAAGCGACCCGGCAAGCGTATGCTACGATACGGTTGAGCGTGCTGAAGTGCTTGGTTCCGATATGGTGCTGATCGATACTGCGGGACGCTTGCACACCTCGGATGACCTTATGCGTGAACTGCAGAAAGTAGTGGCTGTTGTGCGTAAACGCGCAGAGATGCCCGTAAAAACGGTATTGGTCATCGATGCGACGACGGGTCAAAACGGTCTTCAGCAGGCGCGTGAGTTCAATCGTGCCCTCCATCTCGATGGCTTGATCGTGACAAAACTTGATGGTACGGCAAAAGGCGGTATCGCGCTGGCGGTGTCTCATGAACTTGCGGTACCGATATTTAAAATCGGCGTCGGCGAGGCCATCGAGGATCTGCGCGATTTCGATGCCCACGATTTCAGCCGGGCGCTCATAGGAGATTTCGGAAGATAACGAAGGAGACGCTATGCTCGACAATCTATCGCAACGTCTGCAAAACATATTCTCTGGTCTGCGCGGTAAAGGCAGGCTTACCGAAAGCGATATCAGCGAAGCTATGCGCGAGATCCGCATGGCGCTGCTTGAAGCTGATGTTAACTTCAAAGTGGTCAAATCCTTTATAGCCAATACAACCCAGCGCTGTCTTGGCGTCGAGGTGCTCGATTCTTTGACTCCGGCGCAAAACGTCATCAAGATAGTGCTCGATGAATTGACGGAGCTTTTGGGGCGCACCGATTCGAAACTGGTGCTTTCTTCGCGCATCCCCAACGTGATCATGCTGGTGGGCTTACAGGGTTCAGGCAAGACGACCGCTGCGGCTAAGCTCGCCTATCGTTTGAGGGAGGAAGGTCACGCTCCTTTGCTGGTGGCCTGCGACGTGTATCGTCCTGCTGCGGCCGATCAACTGCAGACACTCGGCGATGAAATGGGCGTGCGCGTCTATAGGGGTGCGGGCGACGATCCTGTGGCCATTGCACGAGAAGGCGTTCAGGATGCTATCGACAACCTACGCGATGTCATTATCGTCGATACGGCGGGTCGCCTCCACGTCGATGAAGCGATGATGGATGAAGCGGAAAATATCAAACGCGCGGTCAAACCCGATCAGATACTGATGGTGGTCGACGCGATGACCGGCCAGGATGTTGTCAATGTGGCCGCGGCATTTGCCGAGCGGGTCGATTTCGACGGAGTGATCATGTCGAAGATGGATGGCGATGCTCGAGGCGGTGGTGCGCTTTCCATCAAGCAGGTCACCGGTAAGCCGATCAAGTTCATTTCCGCAGGTGAAAAATGCGATTCTTTAGAAGAATTCCATCCCGATCGTATGGCAAAGCGCATTTTGGGCATGGGCGATGTGGTGTCGCTTATCGAAAGCGCCTCGAAAATGCAAACCGAGGAAATAGAGGCCGAGCAGGCAGAGCGCATGATGCGCTCAAACCTCAACCTCAATGACTTTATCGATATGAACAAGCAAGTGCGTAAAATGGGCGGTATATCCAAGCTTGTCAGCGCGTTGCCGGGCGGGGATAAGGCGCTTACCCAGGGTCAGGTCGATATGGATGCCCTCGATCGTATGGAAGTTATCATTTTTTCCATGACGAAAAAAGAGCGCGAAAAACCCGAGTTGCTCAACGGTTCACGACGACTGCGCATTGCCGCAGGCGCGGGCGTTCAGGTGTCGGAAGTCAATCAGGTTATCAAGAAGTTCAATGAAACAAAAAAGATGATGAAGCAATTCATGCCAGCTCAGGAGCTTGCGGGTAAAAAAGGGAAAAAGGGTAAAAAAGGGCATCGTCGCCGTGGTTTGCCCGGCATGAACGGCATGAACCCCGCCGATATGAAAAAAATGCAGGATATGCTCAAGGGCATGGATTCGTAGGAAGAAGCGACTGCGGCGAATTTCGGATGGAATTTTTCCCATGAGTTTTCCGTGAGCGCTTGCCAAGACGGGTCTTTGGCTTTATCATTAGCAATTGCTGTTTTGCGGGGGAGGTTCCCTGCGGATCATAAGAATATCAGGAAACAAAAGGAGCTTACCTTCATGGCAGTTAAAATTCGTCTCGCCCGCCACGGCGCTAAAAAGGCACCTTTCTATCGCGTCGTCATTGCCGATGCCCGTTGTCCGCGTGATGGCAAATTCATCGAACAGGTCGGTCGCTACAATCCGTGTTCTGTTCCTAAACTGATCGAACTTGATTTTGAGAAGATTGATGCTTGGGTTGCCAATGGCGCTCAGCCGACCGATACCGTTGCTCGATTGATGGAAAAAGCTCGTAAGGGCGAATAGCATCATGGCAGATCAAGCGGCGAACATCGCTGGTTTGGTGCGTTCGATAATCGAACCGCTTGTCGAATTCAAAGAGGAACTCGAAATCGCTTCGAGCTTCGATGATAACGGCAGCGTGCTCGTGGAAGTCCATGTCAATGAAGCCGATGCCGGTAAGGTTATCGGGCGTCAGGGCAGGGTTATCAAAGCGGTGCGTACCGTGGCCCGTGCGGCTGGTTCGCGCACGAACACCTCTGTCGAAGTGGAGCTCATCGATTAGATGGGTGCCTGGGCTGTTGTCGCTAAACTGGTGAAAGCGAAAACCTTAGAAGGAGGGCTTGTTGTGCGTCCCGCACACGGCCTTCCTTTTGTCTTGCAGGCGGGTATGTCGGTAACGTTTGTGCCTCCTTTGCTGAAGTCTCCTAAATCGGCGGTGGTTTTAGAGATCACCTCCCTCAAGGAAGATTCTCGCCTTGTTTATTTCGAGGGTATCGATACCATCGATGGTGCCGAAGATCTTGTGGGGCGTTTCTGCCTGGTGCGAAAAAGCGATCTTCCCCTCGATTATGCTTTGTGCAAGCCTCAATGGTGGCAGGATTTTGTGGTTTATGATGCCTGTCACGGAATGCTCGGTACGGTATCTGAGGTAATCGAAAACCCTGCGCAGCACATCGTGTGCGTTACGGGAGAAAAAGGCGAAATCATGATTCCACTCGTTGATGAATTTGTGCGGAATATCGATGAGGCGGAAAAACGTATCGATGTCGCCGTGCCGCAATCGCTTCTCGATCTTGCCCAGGGTTGATCCCGGTGAAGATAGAGACGCTTTCCACTTTTCCCGAAATGTTCGATTCGGTGATGGGCTCATCGATGATGCGCATTGCCCAGGAAAAGGGAATACTCGAATTCGTCGCACACGATTTGCGTGCCTGGACTCATGACCGTCATCGTACGACCGATGATAGCCCCTATGGGGGAGGTCAGGGTCTCGTCATGAAGTGCGCCCCTATTTTCGAGGCTTACGACGAGCTGTGCGATGATTCTCCCGATAAGCCCTACACGGTGTTTCTTTCTCCCACCGGTGAGGTGTTTTCTGAAGCGATCGCGCGGGATCTGGCACAGCAGACCCATCTTCTGTTTATATGCGGACACTATGAAGGCATCGACGAACGCGCCTACGGCTTGGCCGATCGTACGTTATCGCTTGGGGATTTCGTTCTCACCAGTGGTGAACTTGCTTCGTTGGTTGTCATTGATGCCGTCGTGCGCAAGCTAGAAGGTGTTTTGGGCGATGAGGGAAGCGCTATCGATGAGAGCTTCAATGAAGGTCTTCTTGAATATCCCTGCTATACGCGTCCTTCTGTATTTCGTGGACAGGAAGTGCCTTCGGTGCTTCTTTCCGGGGATCATGGGGCGATCGAGACATGGCGTCGACGACAGAGCGTCATGCGCACTGCCCAGCTGCGTCCCGATCTTCTCGAGGATGCCGATTTGACCGCCGCCGAGCGGGAGTTTCTGAAATCTTTATCAAGCTAGCTTGATGTGCTGCTGCACTGTGCTCACAAGCGTTATCATGAACGCTTGTGACTATACGGGGGGTGCGTATGACGTAACCCCGCCTCAGAAAGGACCCATTCATGGATTCCGGCCAGCATGCCGATTCAAAACGCCCGAGCTTGCTCTGGAGGATATTCAGCTTCGCGGTGAAGGTCGCCTTGATGCTCGTGTGTATTTGGGCTTTGCGTG
Organism: Raoultibacter sp.; assembly: GCA_036649035.1. GTDB lineage: Bacteria > Actinomycetota > Coriobacteriia > Coriobacteriales > Eggerthellaceae > JAVWGW01. The sequence goes on from JAVWCK010000006.1 coordinate 33,956, forward strand.
AATTCGTTGTCACCCCCTACCAAATTCCTTCCGGGTCCATGGAAACCACGATCATGACCGGTGACAAGGTCTTTTCCGAAAAGGTTTCCTATTATATCCATCCGGTGCAACCCGGCGATATCATTACGTTTCCCAGCACTGAAATAGCAGGTCAAGTTCTTATCAAGCGCTGTATTGCCGTTGGTGGGCAAACGGTCGATCTCGTTGATGGCAATGTTGTTGTCGATGGGGTGGTCTTGCAGGAGCCTTATACCAATGGATTGCCCAGCACTCCTTTGACCCCTGCTGCCGATGTTTCCCTTTCCTATCCTTATACTATTCCCGAAGGGGAGCTGTGGGTCATGGGGGATAATCGTACCAATTCGGCCGATTCACGCTATTTCGGATCTATCGATGCGTCGAGCGTGCTCGGTCGAGGCGCTTTGATTTATTGGCCGTTCAATCGCTTCGGTTTATTGCAGTAAACATCCGTTACAAGGAGAATCATGGCAACACAGAATCTATCAGCTGAAAACTTTTCCGTCCGTGCGGAAGTACCGAGTTTTCAAGACATCATCATGAATCTACAACACTATTGGGCGTCGTGCGGGTGCGTTATCTTGCAACCTTATGACAACGAAGTGGGTGCTGGCACCAATGCGCCGGCAACGACCCTGCGCGCGCTTGGCCCTGATACCTGGCGCACTGGCTATGTGCAGGGCTGCCGTCGTCCCACCGATGGCCGCTATGGCGAAAATCCCAATCGCTTGCAGCACTATTATCAATTCCAGGTGCTCATGAAGCCTTCGCCCGATAATATTCAAGATCTTTATCTTGGTTCATTGCAGGCTATCGGTATCGATGTGGCCGGCCATGATGTGCGTTTCGTCGAAGATGACTGGGAAAGTCCGACGCTTGGTGCCTGGGGTCTGGGTTGGGAAGTATGGCTCAACGGTATGGAAGTGACTCAATTCACTTATTTCCAGCAGGTGGGTGGTTTTGAGTGCAGCCCTGTTCCTGTGGAAATCGCCTATGGGCTCGAACGCCTCACCATGTATATCCAGGGCGTCGATTCTGTGTATGACATTATCTGGAGTCGTGGATCAGACGGAGTGGTGTTTACGTACGGCGACGTGTTCTTGGAAAACGAACGTGAGTATTCCCGCTACAACTTCGAGGTGGCCGATACCGATTTCCTCTTCCGCGAATTCGGTGACCGCGAGCGCGAATGCCAGCGTACTCTCGATGCCGGGTTGCCTCTGCCTGCGTACGATTGCGTTCTGAAGTGCTGTCACGCCTTCAACCTCCTCGATGCGCGTGGTGTCATTTCAGCGACCGAACGCATGGCTTACATCTTGCGCGTCCGCACGTTGGCCAAGGCGTGCTGCGCTTCCTATTTAGAGCATGTGGTGGGTAACGTGCCGGCAAACGACGAAGGGAAGGTGGCTGACAATGGCTGATCTTCATACTCTTGCTTTCGAGATCGGCACCGAAGAAATTCCCGCGTTCGATCTTGATCGTGCAACCGCGCAATTGCATAAATTGGTTCCCTTGGCCCTTGATGGTTTGCGGATTCCTTACGAGTCGGTGGCGGTATATTCTTCGCCTCGACGCTTGATTGCTATCGTGGAAGGGGTATCCGATGAAACGGAAGCCCTCGTCCAGGAGCATAAAGGCCCGGCATCGGCGATTGCTTTCGATGCTGAGGGCGTTCCCACAAAGGCCGCCTGCGGTTTCGCACGCGGCAAGGGAATCGAGGTAGCCGAACTGGAGCGTCGGGAGGTTGATGGCACCGAATACGTGTATGCCACTTCCCGCAAGGCGGCTCGTCCGGTGCGCGATCTTCTGCCCGAAGCACTCGCCTCTCTCATCACCGATATTTCATGGCCTAAATCCTGCCGTTGGGGTACGCAGAGCGTTTTGTTTTCCCGCCCGGTACGCTGGCTTGTGGCGCTTCTTGATGAAGAAGTCATTCCTGTTCGTTTTGCCGACCTGGTGGCGGGCAATCTTACCCGCGGTCACCGCGTGCTTGCTCCCGGCGAACACGAGATTTCCCACGCGCGCGATCTTATCTCGGTCGTGCGTGCGGCCTTCGTCGTACCCAGCCAAAAAGAACGCGAGGCGGTCATTCGTTTAGGGGTTGAGGCCATCGAGGCAAAAACCGGCTCTGTGGCAAATCTACCCGACAAGACGCTGCTTGAAGTTATCAATCTGTGTGAATATCCCACGGTGCTCATGGGCACTTTTGACGCGGAGTTTTTGCAGGTGCCCGAAGAAATCATCGTCGATGCCATGCTCATGCATCAGCGTTATTTTCCTCTCTATGACACCGAAGGTAAGCTGACCAACGCATTCATCATCGTATCCAACGGAAATCCTGCAGCTTCTTCGACGATTATCGACGGTAACGAACGCGTCGTGCGCGCGCGCCTTTCCGATGCGAAGTTCTTCTACGAAGAAGACCTTAAGCATCCGCTTGATTATTTTGTCGATCGTCTTGATAAAGTTGTTTTTCAAGAGGAGCTCGGCACCGTTCGCGCTAAAGCGCGCCGTTTGGTGGCGGTAGCCAAGCGCATGGCCGATGAAGCTGGCTTGGATCAGGCGGATAGGGACGATGTGTGTCGTGCGGCCCATCTGTGCAAAGCCGATCTGGTTACAAACGCCGTTATCGAATTTACCTCAGTGCAGGGGGTCATGGGCTCTTATTATGCGCAAGCAGCGGGGGAAACCCCTCAGGTGGTCAGTGCTATCGAGCAGCATTATCGCCCTCGCTTTGCCGGCGATGAAGCGCCTTCTAGCGTGGTTGGCCGTCTGGTGGCTACCATCGATAAGCTTGATACCATCTGCGGGATGTTTGCTGTCGGCCAAGCGCCAAGTGGGTCTTCCGATCCTTTTGCGTTGCGCCGACAGGCTATCGGCATCGTCAATATGCTGGCTGACGGTTTGCCGCTGAAACTCGAGTCGGGAATCGATGCTGCGCTTGGCGCCTACGATGAACTTGATTTCGACAAAGCCGCCACCAAGGCTGCTTTACTTGAATTCTTCGTTACCCGTACCAAGGTTATGCTTCGCGATAGCGGGTTTGCTCCCGACGTTATCGATGCCGTGCTCGCTTCTGGGGTTATCGAGCCCGCTCATATCGTTGCGCGCGTTCGCTCTTTGCAGGCGGCACGAAGCGATTTGCCCCAGGTTATGACCGATTTGGCCATTGCTTATGCGCGTGCCAACAACTTGCGCAATGCCGATTTAGGCAGCGAAGTCGATGAGCTTTTGCTCACGGCCCCCGAGAGCGCTCTCTACGAAGCTCTCTGTGCGACCGAAGGCGAGGTTGCTCATTTTCTTGCAGCTGATGAGTATGCGCGTGCCCTTGTGGCCCTTGGAGAACTGCGCACACCGGTCGATACCTTTTTTGAGGAAGTTTTGATCATGGATGAAAATGAAGCTCTCAAGAATAATCGCTTGCGTTTGCTCAACCGTTTCGTATCCGTGTTTTCTCCCGTTGCCGATTTCGGCAAGCTTTCTTAACGGCGGGGAAAGGGGCTCCATGCAGGAATCGGCTCATCATACCAATACCACGGTGATTCCGACCATCTATCTTATCAGCGATTCGGTCGGTGTCACCGCACTTGCGCTTGCACGCGCCGCCACCAGCCAGTTCGGCGTGACTAACCCCTGTGTGGAAACGCTTTCCAAGGTAAATCTTTTCAGCGATATAGAGGAATTCCTCGAAAAGCACTCCTTTCGCCATCGTGAGGAATACGGCGATGACCGTCTGCTTGTGTTCTATACGCTTGTTGACGGATCCATGCGCGAAGCGATTGAGTCCTATACGAAGAAGCATCCCAATATTGTTGCCGTTGATCTCATCGGAGATGCTATTCGTGCTATTTCTCAGGTCAGTGGCTTGGTTCCTTCGGATGAACCCGGGGGTCTCCGGGTGGCTGACGAAAACTATTTCCACCGTATTGCCGCAATGGAATTCACCATTGCCCACGACGACGGGCGCAACACCCGCGACCTTACGCTTGCCGATATTGTGCTGCTTGGTGTTTCCCGTTCGTCGAAAACACCGCTTTCCATCTATCTCAGTCAGCAGGGTTACCGGGTGGCGAATGTCCCTCTCGATCTTCATACCGCACCGCCGAAGGAGATATACGATGTCGATCCTTCGCGTTTGTTCGGTTTGATAACGACTCCCGAAGTGCTGGTGAGTATCCGCAAGCGTCGTTTGGGCAATGCGGGAGTGGTTGCTGCAAGCTATGCCGACCCAGAGGAAGTCTACCAAGATCTCGAAAGTGCCCGGGCTCTTATGCGCAAACTCGGCTGTATTGTCGTTCACACCGATAATCGTGCGGTTGAGGAGACCGCTCAGGACATTTTGCGCTATTATGACCTCGCTCACCCTCAGTCGTGAGATTTTAGCGACAAGCTGTAGTATCCTTGTGAGGGTAGGGACAGTGCGAACCAGGTGCAAAAGTTGCGTTTAAGGAGAAAAAGGTGACCGAAGAAGTAAAGCGTGTGTTTGCGTTCGGTAAGGATGCGAACGGCAACAATGTAACTGAAGGCAATACGAGTATGAAAGCCATCTTAGGTGGTAAAGGCGCCAATCTCGCTGAAATGGCGAACATCGGCTTGCCGGTGCCTCCCGGTTTCACTATCTCGTGTCAAACCTGCATCGAATATGCCAATGCTGACAATACATGGCCTGAAAAAGCCCTTGATACAATCCAGGAATACCGCGAGGATCTTGAAACGCGTATCGGCAAGAAGATCGGCGATCCGGTTGATCCTTTGCTCGTTTCCGTTCGTTCGGGCGCTCCTATGTCCATGCCGGGTATGATGGATACCGTCTTGAATCTCGGTCTCAATGATCAGTCCATCAATGGACTTATCGCCCAAACCGAAAACCCGCGTTTTGCGTGGGATTCATATCGTCGTTTTATTCAGATGTTCTCAAACGTCGTTATGAGCCTTGATGGGGATCTGTTCGAAAATGCCATTACCGCCATGAAAAATGCGCGTGGTGTCAAAAGCGATACCGATCTTAGCGCCGATGACTTGAAAGAACTCGTCGACGAGTTTAAGCAGATATTTGCCGACAATGTCGATGCAGCCGCCTACCCGACGCTTGTCGTTGACGGTGCGGTTCAGTTTCCTCAAGATCCCTCCGTACAGCTTCAGTTGTCTATCGAAGCGGTGTTCGGAAGCTGGAACAACCCTCGTGCGACGCTGTATCGCAAACAGAATAAGATCTCAGATGATCTAGGTACCGCTGTCAATGTGCAATCGATGATCTTCGGCAACAAGGGCGACACTTCGGCAACGGGTGTGGCCTTCACGCGCAACCCCGCCAACGGCGAAAAAGAGTTCTATGGCGATTATCTCATCAACGCCCAGGGCGAAGATGTTGTTGCCGGTATTCGCAATACCAGCCCCATCGCAGACTTGAAGTATGTGGCCGGTCTCGAAGAAGCGGGTTGTGAACTCGAGGGCGTGTTCACCATTCTTGAAAATCATTTCCGCGATATGTGCGATATCGAATTCACTATCGAACAGGGTAAGCTGTGGATGCTTCAGACTCGCGTGGGTAAGCGTACCGCCGCCGCTGCTTTGCACATCGCTATCGAAATGGAAAAAGAAGGCCTCATCTCCAAAAAAGAAGCGGTCATGCGCGTCGATCCTGAACAGCTCGATCAGTTATTGCACCCGCAATTCGACAAGAACGCCACCTACGATGTCATTGCAAAGGGTCTCAATGCAAGCCCTGGTGCTGCCGTCGGTGAAGCGGTCTTTTCTGCCGCCGATGCGGTTGCCGCCTCCGAAGCCGGCCGCAAATGTGTCTTGATCCGCTGGGAAACGAATCCCGATGACCTTGCCGGTATGATTACCGCTGAAGGTATTCTCACCTCTCATGGTGGCAAGACGTCTCACGCAGCCGTTATCGCCCGCGGTATGGGCACCCCGTGTGTGTGCGGTGTTGAATCGCTCAAAATCAATGCGGAAAAGAAAGAGGCTTTCGTTTCCGATAAGGGTATCACCATCAAGGAAGGCGACATGGTCTCGCTTGACGGCACGATGGGTATCGTCGTTCTCGGTGCTGTCGATTTGGTTCTGCCTGAAATGACGGGCGATCTGGACACCATTCTTGAATGGGCTGATGAGTTCCGCACCATGGGTGTGCGTGCTAATGCGGATAACCCCGAAGATGCGATCTTATCCCGTTCGTTTGGCGCAGCTGGTATCGGTCTGTGCCGTACCGAGCACATGTTCTTGGGCGACCGCAAGCAGATTATCCAGTCATTTATCCTGACCGAAGATCCCGCAGTGCGCGAAAAAGCTTTGAGTGACCTGCTCGCTGCTCAAACCGGTGATTTCTTGGGTATGTTCAAGGCCATGGATGGTTTGCCGGTTGTGGTTCGCCTGCTTGACCCCCCACTGCATGAATTCCTCGATAGCCCGCGTGAACTCGATGTTGAAATTGCCCGTATGGAAGCGACCGGTGCTCCTGCGGCCGATATTGCCGCCAAACGCGCTCTTATGGGTCAAATCGACTCTATGAGCGAAGCCAACCCGATGCTCGGCTTGCGCGGTTGCCGTTTAGCTATCGTCTACCCCGAGCTTCCGGCTTTGCAGGTGCGCGCCATCGCAACGGCTGCGGCGCAGCTCAAAAAAGAAGGGCTCGATCCTCGTCCCGAGATCATGATTCCGCTCGTTTCGGTTTTCGCCGAACTGGAAACTTTGCGCGGCGAATGCGAACAGGCCATTGCGGCGGTATGCGAAGAGCAGGGCATCGAGCTCGATATCGAAATTGGAACCATGATTGAATTGCCGCGTGCTGCGATTACCGCTGACGAAATCGCTACCAAAGCTGACTTCTTTAGCTTCGGCACCAACGATCTCACGCAAACAACCTTCGGCTTCTCGCGCGATGATGTGGAATCTAAATTCATTCCCCGCTATCTCGAGCGTCGCCTGTTGCCCTGTAATCCGTTCGAAACCGTCGATAGCGGTGTAGCTGCTTTGGTTGAGATGGGCTGCACGAAGGGTCGTGCCACCAATCCCGATATCACCCTCGGTGTCTGCGGGGAGCATGGCGGCGATCCGGATTCGGTGAAGACGTTTTACAAGATTGGCCTTACCTATGTCAGCTGTTCGCCGTATCGTGTGCCCCTGGCTCGTCTGGCTGCTGCTCAAGCCGCTCTCGAGGAAACTATGGGCGATACTCGCGATAAGTAAGGTAGCTTGTTATAAGGAAGCATATGAGAAGGACCGGAAAACCGGTCCTTCTTTGTTATCCCTTCTTTTGCGATAGCCGGAAAGAACTGTCGATCACGATGGGTTAAGCTCGCCTTGAAGATTACCTTCTTCTGTTTGGCAGTCGGGCATCTCGGGGTGCCGGAAGGTTAGGAACCAAGAACTCCTAGAAAACAAATCGGAAATTAAGTGTGGAGACTTATTTTGTCGTCCTCGGGTCGCGCTTTCTTTGGTACTATAGCAAAGCTCCGTTGAAGCGAGAGAGGATATCTCGAAGCGAAACGGGGAAGCGGTAAGAACGGATTCAAATGTTTTAAAAAACTTTGAAAATAGTTCTTGACGCGGTGGGAGGGAAAGAGTAATATATCTCCTTGCGCTTGAGACATAAAAGCGCGAACGAAGCCCCCGAACAGGGCGGCGGGGCACCTTGAAAACTGGATACTGTGATACGAATTTTAAGCTAGTAAGAACCTCGTCGAAGGTCCGCCCCGATCAAAAGGGCTCCGGACGCTTTGATTGTTTTACCAAGATCTACTTAAAGTCATAAACGCAACGGACTTCGGTTCGTTCATTTAAACGGAGAGTTTGATCCTGGCTCAGGATGA